>JBCDGJ010000214.1:0-7810 GCA_038757945.1 Pseudomonadota bacterium
CCCCCGCACGCCTAGAAACTGTCAACTGCTCTCGGTTGTTGTCCCCATGTACAACGAAGCCGCTGGCTTGAACGATCTGTTCCAGCGATTGCTGCCGGTTCTTGAAGCCCTGAGCGTCTCTTTTGAACTGATTTGCGTCGATGATGGGTGTACGGACGATACCGTCGAGATGCTCAGGCAATGGCAGGCCGAGGGTGCGCCGGTAACAATCGTGAGGTTGAGCCGAAACTTCGGGAAGGAGCGGGCACTGGCGGCTGGATTGGATCGTGCCGTGGGTGAGGTTGTGGTTCCCTTGGATGCGGATCTGCAGGACCCGCCAGAGCTGATTGCAACCCTCCTGGCGAAATGGCAGGAAGGCTATGACATGGTCGTGGCTCGTCGCGTCTCACGCCCGGGCGATTCGCAATTCAAAGTGCAGTCGGCGCGTTGGTTCTATCGAGTCATGAACCGATTCTCAGAAATCGCTTTGCCTGAGAATGCAGGCGATTTTCGATTGATGGACCGACGGGTCGTCGATGCCATCAAGGCCCTGCCAGAGCGCGCCCGGTTTCATAAAGGCCTCTATGCGTGGATCGGCTATTCGACCAGCTACGTTGACTATGAGCGTCCAGCTCGTCTTCGGGGCGTCAGCAAATGGAGCTACTGGAAGCTCTGGAACTACGCTTTGGACGGCATTTTTTCATTCTCCACCGCGCCATTGCGCTTGTGGAGCTACATTGGCGCGCTGACAGCGTTCTTCGGCTTCTTCTACGCCGTTTACACGATCATCAGAACACTGTTGTTGGGAATTGAGGTTCCGGGTTACGCATCGCTGCTCGTGCTCACGCTGATTTTGAACGGCTTTCTGCTTATCGGCGTGGGTGTCATCGGGGAGTACATCGGTCGAGTGTTTGGCGAGGTCAAGGGCAGGCCCCTCTATCTGATTGACGCCATCGAGCAAGGACCGGTCAACTCTCTGGCGGCGCCGGAGTCTCTCCCCGAGAAATCCGTTCGTGCCGCTGCCTCTTGAAGTCTGGAGGATCGTAAAATTTGGCGCAGTTGGCGGCGCTGCGACGCTGACGCACCTGCTCGTCTTTTCAATCGCGATGGCAATGGGCTCTACCGCGCTAGAAGCGAATACAGGCGCATTCTGCCTGGCTCTGGCCGTGACGTTCGCCGGGAACCGCCTCTGGGTTTTCGAGGTGTCGATCGTACAGGCTTGCATGCTGGTCCGGTTCGCTGTGACCTCAGCGGTCGGTTTTGCGTTGAATAGCGTCTTCGCTACTCTGACGGTGGATACGCTCAAGGTTGCGTATCTGTACGCCCTGATTCCCATGGCCACGATTACGCCGGCCGTCACTTTTTTGGGGTATCGGTTCTGGGTGTTCAACGCCGGCACGAGTGACAGGGCGTCCCTGCGGTAGCCTTGATCCCCCCTTTTGGTGTCTACTGAGTTGGATCACCAGGCGATCTGCACATCACGTCTGGTACGCAACGCACAGAAATACGACGAAACATCCCAAAGATGAAGCCTTGGGGCAGGGCCAAATGGCAGCAACGATCCAAGTACTGCTCGTGGAGGACAATGTCTCGCTGGCAGAGACGGTGATGACCTATCTCGATATCGAAGGTATCTCTTGCGACTTCGCAGCAACCGGCACGCAAGGTCTTGAGCTCGCCCTGGCACAGGTTTACCAGGTGATATTGCTGGATATCAATTTACCTCGGATGGATGGCCTGGAGGTATGCGAAGTACTCCGCCGCAAAGGCATCGATGTACCTGTTCTCATGCTGACTGCCAGGGACACCATTGAGGACAAGCTCGCCGGCTTCGATGCCGGCACTGACGATTACCTGGTCAAGCCCTTCGAGCTGCGCGAGCTGACGGCCCGGGTCAGAGCGCTCTCGAACCGCCGAAGCGCGCTGGCTCAGCGCTATGTTGTTGGCCCATTGGTGATCGATGTGTCGCGGAGAGAGGCTTTCAGGGATGGACAGCCTTTGAAGCTCACGCCGACCGGTTGGAAACTCCTCGTCCTGCTTGCAAAGGAATCGCCCAATGTCGTCAGTCGCAAAGCGATAGAGACGGCTTTGTGGCGTGACGCGGAAGCACCAGACTCCAACGCCCTGAAGGTGCACCTTCATCGATTGCGACAGCAAGTTGATAAGCCCTTTTCAGATCAGTTGATCCACACCGTTGCCTCTCATGGCATCGCGATTCGGGCGCCCGATGACTAATCGGAGCGGTGCGACCTGGCACCCTCGATTGCGTTGGTATCTCGTCTCACTGGTGGCGGGCTCCGCGGTTGTGATGATCGTCGCCTACACCGAACTGCTTGAGTACTACCTTCAGTTGGGGATTGATCTTCGGACCCAGTCGTTCCTTGAAGCGGCTGCGGACGACTATGAGCGCAAGGGTGAGTCGGCCAGTTCGGATCAGCAGACCACGGGCGCCCGGATCACAGCGTATCGAAGCCCTGAGTCTGTTCCTCAAGCCTTTCGATCCATGTTTGCCATGGATGATCCCGCGCCTGGTCACATGCAGCGCTATGTGAACCTGGATTTCGATGGAGATGACAGTCTCAAGCCCGTCGATACTATGGATCTGTGCGGCGTGGATACCTGCGAGCTTGTGTTTTTGTACACTCACGAGCTGCGCGATGGCGATTGGCTGTATCTGTTACATGGCGTGGTGGGGAGTGATTCGGACTATAGCGAACTCGCCTTCACTGAACGAGTGGCTTACGCGATCGGTGGGCTGTTTGCACTGTTGTTCTCCTTGGTGTGCTTGGTCGTGATCCGGAGCATTGATCGTCCTCTCAGGCGGCTTGAGCGCTGGAGCGCCGCGCTCGACGAGAACGGTGCGGATGAGCAGCTTCCTGAACTTCGCTTCCTCGAACTTCGGCAGTTTGCGCAACGCTTGAGGTCTGCTTTCGAACGCTTGCGTGAAGGGGTCGAGAAGGAGCAGTTTTTCCTGCGCAATGCAAGCCATGAGCTGAGAACGCCGCTGTCGATACTGTCGGCGAATGTGGAGCTGATTGATCGTCTCACACAACGCCCAGAACGCAGTGCGGTTGAACAAGCGAGCTTTGATCGGCAATACCGTGCCCTGGAAGAAGTACGCTTGCTCATTGAAACGTTGCTCTGGCTGAACCGTCAATCAGACAGATCCCCCTCTGTGGCAGTCGTGGATCTGAAGGCGGAGTTGGATCAGATCGTTCAGTCTCATCAGTATCTGTTGGAAGCGCGCGCTGTGACCTTCAGTATTCAGGATGCATCCGAGACCCTTCATCAGCCCGTAGCGCCAGTGAGAGTTGTGCTCTCAAACCTGGTGCGCAATGCCTTTCAGCACGCGCCGGATGGTGAGGTTCGGATCTGTATCGACGCATACAGGGTGTCGGTTCGAAACGCAGTCGTCCCCGATGCCGTTGATCGCTCGCTGGAACCTGCTGAGGCTGAGTCTCGCTTCGGTCTCGGCCTGCAGCTGGTGAAAATGCTGTGCGATCGGTTCCAATGGTCCTATGTCAGTGAAGAGGTGGCCGGTGAGCGAATAACCCAGGTGAGCTTTCAGAGCCAGTCGCCGACCGACAGGTGACCGTACTGCAGGACTTGAAACGCGCCGTAACCTCTTCGTTACCCCGATCGCTCTAAGGTGTGACTGCTGCGCTGCAGTACGGCGTAGCACGCGCCGGCTAACCAATCTCCGTGATTCTATCGTGGCCGACGAAAGCATGGGGCGACTTGATGCGACGGGCTTGGTTGAACATCGCAATTGTCATTGCTGCAGGACTGCTGCTCAGTGGCTACATCCTGTCGACGGGACCGGCTCTGCCTGAGGCGGGGCCGGTTCAGACGATCACAGCGGTTTCGGTTGCATCGATCGAGCGGCGCATGCTTCCCAGGGATGTTCAGGCCTTCGGCATGCTTCTGCCAAGGCGTTCGTTGAAGCTTGCGAGTCAGGTTCCGGGTCGGGTGTCCTGGGTGAGTGAACAGTTGATTCCGGGCTTTGAGGTTGAGTCTGGTGAGCCGCTGGTTCGCATCGATGAACAGGAGTACGCCATCGCTGTCGCTACCGCCGAGGCGAGCGTTGCCCAGGCGGAGGCTGCTGTTGAACTTGAGCGCGGCCAGGCGCGAATGGCGCAGCAGGAATGGCTCGCTCGTGAACAGGCGGGTCGTCAACGTCCTGCAGTCCTGGGCAAACGCCTGGCGCTGAGAGAGCCTCAGAGAGCAGACGCGGAGGCGCAGCTGAAATCGGCGCAAGCTGAACTGGATAGGGCGACGCTGGCACTGAATCGAACTGCCATTGCCGCGCCGTGGCCGGCGCTTGTGGTGGATGTCAGCGCAGTCGCGGGCCAGCTTCTTTCTGTTGATGAGGTCACAGCGACTCTGTATCCACTGGACTCTGCCGTCGTTGAGTTAAAGGTCCCTGTCGACGTGTTGCAGGATCTGGAGCAGGGAATAGAGAAAATCACATTGCGCGCTGCCAATCGAAGCAGCGTGCCGCCCGTTGTCGGCGTGCTGGAAGGCCTCGTCAGGAGTCTGAGTGATGACACGCGCCTGGCGACGATTCGTGTTCGAGTGGATCGACCCTTGCACAACGAGGGATGGGCCTTTGGGATGCATCTGCAAGCGCGAATCGAAGTACGGGCACAGCGTTCCGTTGCACTGGTGCCTGCTGATCTGCTCGTCAGTGGAAATATGGTTTGGGTCTGCCGTGAAGGGAAAGCGCTGCGCCATGAGGTGCAGCCCCTCAGCGAGCTGGGCGTTCATGTGGCTGTCGTGGACAGCTTTGAAGTGAATGACGTGATTATCCTGGAACGGCCCGTCGGTCTCTTCGATGGGGCAGAAGTAGCTGTCTCAGCGGGCTGACATGGGCAGGCAATCGTCCCGCTCCATTGCGCTTTGGTTTCTACGGAATCCCACTGCAGCAAATCTCCTGATGCTGGCTTGTCTAGCTGGAGGAGTAATCGCTCTGTTCAGTATTCGCCAGGAAGTGTTTCCTACCTCGATCCTCAAAACCCTAGAAGTGAGGGCGGAGTATCGGGGCGCCACAGCATCGGAACTCGAGTTCCAGGTCGTTGAGCCCATTGAGCGGAGCCTGGGTTCGCTGCGGGACATTCGTCATGTGGTGAGCGAGATGAGCGCCGGTGTCGCCAGCATTTTTGTCCTGCTGGAAGATGATGCCGATGCCCAGCGTGCGCTGGAAGAAGTGCGAAGTGCGGTTTCCGGGCTGACGTCGCTGCCTGCAGACCTTGAAGCGCCAACGATCACACAGGTGCGGGATGATGGCGGCGAGATTGATATCGGGTTCTACGGTTTTTCCTCCCGGCGAGTCGTCCATGATTTCGCCGCGCGCACTCGCGAACGCTTATTGGCGCTGCCGGAAGTCGGGCAGGTGCAGGTCGAGGGGGCTGGTGAGCCCGAAGTGACGGTACGGCTGTCGCCGGATCGAGCCCGATTGTTTGGCCTGTCCCTGAGCGACATCGCGCAGCGCATACAGCGGGCCAGCTTCGATCTCTCCGGAGGTGTGCTCAGAACGACATCTGGGGAGTATGGGCTGTCGACCGGCTCCGAGCGGCGATCCGCCGATGACTTTGGAGAGATTGCCCTGATCGACTCGTCCAGCGGTGTGCCACTGGTTCTGTCCGATCTTGCAGAGGTCGAGGAAGGATTCCGTCCCCACGGTCAGCGCTTCCGGATCAATGGTTCTCTTGGCGTGATGATGACCATCTACGCTGCCGCAGGTATGTCGCCCGGCGCCGTGTCCGAGCGGGTCAACGAACTACTTCAGGAGATCGAAGCGCAATTTCCTTCGATCGGCGCCGTGGTGTTTGACGACGATGCAAGAAGTTACGACGACCGTGTCGGCATTCTTGCAGAAAGCGCCGTCCTCGGGCTGGTGCTGGTTCTTCTGCTTCTGTTTCTTGTGCTCGAGGCCCGGGTGGCGTTCTGGGTCGCGGTGGGCCTCCCGGTGGCAATGTTGGGAGGCGTTGCGCTGTTTTCGCTTACTCCATTTACGATCAACTTTATCTCGATCTTTGCGTTCATCATTGTTATTGGCGTTGTTGTCGATGATGCCGTTGTGATCGGCGAATCCGTATTTGCCGGCGTACAGGCTGGCAAGACGGCTTTGCGTGCCGCCGAAGAGACACTCTCCAGCCTCGGTCCAGCGATCGCGCTTGCGATTGCCACAAACATCATCGCATTTACACCGATTTTCTTTATGCCGGGACAGCTTGGACTCTTCTTGCTGGCGATGCCTGTTGTCATCACCTGCGTTTTTCTGGTGTCGCTTGCCGAGTCGCTCTGGATACTTCCTTCGCATCTAGTTCACAGCCGGTTGAAAGCGCCTGAGGGAGAGCAGCGCAACGCGCTCTTTCAGAATGCCCTTGAACAGTTCAGGGAGCGTTGTGTCGTGCCCTTCGCGGTGTACTGCCTTGGCTGCCGCGGCCCCGTGGTTGCGATCGCTCTGGCGGTGTTGGCCCTTGCTTTCAGTTGGGTCTGGAGCGGCCGCATGCCCATAGGCCTGCAGCCTGCGTTCGAGAGTCAACAGGTGACGCTCAACTATGCGTTGAGCCCAGGTGCTGCCGAGGATCAGGTCGATGATATGGCTGTCCGGCTGGAACAGCTTGGTTACACGGCGCTACGCACGCTTGGTGATGAAACGGACGCGCTTGGGGTCCGATCTGAGACTGGCGCGCCGACCAGCTATCGCGGCGCGGTAACCTTCACATTGGTCGGTCCCGAAGCGAGGATGTTTTCAGCGCGTCAGTTTGCTGAACTGTGGCGGGAACAGACAGGACACCCGGCCGCCCTGACCGAGCTGTCGATCGACTTCCTCCAGGGACCAGGTAACGGGCGGGATCTGACCCTTGAGTTGTCCCATGTTCACGATCGCACCAGTCGCTTGGCTGCGGAGACGCTTGTGCGTGAGCTCAGATCTATGCCGGGTGTAGAGCAGGTTTCCTATAGCGGCAATGCGGTTCGTGCCGAGCTGGTCTTTGAACTTTCTGCCTATGGGAGAGCGCTGGGGTTTGATGAGTACGAACTGTCGCGGCGGGTACGCGCACACTTCGATGGATTGGAAGCCGTACGGTTCACCAGAGGCACCGGCGAAGTGCGTGTGATGGTGCGCGGAGAAGGTCAAGGTGCTCGGGTGCTCCCGAACCTTTCGACAATCGTGTTGATTTCCGCCAGCGGGCAACAGGTGCCCTTATCTGATGTTGCGACGGCTCGATGGGCCCACCGTGCGGTGGAGATGCGGCGTATCGACGGGCAACGCATCGGGCGAGTCGAAGCTACGATTGACCCAAGGCTGACCTCTGTCTCCCTGGTCAAGTCTCGGGTCAGCGGCAGACTACTCCCGCAGCTTGAGCTTGCCTATCCTGGGTTAACGACCTGGGATAAAGCCATCGATACCAATGAAGATGATGAAACCGCATCAGGTTTAGTGCTGGCAACTGTCGTGGTGCTGGCGTCGATTTTTTCGTTGATTGGAGCGTACTCACGCAGCCTTTTACGTAGTGCTGCTTTGCTGCTGGTCATCCCGTTCTGTGCCGTAGGTGCACTCCTTGGACATGTTCTACTGGGTATTGGATTGAGTGCAGCCAGTTTCTTAGGGGTATTGGCGCTCGGTGGTCTGGTGATCAACTCTGGCTTACTGCTGAACCTGCGCTATAGCGCAGCGTTGGAGCTTGGCGAAGAACCTGTGCGCGCGATGGTCGCGGCGGTGCGTGATCGCTTTCGACCTATCGTCTTGTCGGGCATAACGACGCTGATCGGGTTGGCGCCCCTCGTGCTGACGCCCTCGGTGCATGCCGAGGCGATGCGGCCA
>JBCDGJ010000215.1:0-7771 GCA_038757945.1 Pseudomonadota bacterium
CGGCAACCGGCGAAGAAATTGTCATCGGGCCGAAGCCGGCGACAATTCGCGTCCGTGCAACAGCGCTCAAGCGCCGGAAAGAAATGGTCGGCTGAGCCACAGGGCACAGCGCAGCACCCGCATTCCGATCGCTGACCGGTCGGCGTTGCAGAGACCGGTAACCTGCCGATAGCGTTCGAGCGACAGAAGCGCAGGGCCCGGACTCAAAACAGGTACTATCTGAGGGCCGCTGGTTCGCCAGTCGGCCCTTTTTTTTGCGGACCCGCTTCCAAGGAGCGGACCCGCTTCGAAGGAGCGGACCCGCTCACTGGGCGCAGGCCCAAGCCGCTTGAGACAACCGACCGGCCGTGCGCGGCCGGGCAACGAGAGACGATCCCATGCGCCAGAGCCAGGTGCTCATACCCACGCAGAAAGAAGACCCTGCGGATGCCGAAACCGCGAGCCACCGACTGATGCTGCGCGCCGGCCTGATCCGGCAGCTGGCATCGGGGCTATACACCTGGCTGCCGCTCGGCGTCAGGGTGCTTCGCAACATCGAGCGCATCATTCGTGAGGAACTGGCGGCAGCCGGCGCGCAGGAGGTGCTGATGCCGGTCGTACAGCCAGCGGAGCTGTGGGAGGAATCAGGCCGCTGGGACCAGATGGGACCAGAGCTGCTGCGCATAAGCGACCGCCACGAGCGTGACTTCTGCCTGGGCCCCACCCATGAGGAGGTGGTGACGGATCTGTTCCGGCGCGAAGTGCAGAGCTATCGCCAGCTGCCGATCAACCTGTTCCAGATCCAGACCAAGTTCCGCGATGAGGTGCGGCCCCGCTTCGGCGTCATGCGCGCGCGCGAGTTCACCATGAAGGACGGCTACTCCTTCCATCTGGACGAAACATCTTTCGATGCCACCTATGCCGCCATGTACGACTGCTACAGCCGCATTCTGGAACGCATGGCCCTCGATTTTCGCGCTGTGGAGGCCGATACCGGCAACATCGGCGGGGCCAATTCGCATGAGTTTCACGTTCTGGCCGATGCCGGCGAGGACACCATCGCCTATGCGACCAACGGCAGCTACGCGGCTAACCTCGAGCGCGCAACCGCAGCAGCACCGCCCCCCCGGCCGGCGCCGGGCGGTGCCCTGGCGCAGGTGGCGACCCCCGGGCGACGCACCATCGCCGAGGTCTGCAAGCTGCTCGAGGTTGAGCCGGCGACGGCCGTAAAAACCCTGCTCGTTGCCGGTGACAGCTCACCGATTGCCCTGGTCCTGCGCGGCGATCATCAGCTCAACGAGATCAAGGCCGGCAAGCTTCCGGGCATTGCCAGCCCGCTGCGGCTGATCGACGACGCCAGCGCAGCCGCGGCAGCCGGGGCACCGATCGGCTCCATTGGCCCCATCGGCCTGTCGCTGCCGCTGTACGTCGACCGTGACGCCGCGGCCCTGGGCGACTTCGTCTGCGGCGCGAACATCGAAGGCCAGCACTTCATCAACGCAAACTGGGACCGGGACCAGCCGCTCCCTGCGGACCAGGTGGTAGACCTGCGCAACGTCGAGCCCGGCGATCCGTCACCGGACGGAGAGGGTCCGCTCGCCTTTCTCAAAGGGATCGAAGTCGGACACATCTTTCAGCTCGGGCAGAAGTACAGCAACGCCATGGGCGTTGAAATTCAGTCCGCTGAGGGCGAGACCGTCAACCCGATCATGGGCTGTTACGGCATGGGCGTGACACGCCTCGTGGCGGCGGTCATCGAGCAGAACCATGACGACGTCGGCATTCTCTGGCCGCGGCCTCTTGCACCCTATCAGGTGCATATCATTCCCCTGAACTACGACAAGTCCGAACTCGTGCGAAGCACCGCTGATCAGCTCTACCGGGCAGCCCAGGAACAGGGCCTGGAACCGCTCCTCGATGACCGCCGCGAACGTCCGGGCGTGAAGTTCGCCGATGCCGATCTGATCGGCCTGCCCCTGCGCGTCGTCATCGGCGAGCGCAGCCTGAAGGCAGGGCAGGTGGAGTTCCGTCGGCGCAGCGATACGGACAGCGAGCAGGTCGCGGTGGAACACCTGATCACACGCCTCGAGCAGGCGCTGGCCGGATCGTGAACCGTCGGGCGTCGCTGGGCTGGCTGCTTGCTGCTCTGGCGTTGCTCGTCCCAAACGCGGGCATAGCGACCCCGCGCGACATTGACCCGGCCCTGCTGAACAAGCTCATCGAGCGTATGGCAGAGCCGTACGAAGCAAGCGACCGCTTCGATGCCGAAGTATGGCTGCTGGTCTCGGACCAGCGCCTGAGGCGCTTCGAGAAAGATGCTGAAATCCGGCTCGAAATTCTGGAGACCGTGTACCGGGAAGCCCTGCATCACGGCCTGAGCCCTGATCTGGTCCTCGCCGTCATTCAGGTCGAGAGCGCTTTCAACCGCTTCGCGCTATCCAGCGTGGGTGCGCAGGGCTATATGCAGATCATGCCGTTCTGGCGTCTCGAGATCGGGCGGCCTCAGGACAACCTGATCAATACCCAGACCAACATCCGCTACGGTGCTGCGATCCTGGCCCACTATCTGGAGGTTGCCGAGGGTGATCTGGTTGACGCGCTGGGGCGCTACAACGGCAGCCGCGGGCGGCTGAAATACCCGGAGAAGGTGCTCGGGGCCTGGCGCAAGCGCTGGCGCAACAGCTCCTTCGAAGAGGCGCCCGGCCTGGCGAGTTCCTGCGCCCGTTACCCGCTGCGCGCCTGCGCTTACCGCTGACGCCGCGACAGCACCTGGCGGCCTTCCCAAACCACTATTCAGCGATGGCCGTTCGCAGGGTTGCCGCCGTCTGCGGGCCGACCAGCACCGATTTCAGGTTGCCGTCGGGCGCAATCACGAAGGTGGTCGGCAGTGCCGCCGGGATCTTCTCACCGTAGCGTGCAGCCGGATCAGCCAGCAGCGTCGAAAATTCGATGTTCATGGTCTTGAGCAGGTCCTTCAGCTCGACACCGGACACCTGGTCGAAATTCACCCCGAGCACTGCAAGAGCGGGGTCCTGATCGAGCTCGTTGAGTTCCGGTATCTCATGGCGGCAGGGCGCGCACCACTCCGCCCAGTAGTTGATCAGCAGGTGCCGACCCTCGTAGTCGGCAAAGCGAAACGGCTCTGCCGTGCCGTCGCTGCGCATCAGCTCTCCATCGCTTGCGCCGCAGCCAGCAAGGAGCAGCAGCAGCACGGCTGCTCCGAGTGATGTCCCTGTTCCGATCATGTTGTGTCCCGTGCCGGTTTCACGGCAGATTCTAGCCCGGTCGCCGCACCCGGCTGGTGAAAGCGCGGGGCGGACGGTCAGGCGGTCCGCAGCGCCGAATCAAGCGAAACGGCCATCCGGTTGGATCCGAACTCCACCAGGCTCATGAGCGGTTCCACCAGCGGCTCGTCAGCCTCGAGGTGTTTGAGCGACTGCGGCGAAACGCCCCCCGGCAACTGCTGATACAGATCCCAGAGCGTCACGGCGCGCAGGCTGCGGCCGAGACACCACTCATCCGTTTCGGTCAGACGGATCAGCTTCAGGGCCTGCAGCGCATCAAAGACCTGGCGCCGGCTGGCAAGGCTCATGGGAATGATCCGGTTCAGTTCCCCGTCGCTGACGGCTACGCCTTCGCTGTGCGCCTGCTGAATCAGCGCCAGCACCCGACCCGCCTTAATGATCGGCGGCGCATCGGAATCCTGATACTCGCGCGGCAGTGACAGCGTGCGCACGAAGATCGCGCCGCTCAGAACGACGACCCAGCCCAGGTTCAGCCAGATCAGAAAGATCGGCACGATGGCGAACGTGCCGTAGATCGGCTCGAAGCTCGAGTTGCTGATGGCCGTGGTGAAGCCCCACTTGGCGACCTCGAACGCGATGGTCGTTAGCACGCCGCCGAGCACCGCGTGGCGCAGCGGCACGTCGCAGTTCGGCACCGCAAAGTACAGCACGGTGAACGCCGTACCGCTCAGGAGCAGCGGCAGGGCCCGCAGCGCGAAGGTCTCGAGCTCGACCGCACCAAGATCGGCAAAGAACGGCAGCGTGGTCAGATACAGGCTGACCAGCATGCCGGACAGCGCCAGCGGCGGCCCGAGGGACAGCACACCCCAGTACAGCAGAATGCGCTGAAAACCCTTTCGCGGTTCCGTGACATGCCAGATGCCGTTGAAGGTCTTCTCGATGTTGATGAGCATCACGAATGCCGTCACGAACAGAACGACAAAGCCGATGCCGGAGAGCTTCCGCGCACGTTCCGAAAACTCCTGCAGCGCGGTCTGAACCTGAGTGCTGGAGGTCGGCACGAAGTTGTCGAAGATCAGGTTCTGTACCCGGAAGCCGAGTGCTGAAAATTCAGGAAGCACGCTGAAAATCGTATAGGCAACGGTCATGACCGGCACCACGGCAAACAGCGTCGTATAGGTCAGCGCCGCAGCGCTTGCGAGGCAGTCGTGCTCGTTGAACTGTGCGGCCAGCTGCCGGCCGAACCAGCTGAGGCGTACCCTGGCTGCCGCCCAGATCGTGCCCAGCCGATGCCCATCAGAAATCATCTGCGGTGGATTCTCCGGATCGCGCTTGAAGCCGCCGCCGCGGCCGGTTTCGTAGCACTTTGACAGGCCCTAGTATCTACTGGAACCGTGCTGATGGGCACACTGACGAGCGCCGGCGGCCCAGCAACCGTCAGCGACGCCACTGCTGATGCCTTCGATGCGGTCAACAAGAGGACTCAACAGCGTGAACGGCCAATGAGTACGAGCGAAGCCCCCTATCTGCTGGTGCTGTACTACTCGCGCGGCGGCCACACCGCGGAGCTGGCGCGCACCATCTCCCGTGGCGCCCGCGACGCGGCCGTCACCGTCGACGGGCGGCCGCTCGACGTGCGCCTGCGAACGGTGCCCGAGGTGGCACCGACGACACAAACCGCAGCACCACCGGTGCCGGACGCGGGCGCCGTGTACTGCACGAAAGAGGAGCTGCGCCAGTGCAGCGCGCTGGCCCTCGGCTCGCCGACCCGGTTCGGCAATATGGCGGCGCCGCTGAAGCACTTCATCGACGATACCGCGGACCTGTGGATGAGCCAGGCACTGGTGGGAAAACCCGCCGGGGTGTTCTGCAGCACCGCCTCCCAGCACGGCGGGCAGGAGACCACGCTGCTGTCGATGATGCTGCCGCTGCTGCACCACGGCATGGTGCTGGCTGGCCTGCCCTACTCCGAGCCAAAGCTTGCGGCAACCACCGGCGGTGGTACGCCCTACGGACCCTCGAACGTCTCTGCAGCTGGTCAGAATCCTGCTACCGACGGACTCATCAGCGCCGACGAAGCGCAGCTGGCACGCGCTTTCGGCGGACGGCTGGCGCACCTGACGGCACGGCTCTACGGGGCTCAAGGATGAGAGGGTTCCTGTTCCTGATCCTGCTGGCGATCGGCACCCTGTTCGGTATCGCCGGGATGCGTCACCTGCTGCTGGCGCTACCCCTGGACGCAACCGACTGGCTGGCCTTCGGGCTGCACGCGGGGCCGGCACTGCTGCTGCTGCCCGCCCTGCTCCGGGCCGGGCCGAGCACCAGCAAAACGCAGTTCGTCATCGTTGCCCTGCTCGGCATGTTCTACTTCGTGCTCGGCGTCGTTTTTGCCAGCGGTAGCGCGGGGCGCCTGCTCGGCTTCATCGAGGTCGCCGTGGCCCTGCTGCTGGTCGCGACCGCCAGCATGGCTGCAAGCCGGCTGCCGACGCCGCCCAAGAACTCACCGAACACCAACCGCACCGGCTGAGCTTTGCTGGCGGTCAGAGGTGCCGGTCAGGGGTACCGGTCCGGAAGGCCAGCCGGGGCTCAATCCTCAGCGGGCGCGGCCATGAACCCACACCGAAACCACCAATGGCTCAGTGGATGACCGGGGGCGTAGCGTCGAGGTCGTCGCCCATGCCGTCCCCATCATCGTCGCTGTCGTCATCGAGTTCCTGCGCCACCGCAAAGCGCCGGGTCGTAATCTGACCGTTCAGGCAGTCAGGCAGCTGCTGCATGAATTCATCCATGTGCTCGGTCTGAAAGTGGGCCGACAGCGATTCCATGTCCTGCCACTCCTGAAACAACAACAGCGTGTTCGGATCGGACAGACCAACGTAGAAATCATAGGAAATGCACCCCGGCTCCTTCCGGGTCGCAACACCCATGCGGCGCGCCAGCTCCAGGGCCAGCTCGCGCCGCTCGGGCTTCACCGGAATCATGCCGTGTACGATGATCATGTCCGTTCCTGCCCGAGCTCAGGCCTGCTGCACGGCACCGCTTGCAACCAGCGCCTCGATGCGTTCGGCGGCGATGCCGAAATCGGCGAGCACCGATCGCGTATCGGCGCCGGCTGCACGCGCGCCGTTACGCACCGCTGGCTCGGTCCGGTCGAACCGGGGAGCAGGGGCCGGCTGGGTAAATCCGTCGACAGTGATGTAGCCGTTCCGGGCCACGTTGTGGGGATGCTCCGGCGCTTCGGCCAGCGACAGCACCGGCGCAAAGCAGACGTCCGTACCTTCCATGATGGCGCACCACTCGTCCCGCGTCTTCTGCTTGAAGACCGCGGTCAGCCGCTCCTTCAGCGCGCCCCAGCTGCTCCGGTCCATCTGCGGCGCAAACGCCGCCGGGTCGAGCTCGGCTTTCTCGATCAGCAGCTGATAGAACTGCGGCTCGATGGAACCGAGGCAGATGTGCTTACCGTCACTGGTCTCGTAGGTGTCGTAAAAGTGCGCGGCACCATCGAGCAGGTTGGAACCGCGGTCGGTCGTGAACACGCCGGCAGCCGACATGCTGAAAAACATGGACATGAGCGATGCCGCACCATCGATCATCGCCGCATCGATTACCTGACCCTGGCCGGACTTCTGTGCCTCCAGCAGGGCGCAGACAATGCCGAAGGCGAGATACATGCCGCCGCCGCCAAAATCGCCCACCAGGTTGAGCGGCGGCACCGGACGTTCCCCGTTGCGACCGATGGCATGCAGCGCACCGCACAGGCCGATGTAATTGATGTCGTGTCCGGCCGCCTGGGCCATGGGACCTTCCTGCCCCCAGCCGGTCATGCGGCCGTACACGAGCTTAGGGTTCCGCGCGTGGCATTCAGCGGGCCCAAGGCCGAGCCGTTCCGTCACCCCGGGGCGAAAACCCTCGAACAGCGCATCGGCCCCGGCCACCAGATCGAGCACCGTGGCTACGCCGTCCGGCTCCTTGAGATCCACCGCAATGGAGCGTCGGTTGCGCAACAGAACGTCTTTCTGCGACCGTGCGTCGCCCTTCACCGGACGGTCGATACGGATGACCTCAGCGCCCATGTCGGCCAGCATCATCCCGCAGAACGGGCCAGGCCCGATCCCAGCGAGTTCAATGATTCGATATCCTGCTAACGGCCCCATGGTCCCTCCCAGTCGCTGCCCAATAGCTGCCTATGCGCGGTGAGGACAGGTACATACCTGCCCACTCGCTCAGTGAAAATTGATCTCAGCCCAACGCGCGCCGCTGTGCCGAATACCAGTCCGGCCTGCGAGTTTAGCAGCCTGCCGGACAAGTCTCGAAACCCGACGCGCCGCGCGGGGTCAGCTAGCGACCGGCTGCCGTGCCCGGATAGTCCCGATCGGCGAACTGCAGGCGCGAGAACTCAGCGTAAAGCGAATCCGCCTCGAGCAGCTCTTCGTGAGTTCCTTCAGCCTGCACGCGGCCGCCGTTCAGCACGACAATGCGATCCGCGTGGGGGCCCCGCCGGGGCCCGGGGGCGCCGCCCCTGGGCGGGCCCCCCCCCCACACCCCCC
>JBCDGJ010000216.1:0-7752 GCA_038757945.1 Pseudomonadota bacterium
AGCAGTCACAAAGTCGTAGGCGTATTCACCCATGTTGGTCGCACCGAGACACACCGCACCAGCCGCCTTCAGCCGCGCCAGCGCCGTGGCGTCGACCGTCGCCGGCGGATCATCGGCGTTGATCCGGGAACCGGCGAGCGTGACTTCTGCAGCGACGTCAAAGAGGTTCTTTACGGCAATGGGCACGCCGGCCAGGGGACCCGGATCCACTCCGGCTGCGATGCGCTGGTCCAGCCGCTCAGCTTCGGCCAGCGCACGATTGGCGAAGACGGCAGTAAACGCGTTGAGCGTCGGGTTGCGGACTTCGATCCGCTCGAGGGCGGCGGCCGTCAAAGCGCGAGCGGTGACCGTACGCTCGCGAACGGCGGTGGCCTGCAGCGTGGCGCTGCTGTCAAGCAGCGGTGCCACGCTCATGGCCGGAACACGCCAGCGATCTCGTCCGAGTCATCGAGATCAAACGCCATCAGCGGTGCCATCAGACCGGCGATCACCGCGAGGTTGGCAGCTACCGCTTCGCCGTGCGCAGCGGCTGCCGGCAGGTCCAGCAGCGCCGCCGCTGCTCGTGCGTAGAGCACGTGGGCATCGCCCGCGGTCGGCCGATGGGAAACGTGAGCCGAGACAATACGCCAGCCATCTGGCATCCGCGCCCAGATCTGCGTCTGCCGACCATGCCGCCGTTCGTCTCCAAGCGGTCCCGTCACCAGCACGGTGAACTCCTGGGTCGTCACACCCAGCTGCTGACCCAGCGTCAGCGTGCTGCGACGCAGCGTTTCGCGTGCCCGCGGGGGAGCGCCGCGCTCGCGCCGGAAGCTCGCGATGTCCTCAGCGCCGTAGAGCTCCTCGGCAACGCCGAAGCGCAAGGCCTGCGGGGATTGCCAGAAGCACTCATCCAGGGTCCCGACATCGTTGGTCACGAGCGCCGTTTCGTAGCGGAGCGCCTCGGCTTCAAGCTCGGCGACAACGCTGGGCTCGTTTACGGTGAGCTCGGGATCAGCCACCGCTCAGTCAACCAGCGTACGGGCGAGCACCGCCCGGTCTGCATCGGTCAACGCCACCGGCTCGCCGCTGCGGATCAGCTCTGCGAAATCCTCGTTCGGCACCATCAGGCAGAGGGCGTACAGCTTGCCGGGACCGGTGTTCTCAACGATGTGCTCCTGTCCCGGCGGCAGCGCCAGCATGCTGCCCGGGGCCAGCGGTACGCTGTGCGCACCACAGTGACCAACTCCCGTCCCCTCGAGCACAAAGAAGCACTCGACCGCATGCGCATGGGTATTGGGGGGCGTGGCCCCCTGCGGTTCGTAGATCTCGACGACGAGCGTAAACGACACGCCATCCGCAAGCGGATCGAGGAGCGGAGCGAAGTAGTTGGTATCTTCCGGGCTGATACGGAATGCCTCGAGATCCTCCGGGCGTTTGGCAATTGGCGCAGCAATCATGGCATCCGCGCCTCAAGCGCCCGTTCCAGCTCGGCGGCGGCAACGGTGAAGCCGAAGATCTGACGGACGTTGTAGAGCGTGGCTTCCAGGCAGAACGGCGGTGACGTCGTAGCCGTTGCATCCTCGATCAGCAGCGTGTCGTAGCCGAGAAAGTTTCCGTCTGCCAGGGTGTGCAGCACACACTGATCCGCGTTAACGCCAGCAAACAGCAACGTCTCGACCCGCAGGTTCCGCAGCATCGCGTCCAGCGGTGTATCCCAGAACCCGCTCATCCGGTACTTATCGACCTTCAGGTCCTCCGCCGCCACGGCCAGCTCGTCGACCACCTGAGCTGACCAGGACCCCTTCTCGAGCACCGCCGCCTGGCGCGGGCCCAGCCTGGCGCCGATTCCAGCCCCGGCACCCGAGCCGTCGTAGACGTGCAGCAGCGCCGGCGACAGGTTGGCGCGATCCGGGCGGTTGCCCCAGTTGAGCCAGATAATCGGCACACCCTGTGCGCGCAGCCGCGGCAGGAGGCTGACCAGTGGCGCAATAGCCGTTCGAGCGGGCGCGACATCGACGCCGATGCCGGCCAGCCAGCCATCCGGATGGCAGAAGTCGTTCTGCATGTCGACCACCACACAGGCGCTGCGTGCCAGATCAATGCGCACGGCTTTTGGCGCTGCAGCTAAGTCCAGGGGCTGCGGCTCGCGGACCGGCCGCAACAGGTCCGCCTGCTCCGAGTTGACCGACCAGCAGTTGCGAGGATTGGGTCCGAGCGGCTGAAGGGTTGTCGACATAAGTGGGATCTCTGTTCCGATTCAGACGGGGACTGCCGTCGCGGAGCGGTTCCAGGCTGCCTGCAGCCGCGGCGTCTCGAACAGCATCCGCCCCTGTCGACAGGTGCCCAGCACATCTTCCGGCGTAACGCGGGTCAACACGGACGCTGGCAGATGGCGAGTAGTTGCGAGGTGTGGCTTAAAGAAATCGAGCACGACAAAGTCTGCCGGCAGGCCCGGCGCAAGATAGCCATGATGATCGCCGCCAAGTACCGGTGCGATATTGGCCGTGGCGAAACGGAGAATAGCGAGCGGATCCGGGGCAACGGCGTTGCCGAACTGGCTCTTCGCCAGCTTGTAGGTGAAATCCAGCTCGGCAAACAGGTTGGGACTGTTGAGCAGCCCGTTGTCGGTACCAAGCAGCAGGTTGACATCAGCCTGCATGAGCTTGGCTACCGGTGGCAGCGGAAGACCGAGATTGGCGTTGGCACGCGGATTCAGAACGGCAGTGATTCCGCTGGCCGCCAGCCGCGCAATCTCGCCGGCATCGGCAACGGTCATATGCACGATGATATCCGGCGCAAGCAGCTCGATCGCACGCTCGAGGTCCCCGACGCCAGCCATACGCAGGCTGTCCTCGCGGTAGCCGGCATTCTCGAGGCAATGAATGGCGCGTCGCTTGCCCAGCCGCTCGGTGACCTCACGGATCGTGCACCACGCTGGGTCGGTAAGGTCATTCATGGTGCTTTCGCTGAACCCATCTGCCACAGCCAACAACGCTTTCAGCTCCGCGACGAAGGCCGATGGCAAGGGCGCCTGGTTGGCGGCAAGCGTCTCGGCATCGAACGGTACACCGTCGAACTGGCCAAGAATCACCGATTCGATACCTACCGCTGCCGCCGCTTCCCGCAGCAGCTCGCTACCAGCAGCACCCTGCTCGCGAAAATCCAGGTGGCAGATCGTGCCGGTGCGGGCCATGTAGCGCAGCTGGTCGGTGACCCGTTCGAGCTGTGTGCCGCGGTCCAGCGCGGCGAGGGCGCGATACTTGTAGCCGTCGGGACGAAAGAAACCCTGTTCGAGGGTCAGCCCCGTGGCACCATCGGGCAGGCTGCTGTCCCCCATATGGGTATGACTGTTGTAGAGCGCCGGGCTGACCACCAGGCTGCCACGCTCGAGCGCAACCACCTCCGGGCCAAGGCCCATGACCGTTACGGTATCGCCATCGATGCGTAAGCGATCGCAGTGGCGCGGTGTAAGCGATGGGCCTGCGAGCACGATGCAGTCGTCGAGCTGTTTCATCCGCGGGGCGCCGCCAGCGTCTCCGGCGGCTCGTAGACAGCACCACGATCCGGTTCCGCCCCACGATCCGGTTCCGGAACAGCGTCGGTCAGCGCGCGCGGTGACCAGTAACCGGTAAGCCAGTAATGGAGCACATATACCAGCGGCGTGTCGGCTACCGCGATGCACAGCTTGAGCAGCCAGTACCCGATGGTTGCCGCTATCAACGTATCCAGATCCCAGGAGCCGAACAGATAAAACGCGATCCCGTTGAACAGCACCGAGTCGATGAACTGCGAGCTGATGGTGCTCAGATTGTTGCGCAACCACATGTGACGCCCGCCGGTAACGCGTTTCCAGAAGTGGTAGGCCCACACATCATGCGTCTGGGCGGCAAGGTAGGCACACAGGGAAGCGAAAATGATCACCGGAACGGAGCCAAGCACCGTTGCAAAGGCTTCCTGGTGCGGGTAGCTGGGGTCCGGCGTGAGCGCCACCGCCCAGGTAGACAGCAGCAGGACCATCAGGTTGGTCAGGAAGCCCATCCAGACCATAAGCTGCGCATTGGCCTTTCCGTAGACCTCTGAAACCACATCGGTAATCGGAAAAGTGATCCAGTAGCAGATGATCCCGGCGCCTACGACCGTCGGCCAGACCGGCAGATCCGCGAGCTTGCCGCTGATCACGTTGAGAATACCGAGCACGGCCACAAAAACCGTCAGCAGGACGACGTACTTTCGATCGATCTGCCGCATAGCTGGCCGTCTTCCCCCGTCATCAGCGGAACTGGTTCGCGATAATCGCCGGCGCCAGCTTCGATCCCTGCCCGACCTTCTCCGATCCGCCATTGGCTCTGCAGCGGCTCTCAGTTCGGATTTGCAGAGTTCATGCCAACGGCGTCCAGCCGATCAGCAGACCCCTGATCAACGCTTTGCTTCGGAAAGGAACGCAATGAGCGCCGCAAACTCTTCGTCCGCGAAATCCGGATGAGCGGGCATGGAGGTCTCGGGATAGACCTGTTTGGGATCCGCAACGAGGCGACGGAAGTAGTCGGGGTTGTACGTCGCCAGCGCCGTCAGCACAGCAAACGGCCGGGCCGAGGAATTGCCGCCCGCACCGCCCAAGCCGCGATGGCAGGTATTGCAGCGCTGCAGAAACAAGCGTCTTCCCGCCCGCGCCACTTCTGACAACTCGAGCTTCAGGATCGCTCCGTAACGATGCTCGACGCTGGTCGCACGAATGCGGGTGATCTGGGTAGCGGCGATCATGCCGAAGGCCGGAGAACCCGGGAAACTCGGAATCGGTTGATCCGCATCAAATACGTAAAACGGTGCCAGCGGTTCCACGTCACCACCCCACGCGGGCCAGGAGCCGGAGGACGGGGCCTCTCCGGCGTAGTACAGAAGCAGCTGGGAATCGTGCTCACGCAAGTGCTCGACGGTCAGAAAGCTCTCCCAGCGATTGAGGGTTTCAAGCACCAGCCCATCGGCGTGCGGCGCCAGCGGAAACGCCGTAAGCAACGCGGACAACGGCAGAACGCCCAGCGTGACGTCTGGTTCGTGCGGCACAAGTCGTGCAGAGATCTCAACGTAACCGGGGAGTGCTGCAAGCTCCGTGCGGGTCAGCGGCAGCGCCGCGGCCGGCCCGTCAAGCATCGCAAAGTCGCCAACCAGCTCGAGGGTATCGCTCACATGGCGCGGGTCAGCCGCGTCGCTGGCGAGGACCGTCGGCGTTTCTGGGAATCCGGCGAGCAACACCATCAGCGCAAGCAGCTGAAACCCCCGCCGTGCTGCCCGACGCTGCCCGGTCATGGGCGTGCCCGATAGATCACGCGATCGAGATCGACGGCTTGGTCGATCATGCCGCTATCGAGAAACGCGGCCTGCATAGCGGCCCACTTCGCTTTCGACATCGACAGCAGGGGACCCTGGTCCGGGATGACAAACCGCGCCAGCGCCGCAGCCTGATCAGCAACCATGGCGTCATCGACGGCGTCGCTCGGGTAGTCGTGATTGACCACGGTGCCGGCAATACGCGGCGATTGCATGGCGCGCCGCCAGCCCTCTGCTGAAGCAGCGAGAAACCCATCCACCCACTCCGGATGACGGTCCAGCGTAGCGCGGCTGGTGTAGATGACCATGGAGTACATCGGCAGACCCAGCTGCTCGAACAGCAGAATGTCCACTGGACGGTCCGTCATGGCGGCCAGCTGCAGCAGCTCATCCGTCGCGTAGCCCTGGTGGAGGTCGAGCTCCCCAGCCAGCAGCGTCTTCATGTCGTGCTGTACGGCGACGCCCTCAACGGCGTCCGCAGCGAGGCCGGCCTGCGCAGCAAAAAACGGCAACAGCCGCTCCGCGTAGTTGTGTACCCCGATCCGCTTGCCGCGCAGGTCTGCGGGACCCTCGATCGTGCCGTCGGCAAGATAGATGTAGCCCGCCGGACTCTTTGCGAGCACCGCACCGATAGCGACCAACGGCGCACCGGCCGCGATCGCGTCGATCAGAATATAGGCTTCGGCGGTACCGAAAGCGGCTTTGCCGGTGGCTACCGCACCGAGAAAATCGCTGCCAAACTCGAACTCATCAAAAGTGACATCTAATCCCTGCTCCGCATACAGCCCGTCGACCTGAGCCCAGAAGAACCCCGAAAACTGGGCGTTAGGAAACCAGTCCGGTCGAAACCGGATGGCCGTCAGTTCAGGTTCAGCCCATAGCGGGCTGACGGCCAGGGTCAGCGACACCAGCAGCAGGGAGTGGGTCCAGGCGCGACGGATCATGCGGCGGTCCGAAAACAGGTTCGAAAACGACGCTGATCGGACGAGCACTATTCGTGCCAGCAAGCCGGCACCATTGGCTACACCCGCCGCTTTACCTATCCGATCATCGCGCGCCCTTTCCGCTGTCCCGCTGTCCCGCTGTTTCGCGGTCCGGCTAGTCCGCGGCTGGATCGAAGCGTACGAACCGGCGTGGCGGAAAGCCGGTCAACAGTTTGATCACCATGCCGAGTGGTCGCGCCGCCTGCACGGCAGCGAACTCCGCCGGATCGGTCACGTTGGCAGCTCGATACGGCGCGCTGGCGCCCTCCATCGCAATGTTGACCTCGGGATCCTCGAGCACCTGCCCGTACCAGGCCCGCGGCCAGTGGTTGACGGCCGCATACAGCCGGCCGTCCACCTCGATCCGGGTAACGACCCGGTTGAGCGTCGCTCCGCCGTCAGCTGCGCTGGTCAGGACCATGGTGTTGTCGCTTTGCGGCTGCAGGACGCCGATCAGAGATTCAAACACCACTACGATGCCGACATAGATCAGCAGCAGTACGATCAATCGCTTAAACCACACCATCTCTTCCCCCTTGATCTACCCATCGATCTACCCATCGATCTACCCATCGATCTACCCATCTAGCGACCCAGCGCTCCCTCAGCCGAAGCTGCGTTGTCCGCTCCGCACCGGTAGAATAACGCTAATCAAACAGCCGTAGGCCGAGGGTCAGCAGAATGTCAGAAGCGGTCATCCCCCAGGATTTCAACAAGAATGCACTGCGTCAGAAATATGCGGAGGAACGCGATAAGCGCCTGCGCGAAGACGGAAACGACCAGTACATCAATGTCACCGAGTTCTTTCCGGAGTATCTCGAAGATCCGTACACCGAGTTTGTCGAACGAGCACCGGTCACCGACCACGTGACCTTTGCCTTCATCGGTGGCGGGTTCTCTGGCCTGGTTACCGGCGCGCGGCTGAAGGAAGCGGGTATCGAAGATGTGCGCATCATCGAGAAGGGCGGTGACTTTGGCGGTACCTGGTACTGGAACCGCTACCCGGGCGCCCAGTGTGATACCGCGGCCTTCGTCTACATGCCGTTGCTCGAAGAAACGGGACACATGCCGACGGAGAAGTACGTGCACGCTCCAGAGATCCTCGAGCAGTGCCAGCGCATCGGCAGCCAGTATAAGCTCTACGACAACGCGCTGTTCCACACGCAGGTAACGGCGCTGGAATGGGACAGTGCCAACAGCCGGTGGAAAATCGAGTCCAATCGCGGCGATGCTTTCACCGCAAGCTATGTCGGCACCGCCCCGGGACCGCTGCACGTGCCAAAGCTCCCGGGTATCCCAGGAATCGAGACCTTCAAAGGCCACAGCTTCCACACCAGCCGCTGGGACTACGACTACACCGGCGGTGATCCCAGGGGCGCCCCGCTAGACAAGCTGGGCGACAAACGGGTCGCCATCATTGGCACCGGCGCTACGTCGGTGCAGTGTGTGCCGCACCTGGCACGGG
>JBCDGJ010000217.1:0-7661 GCA_038757945.1 Pseudomonadota bacterium
CACGAGGTGAGCGAGTTTCCGATGCGTTTTGTCGTGAACAACACAGAAGCGCACCGTGGTCTCTGTCGACATGCCTACTACCCCCTTATCCCATTCATCCTGGCGTTGCACCCGCGCGAAGTGTTTCCTGGGGCCAGGAGTTGCCAGTGGACCGCACCAGAATTCTGTAGAGATCAACTCTTGATCTTCGTCCGTGCAGGATTGTTTCTTGAGCCACGCCCACCATTTGGACATAGTATTGATACAGGGGACGGCAGGGGAACCAGAGTGGCGTCAAACCAGACCGGACTGGATGGCGTAGAGCTTCAGTACCTCTACGAAGACGGCGGCGAAGTTGTGCTGTCCTTCTACGATGGGCTGGTGAAGTTTAAGTGGCTCAAGGGCCCCATGACCGGTACCAAGCAGGATGACCTGCCGTACCAGATTCAAGCCATCGATGAGCAGGTGTTTCTCGTGCGCTGGCACAATATGGACGCCGGCAGCTTCGTTACGCTCTACATTGACCTGGCCGGAAAGCGGATCTTCGGCTCAGCGCTGATCGGGTACCGCTTCGAAGAACCGGTCGAACTGTTCGACTCAGCAACCATCACCCGAATCGATGGTAGGCACTAGCATCCACTGCACTGGCGAAGTGCGCCGGCTGCCTCCGGCGCCCCCGTTCAGCATCACGGTAAGCGAGAGCTCACGACTCCCTGGCGCATGAACCAGCGCCCGGAACCACCCGGTACGAATCGATTTTCTCGCCCAAGGCCAGCGTCCGGACTTCGCAGCCCTCACCGCTGCCGCTGAAGCGATAGCGATTGTCCCGCAAGCGGACATCGCGCGCATCGTAGAGCTCGACACCGGTCTCCAACGCGCGACAGCGGTTATCCCGCACGACGCCTTCAACGACGTGCTCCAGCGAGATGCAGGTCTGAGAGCCGATACAGCGATTACGCCGGATCTTCATGTCGAGCGTCGGCACGCCGAACACAACGTTGGCAATATCGATGGCGTGAATACAGTAGGAGTTCAGCGTGCCGGGCGATACGCAGCGGCTGTCGACGATGCGCACCCGTGACGGTTGCGGGAGCGTCTCGAGGCCGTTGAAGGTCATCGTCCCCTGTGGCCGCCAGGTTCCGATCGGACCGGCCACCGCCTGAAGCCCTTCATCCAGCACGGCTCGGGCAGCTGGATCAACGGCCAGAGTCAAAAAGCGAAGGTTGGACGGGATCCCGGCGCCGTTGCTGAAACCCGAGAACACAGCAATACAGCCGAGGCTGCTGGGAATGTCGGTGAGCCCGCCCCCAGCGGTGAGCTCCGGAGGCAACAGGAAAGAATCGTTCCTGAGATTGCAGTCCCGAACGACGACGTCGCAGTTGCTGTTATCGATGATCTGCAGGCAGTTACCACGGCAGTTTCTGGTCTTGATGTTGTCAAAGACCAGCTCGCTGTCTTTGTGGCCTACCACACCGGGACCAAGCCGACAGTTCACGAAGGTGCAGTTACGGAAGGTCACGTCGCCTGGCGCCGGTACCGTGCCGAGCAGCGCACCGTTGCTGGCACCGAAGGCATCTCCGTCTGTAGCTCCGGTGAGGTCATAGTTGTCGGTAAGAACCGGCGCGCCGGTAATTGTGATGCAGGCACAGCCGTTCTCATAGACCCCAAACGCCTCGCTGCTGAAGCCATCGACCAGCACATTGGCAAGCGTAAAGTCCTGGCGGGTGGGTGCCTGCGGTGTGTTGACGTCGTTCCAGTCGACTGTGTTTATAACTGTAAAGCACAGAACCTCGTCACCAAAGGTCCACTCCTCGCCAATCATCGCACCGCGGCAGCGCAGGTTTCTGATCTCAATACTGCTGGCTAGTGACTCAGGGTCTCGACCATTGATCGGTGTCTTGTAAAAAAAGATCAATCCGGGTGCGGTTTTGGTGGACGATCCGTCAATGAAGCGGCGCGGGAACGGAGCGGGCCTTGGACCCACCTTGCCGTTCTGCTCCCAGACTTCGAAGCTGAACTCGTCGGTGCAGGTGATAGTGGTTTTGTGCTCACCCTCTCCTACGAGCTTGCCATCGAAGTCCGGCACGATCGCGGTGCTACCCATCTTGTAGGTGCCTTCCACGAGCTTAACCGTACCCCCGGGTTGGGTATTGCACAGAGCCCACTCTATGTTGGGCCGGTCGTCGCCACCCGTGGGCAGAACCCGAAAGCCCGTACCCCGGGGACGAATACGGGCTGGATCCGGGTTCTGCGCCCCCGCTGCCAGCGCACCGGATCCGGGTACGGCGAGGCCCACTCCGGCGGCAACGCCGGCAAAGCCTACGCGTCTCATCAAGTCTCTACGGGAAACGTTGTGTGTCATCTCGTTGTTCCTTCTGTTGAGCCCGCGTTGACCTCAACGCGCAACAGCTCCAAAGCTAAGAAATTCACCGAGGCGGTAGGTGAGGGAGAAGTGATCTTTCAGTGAAGATGTGGTTCGGCGTGCCCCGGCCGCCGCGCTGTACGTGCTCTACAGCACCGGGCGTCCTGCGATAGCTCGAATAGAAAACAGCGGCCGCAGCTGATCAGCCCACCGTCGAGGGGCGCGACCAGGCGCGCCTGTCCAGCGCAGACGGAGCCGGAAACGCGTGCTATAACACAGGCGTTTCGCGACAGCGCTGGAAGAGAGGAGCACGCCATGGGGGAGACAACTTCACCGGACAACGAGCTGCTGGAGCAGATCAGCACCCTCGAAGCTTCGCTCTACGAACAGACCCTGAAACTGAACGAGCTGAAGAAACAGCTCAAGGGATCGCCAGTTCCTGACTATCAGCTGCAAACCTTGAGCGGTCCCGTCAGCCTGTCGGGCCTTTTCGGCACTCACGATCGATTGCTCGCTATTCACAACATGGGCCAGGCCTGCCGCTACTGCACCCTCTGGGCCGACGGTTTCAACGGCTTTCTGCCACACCTCGAATCGACGCTTGCCGTGGTGCTGCTGTCCAAGGATTCGCCGAGCCAGCAACAGACCTTCGCGCACAGCCGGGGCTGGCGCTTTCGGATGGCATCTCATCGGGAGTCGAACTACCTTGAGGAGCAGGGTGTCGGCGGGCAGGGCAACTATCCCGGCGCGGTGGCCTACCGCAAGGAAGGCGATCAGATCTACCGCCTCAATGCTGCAGCCTTCGGGCCCGGGGATCTCTACTGCAGCCAGTGGAACCTGCTGGGCCTGGCGGGTTTGACGGAAGCCGACTGGACGCCGCAGTACCGCTACTGGCAGCGTCCGGCACAGCTCGAGGATGGCGGCGAGAACCTGATCGATTGAGTGCTCGGGCCGCTCAAACCTCGCATCGCCCCAGAGTCCCGGAGTGGGTGTCATGATTCGTGCGCAATATCACTTCCGCGAATCACCGGAGGGGTTGCTTGCCTGGGATGTCAGAGAGCTCGTGCGGGCGTCTGAGAGTTTCGAACCGTTCCGCGTGCCCGTGGAGCAGATTGCAGAACTCGACGAGAATCACTGGTACCAGCACGCCAAGCCGACCTGCCGCAGCATTCTGGAACACTGTGCGCTGATCGAAGCAGCGGACCTCAACTTTCCGATCATTCTCGATGCCAGCGGCCGGGTGATGGACGGGATGCACCGCGTCTGCAAGGCAGTGAGGTCCGGCTTACCAGAGATCGCGTGCGTCCAGTTCACGGTCGATCCGCCACCCGACTACGTCGGCGTTGCGCCGCAGGACCTGCCCTACGACGACGACCCGTAAGACCAGCGGGGTCGGCACTCCCCGGACCGGGCGTGTCACTCGCCGGACGAGCGGCGGTAGATGCCGGTAAACCAGTCCTGCCACTGGCCGGTCGCTGTGTCCTTTTCCTCGAAAGCCTGCAGCACCGAACCATCATCCCGGGGTGTCCAGACCCCGCGGAACTCGGCCCTGCGACCATCTGCCTGGTAGACGATGTGTCCCTCGAGCCGCATCGCGCCCTGCTCGGTCAAGCCGCCCTGGTAGCGAATGATCGCGTCCTGGCTCACCCAGAGCTGGTGCCAGTGCTGGTCGCCAGGATTGAAGTAGTTGTAGCTCTGTCCGGTACCCCCAGTGACGCTCTGCCAGCGTTCGACGATCAGACAGTTACCCTCCTCTCTGCTGATCCGGTTCGTGCCCTGCAGCTCGCCACCGGGCGATCGTACTTCCCAGCTGCCAATCCAGAAATCAAACTCAGCGTAGCGGGGAGCACTGCACGGCCCTGCACCGGCCTGGGCCAGGGCGGCGGGCCAGAGTGCAGCCAACATCAGCAATCGGATCGTCGTCATGAGCGAGCTCCAGGCGCGTGCACCCGTTGACTATCCCGTGCCCGGGCTCCGGGCGTCAACGCGCTCCTGCGACCGCGCTTGCGGAACACAGGCCGGTTGATCGCGCGACCGCAGCCTTGGCGCGAGCCACCGCTAAGGGCCTGCAGCGGCGCGCACCGGCATGCTGATCCGCTGGTTGAAGGCAGAAACTGCTCCTTACCGATCCGGGGCGAAGGACCCAGCGCACCAAGCGCGCTGGCGCAGCTCACACGCGCGGCGCGCCGAATCTGTCGGGATTTCAGGCGGCTGCTTTCCGGTTAGCCTCGAGGCGGCCGCGCGCATTCGCCCAGCGGCCTTCGGCAGGCGCCAACGAGCCCGCGGTCGCAAGACCGAAGCGTGGCATGTTGTTGTACACCGCTTCGTAGGCCCCGGAGTCAACCATGTAGGTCTCGTGCCAGATGCCAACATCCCCGTTGCTGCCGACCTGCTGGTTGAAACGCTTCCAGGCCGGTAGATGTTCGGCCTCCCGGTCAGCGGCGTAGCGCATCAGATCATCCACAGAGCGCCAGTACTGCACCATGATGAGCGGGTTACCCCAGGCAACTTCAGCATTGAGAAAGCCGGAATCGGGATTCGCTACAAGTTCATCAATCATTGGCCGCATGGACCTGAATACCGGCCACCACTTGTGCACCTTCCAGAAGCGGTTCACCCGAAAGCCGATGAGGAAAACCACAAAGTCCCCCTCGAGTTGGGCGGACATGCGCTGGGCAACAATTTCTTTCATGGTTCGATCCCTCTTCTGGTCCTGCTCCCTGGGGAGTCGCGCTCTGGGCTCAACACTTGGACTGGTTCCCCAGAATTGAGGGCTGACAGCCAAGAACTAGTATTTACACCGTAAAATATACACTGTCAAATCTATCTGCTATCGTCATTGTCATGGGTAGAAACCGGCTGACCGCGGCAGAAGAATCGGCATTTCGAAGCCGGTTGCTGGATGCGGCCCTCGAGCTGTTTGCGGACGAAGGCTACGACTCGGTCTCCATCCGCGCTCTGGCAAAGCGATTGGGATGCAGCGCCATGACGCCCTATCGCTACTTTGCAGACAAAGCCGCGATCTTCGATGCCTGTCGCTGTCGTGCCTTCGATGCCTTCGCAAACGCTCAGGAAGCCGTGGCCTTGGCCACTTCTGATCCAAAACTGCGCATCCGCGCCCTGGGCCAGGCCTACGCGGACTTCGCCGAGCAGAATCCGCACGCCTTTCGGCTGATGTTCGAGCTGGCCCAGCCACAGGAGCCGAGCAGCGAACTTGCAGATGCGGAGCAGCGCGCGTTTGAAACCATACGCCGTGCCGTCAGCGAAGCCGTGCAGGCGGGAGCAATGACCGGGGACTCGAATACCCTTGCTCATCTGCTCTGGACCACGCTGCATGGTATCGTCGTTCTCAACCTGTCCAACAAGCTCGTACACGGACGCAGCAAGCATGAGCTGCTGACCGCTCTGTTTGCCGGGGAACTCGCCGCCGGTCATTGATCCGCCCGGTCCGGTTGGTCCGTCCTCCATTTTGCCCCTTCCGCTTTCTGCTGCTATGGCTGCGGAGATCGCACACGTATGCTGCGCCTGGCGCAGGACCAGGCCAGACGCGCGATGGAGCTGGATCCGCTCGATCCAATTGTTGCGAGGCCAGCCGACGCGACAAGCTCGATAGACTCTGTCGTTACATTACGCGGCCGGCAATCGCGAACGAGCGCCTTTCGACCAACGAACGGGGGCAGATCGTCTACAGATTCAAGCAACCGTTCCGCGATGGCACGACCCATGTCGTCCTTGACCCACTCGACTTCATTACCCGGGGCAGCCCTGGTTCCTCGCCAACGATTGAACCTCACCCGTTTCCACGGCGTGTTCGCCACCACCGCGCACCGAACTCCCCGACACCCCAAACCAGGACAGGCTGTTCCAGAACACCGCCATCAGTCAATTCCTGCGTTGCGATAGCTCATAGCCGTTGGGGCTGCCACCATTGGATACGCAGACTCAAATCAGCGCACTCGTTTTGGGCGCCGTCGATGAACAGAACACGAAGGTGAGTGTTACGGTTCGGCGGGCTGCCGAAACGCTGTAGCTGGGTCACTACCGGGGCGAAGGCTGTCTTATGAATCAATACCGCCATGCGGGTCAGGTGCGTGGCAACGCCACGCTTCCGAGCCCGTACAGCAGGCTCGATGGTCAACGCATGGTTGCCCGGACGGCGAGACCAGCGATGACACCCGGCCGCCGGATGAATCGGCGACCAAATACAAACACCAAAGACACAAATGGCTCTCTCAGCAGGTTGGCTTGAACGTTGCGAGTCAATCGCGCTGGAGCGCGAAGACATCTCCGCCAAGGCGAATCGCCATCGGTAGCACGGATAGCGCTGCAAGTGATAATCATTCTCTCTTATAATCCGTCCGTCACTCGGCAGAGAGCAAACGGTGCCCGGCAACAAACCCGCAGATCAGCCCGCACCACGCCTGAAGGCGGCCTCCGGCGACGCCGGAGAATCCGAGGCGATCGAAGCGCTTTACCGAGAATTCATGGGTCCGCTAGTCCGCTTCTTGCGTCACAAATTTGGTCCGGGGCCGCCGGAGCCCGAAGATCTTGCGCAGGCGGCGTTTTCTGAGCTGGTTCAGCGCGGAAACTGGAGAGAAATACGCGACCATCGCGCCTACTTGCGCCGTACCGCGAGCAACGCTGCGATTTCCGAACACCGCGCCCGCGGTGTCCGCGAACACATCCTGCACCCGGTCACCGAAGAACACGAGAATCGGGGTTCCGAAACGCGACTGGAAAACGTCTTCGCGGATAGGGACCTGCTTTTGAAGGTACTTGCGCTGATCGAAAAACTGCCTCGGCGACAGCGGCGTGCGTTTGAACTGAGCCGCTTCGATGAATTGTCACTGACCGAAATTGCAAAGCGGGAAGGAATCAGCCGAACAGCCGTGCGAAAACACGTAACCAACGCCGCAGCAACCATCGATCGCTACCTGGCCTCGCTAAATCTCTAAAGGCGAACACCACGAGGCTAGTGTCAGACCAATGGCGATCAGCAGAGCGATGAACAAAGGACAACCTATCAACGATCAGGCGCACGAGTGGCGTGTGATCATGGACGATAAGCCAACGCCGGAAGAGCGCGAGGCATTCTCGGCCTGGCTAGAGGACGACCCCCGACACTACGCGGCGTTCGAGCGTGCCATCACGGTCTGGGCGGCGATGAAACGACTGAAGTATGAGCACCGCCGGCGTCAACGCCTACGCATCGCCTCCTGGGCCAGCGCCGCGCTGGCTGCGACCGTCGCCCTTTTCTATATCGCATTACCGCCCCTACCCGAACACATGCCGGAGCGCAGCCTGATCCTTGAGACTGCAC
>JBCDGJ010000218.1:0-7534 GCA_038757945.1 Pseudomonadota bacterium
CCGAAGTCTTCGGGACGGGGTCTGCCGGCCGAGCCCAGTCCTACCAACGGCTCTACAGCGCCTTCGGCGCTACCGCCGTGGCTGCGCCAACGGTTCTCAACCCACTCGCGTAGGTTGAATGGAGTAGGCGCCGGTACGGACTCAAGGGTATTCATGATGAGAAACTTGGCCGATATTCACGCTCTCATCATAGCCCCGCCAGCGGTGACAACGCCAGTCGGGGGATTCACGTGCACCGTGGTGGGGACAATCGGTAGGTTTGGCCGTTTTTCACCCTACAGCAAGCGCCTCGCCCAGCGTAGGACCAATTTCTGTGCCAAGGCGCAGGTCCGCAAGCGGATCCAGCGGGGTTTCCTCGCGATTGATAATAATGAGCGATGCCCCGAGCTCAACCGCACGTTGCGGAAAAGCGGCGGCAGGAAACACGGACAGAGACGATCCGAGGGTCAGACAGAGGTCACAATCGTTGATCGCAGCCTCTGCCAGTGCCATCGCCCCGATCGGCATGGCCTGACCGAAACTGATGGTTGCCGCTTTGATGATGCCGCCGCAGGACGGGCAGGGATCGATCCGACCCGCAGCGTCAAATTGTGCTTCCAGCGCGTCGAGCTCGAAGCGCTGCTCACAGCTCAGACAGGTCGCGTAGGTGCCGTTTCCATGCAGTTCGACCACCTGCTGAGGCGCGATACCCGAGGCCTGGTGCAGGCCATCGATGTTCTGGGTAATGACCGTGTGACACCGCCCCTCAGCCACGAGCTGCGCAACCGCCCGGTGCCCGCGGTTGGGGCTGGCCGACTCGATGGCTCCGCCGTGTTCGAACCGACGCCGCCAGGATTCCTGCCGGACTGCATCATCCGCAAGAAACTCATCAAACGGGATCGGCCGCATGCGGCTCCAGAGCCCGGTTCCCGGGCTGCGAAAGTCAGGAATGCCGGATTCCGTGCTGACCCCTGCGCCGGTGAAGACGACGATCCGCTCGGCTGCCAGCAGGCGCCGGCGCAGATCAGCAACGGATCCAGGCTCCGCCGCACTCACAGCGGGCCGGACGCCGTTGTCGCCACGGCCCGTTCCATCAGCCGGCCCAGCGCTCGAGGCGGCGCCGTCAGGCGTTGCAATACGCTCCGGGCACAAGCGTCCGGAGTGTCGACGCTGGTGTCGACCTCCACGTCGTAGGTCACCTCCAGATCGAATACCGCGCGATGTACGGAGTCGTAGTGACTTTTGGCGGTGCCGGGAAACCTTCCCGGCCGTTCGCTTTCCCGAGCCTCGACCACGGGCAGCGGACATCGAACCCCGATCAGATAGGTGGGCACGCCTACCAGCACCCGGACGTAGTCGAGCAGATACCCGGGCTGAAACAACAGGTCATCCACGACAACCCAGATCCCTTCCCGGGCTAAGGCTGCGACGGAGCGCCGCATGGCGCGCAGCACGCGCTCGCCAACCTCCCCGAACTCGATATGCGTCAGGAGCTCATCACCAACCGCGCGCGGAACTACGTTCAGCCCCCGCGCGCCCGCGGTGCCCGGCGGCGAATTGAGCCCCCGAAACCGGTCCGGCAGGCCGTCGCGGAACTGGTCCAGGGCCAGATGCTGCAGCGGGTGCTCGATATGCTGCTGCAATGCGCGGGACAAAGTGGTCTTTCCGGAACTGGAAGAGCCGTTCAGCAGCAGTACCGTGCCGCAGGCCGGGGTGTCGTCAGAGGTTTGCTCAACCATCGACGGATGGTAGCGAGTCGCTGGATGCCGGACAATCGACCTATGGAAGACTCTGCGCCGTCCCTCAAACCACAACCCGCCTCGAACTTGTTCATCACCGAGCAGCCTGCGCTGGCGCCGCTGCTGCAGCAGGTCGCGTGCCTGCTTGGCCCGGTTGCCAACCATGAGTCCGAGCTGTTCAGCGAGGAACGCCCGGCCATCGAGCGTGCCGTTCAGAAGCGTCGCAACGAGTTTTCCAGCGGCCGTCACTTTGCGCACCTGCTGCTCGACTCGCTCGCGCTGCCCCGCCAGGCGATCCCACAGGGCCGCCGCCGGGCGCCGGCGTGGCCCGGTGGCGTGCTCGGCAGCATCAGCCACAGCAACACGCTCGCCTGGGTTGCCCTGACCCACGCTGGCCGAGACATCCGCGGTCTCGGAATCGACGTCGAAGCCCGCCAACGCCTGCCCGCAGAACTGCATGAGCGCCTCTTCACCGCCGCCGAAACTGCGGCCATCGACGAGCGCGGCACGGACTTCGCCACCTGGCTCTTTACCGCTAAAGAGTCGATTTACAAAGCAACGGAACCGCTGGCAGGCGCATTCATCGGTTTTGCCGAGGCAGAGTGTCGCTTCGATGCTGGCGGAAGAGTGTTCACCGTCAGCTATCTGGGCGATCATGCGCCAAGCAGCGTCATGGAGCGGGGAATCGGCGTGGTAAAACAAGACAACGAACACGTGTACGCGCTGTTCGTCATTCCAGACTGAGCTGGTGCAGGCGCTGTTCGGACTGCCGGTGCTGCTGGCGCTGGCCTTTGCATTCAATCGCGACGCGTCGAAGCTGCGCTGGCCCCTGCTGCTGGCCGGCCTGCTGGCGCAGGGCACCCTGGCCCTGCTGCTGCTGCGCGTACCCGCGGTCAGCGATGCGCTCCTGGCGCTGAACGAGCTCGTGCTCCTGATCGAGCGCGCCACGCTGGCGGGTTCGAGCTTCATGTTCGGCTACCTGGGTGGGGGCGAGCTGCCGTTCAACGCGGAAAACCCGAGCCAGCTGTTCATCTTCGCCTTCCGCGCGCTGCCGCAGGTCTTGATGTTCAGCGTGCTGGTTGCCGTGTTCTGGCATCTGCGCGTACTTCCGCTGATCGTTGGTCTGCTGGGGAAGCTTCTGCAGCGCCTGCTGGGCCTGAGCGGAGCGCTCGCGACCGGTGCCGGAGCCAGCCTCATGCTGGGGATGATCGAGGCACCGATCGTCGTTCGCGCCTACCTTGCACGAATGCCCCCACACGAGCTGTTTGCGCTGATGACCTGTGGCATGGCCACCGTTGCCGGCACCGTGATGGGACTCTATGCGCTGATCCTCGGCAGCACGCAGCCCGGCGCGCTCGGTCACGTGATCAGCGCGTCGCTGCTCAACGTGATCGGCGCGATCCTGGTGTCTCACCTGATGCACCCGGGGACCACGGAAGTGGACGCAGCAGATCTCGCCGGCGACGGACTGCGCTATGACGGGATGATGGATGCGATCAACCAGGGGACCGCCGACGGCCTGAAGATCGCCGTCAGCGTCGGCGCTACCATCCTCGTGTTCGTCAGCCTGGTCGCATTGATCAACGAGTTTCTCGGCCTGGTAGAGCTAGCTGGCGAGCCGCTGAGCCTGCAGCGTTTGCTCGGCTGGCTGTTCGCGCCTCTGGCGTTCCTGATTGGCCTGCCCTGGGCAGAGGCGGAGATTGGCGGCAGCCTGCTTGGCACCAAGGTGATCATCAACGAGCTGCTGGCGTACATCGAGCTTGCCGCCGTTCCAGCGGCGGAGCTCGGCGAGCGCAGCCGATTGATCCTCGTCTATGCCATCTGCGGGTTCGCGAACTTCTCGAGCCTGGGAATCCTGTTCGCCGGGCTGTTGACCTTGATCCCGGAGCGCCGGGCGCTGGTTCTGAGGCTCGCCCCCATGGCCGTGGTGTCCGGCATGCTGACCAACCTGGTCACCGGATGTTGGGTGGCGATCGTGACCAGCTTCTGACGCCTGCCGTCGCGGCACTGCGCTGCTGGGCCCGTGCAGGCAGCTATAGCTAGGAGTAGGAGATCGATCGGAACGGCAGCGGCGCCGCAGAAGGCAGCAGGAGGTCGGGGAGCAGCGTGTTGCGCAGCAGGTCGAGCAACGGGCGGGCAAAAAAAAGGCCGGCGTAACCGCCGGCCTTTTTCATCGCTAACAATCGGCTAACTCTGCGTCGCGAGCGACACGTTGTACACCCCGGCCTGACGAGCGGAATCCATGACGTGAATCATCGTTTCGGTCTTCGAGTCAACGTGCGGCTGAATGATGACCGGAGCTTCCGGCGCTTCGGCATGCAGACGTTCGATGTTTGCACGGACGTTACGCCAGTCCACATCCCGCTGAGCAATCATGATCCGATCCCTGCTGGTGATGCGCACCACGATGCTCTTCTTGTCGGGGTCCACGGTTTTCGGCTTGTCATCTTCCGGTTGATTGACATCCAGACCTACCTCCTTAACGAAGGTAGCGGTGACAATAAAGAAGATGAGCATGATGAACACGACATCCAACATGGGCGTGAGATTAATCTGCTCGTCAGCTTCTTCTTCTCTGCCTCGGCCGAATATTCGTCGCACGATTAGCCCCTTAACCAATTGGATCGACATAGTACCGTTGCGCCCGGCGGATGCCAATTACCGCGCCCGAGAATCGGCAGCAGGGCGCCCGAGGACCCCCGAAGGCCTCCCGCCAGTGCCTATATATTATTGATTTTAATGGGATATTTTCAGGAGTGAGGCAGTGAAAGCCCCGGTTCCGACCATGGCAGGGTGATCAGTCGACCGGTCGACGACAGGGTCACGTAGGCCAACCGGGCGTCTGCGCCACCAAAGCAGATATTGGTCGTCAGCGGGTCCGGCAGCGCCACGAAGCCGGGCTCCGCGCCCTCGTCGGCAGGGTCGTAGATGGTGATGCCGCCGTCGATCAGGGTCGCGACGCAGACCTTGCCGCCGGCCGTGACGGCGAGCGAGTCGAACATGAAATAGCCACCACGCCCGTGCAGCAGGCGCCCCCCATCCGGACGTCGCCCTGGGCCTCGCTCAGCCGGCTGCCGCAGCGCGCCCTGGTCGTCGAGCGCGAACGCCCAGAGGCGGCCCGTAGGGGTTTCGGCCACGTAGAGTTCCTGCCCATCCGGCGACAGGCCGATACCGTTGGGCGCCTGCATGGGGAAGATCACCTCTTCAATGTACGAACCGTCGGCTTTCGCGTAGAACACCCCGGTCACGTCCCGCTCTCGAGGCCGGGTTTTTCCGTGGTCCGTGAACCAGAAGCCGCCATGACGATCGAAGACCAGGTCGTTCGGCCCGCGTAACGGTTGCCCGTTGCAATGCGTGTACAACACCTCGATCGCGCCGGAGTCCGGATGGACCCGCTCGATCCGTCCGCTGCTGTAGTTTTCCGGTTCATCTCCCGGGTACAGCCGACCATTACGACGGATCCACTGAAAACCGCCGTTGTTGCAGAGGTAGACCCAACCGCCGGGACCCAGCGCAGCGCCATTTGGACCGCCGCCCACTTCGGCCACAACCTGCTTGTTCCCTTCGGCGCTGATGCGCGTCAGCGTTCCGCGGGCAATTTCAACCAGAAGGACGCTGCCGTCGGGCAGGGCAATGGGGCCCTCGGGAAACTCGAGACCATCGGCGAGGACCGTGAAGTCGCTGGTTAGAGCTGTCATGAAGCCCTCTCCACTGATTGCAAGCCGTACAACCCCTTGACGCTTAATTTACGCTGAAGAATCAGTCGGTTGCATCTGGTTACGGCGCTTTTACACAATTTCTGGCAGCGCCGACCCAGTGCTTTGACCAAATGTTGCCATTCAGTTTGGATGGTAACCTACTGAAATCATTGGGATCACGGATCGGCCGCAATCGAAACAGCCAGTTTCATGACGATCCGATGACACTGGGCAGGAATTTGTCCCCAGACTTATCCACAGGCTGTGCTCAAGCCGCCAACCAGTCCTTCGGCGGCAGGAAGTCGGTCAGCAGCCGCTCTTCATCGGAGCCCGGCTCTGGCGCATAGTTGTAGTGCCAGGCCACCAGTGGCGGCAGAGATGCCAGCACAGACTCGATACGGCGCCCGGACTGCAGGCCGTATTTGGTACCGCGATCGATCGCCAGGTTGAACTCCGCGTAACGGCCTCGACGGTAGAGCTGCCAGTCGCGTTCGGGCTGGCCGTAGGGCTCGACTTTGCGGCGATCGAGAATCGGCTGATAGGCCGGCAGGAAAGCGCCGCCCACGCGCTTCACAAGATCGAAGCTCGCCTCGAAACCACCCTCATTCAGGTCGTCGAAGAAGATGCCACCGATGCCACGGCATTCGTTGCGGTGGGGCAGCACGAAGTACTCGTCGCAATCGGCCTTCATCTTGAGGTAGTGCTCGCCAACCGCGTCAGCGGCGACCCGGTGCCAGTGCACGGCATCCTCTTCGTAACCGTAATAGGGGGTCAGGTCGAAGCCGCCGCCGAAGTACCAGGCGGACTCGTCGCCATCGATCGCGAAGTAACGCAGGTTCATGTGCGTCGTGGGTGCCCGCGGATTCACCGGGTGGACGATCATGGAGATAGCGGTGGCCTGAAAGCCCTGGCCCGCCAGATGGGGATTGCGCGCCGTCGCGGCAGGGGGCAGCGATTTGCCGATGCTGTGCGTGAACTGTACCGCTGCCTTCTCGATGTGCTGACCGTTGGCCATGACCCGGGGTTGCCCAAGGGCGCCATCAGGACCGTGGATCTGTTCGATAGAGAACACCTCTGCGCCGTCAGATTCGGCGAGGGCATCGCAGATACGCGTCTGCAATTCGATGAAGTAGTCGCGGACGGGTTGAATGGCTGGCATGAGTACCTCTTGGCAAACTGCGCTACTCTAGCTTGCAGCGATCCGCTACCACTCTAGGGAATTACCGCTATGGCTGCACCGCTTCGTATCGGCGTCCTCGACCAGTCACCAATCGTTGCTGGCGCCACCGCAGCGGATGCGCTTGAAGCATCGCTTAAGCTGGCTCAGTTTGCGGATCAGCGCGGGTTCAGCCGCTACTGGTTCGCCGAGCATCATGGTTCGGAGGCCTTTGCCGGCGCGGCGCCGGAAGTGCTCATCGGCCAGGCACTAGCGCGCACGCGCAGGATTCGCGTCGGCAGCGGCGGTGTCATGCTCATGCACTACAGCCCGCTGAAAGTGGCCGAGACCTTCAACCTGCTGCAGACCCTGTACCCGGATCGGGTCGATCTCGGAATTGGCCGGGCGCCCGGGAGCGACGGCATCACCGCTGCAGCGCTAGCCTACGGCTCACAGATCGGCATCGAGTACTTTCCCGCCAAGCTGGCCGACCTCGCCGCCTTTCTTGAGAGCCGCAAGCCGCACAGCGAAGGGCTCGCGCCAGTACAGGCCCGCCCGCGGGTCACCCGCCCGCCTGGCCTGTGGATGCTGGGCTCGAGTACCGACGGCGCCCAGCTCGCAGCGCAGTTCGGCCTGCCATACTGCCACGCGCACTTTATCGGCCCGGAGCACACGGCAGCTGCGAGCAACCACTATCTGGACCGCTTCCAGCCCGCGCCCGAGCTGACCGGTCAGCTCGGTTGCCGCCGCCCCCAGCTGGCGCTCGGGGTATTCGTCAGCATCGCCGAGACGGATGAGGAGGCCCAGCTGCAGGGCCGCTGTCGGGACCTCTGGCGGCTACGCATTGCACGCGGCGAGTTCCTGCCATTTCCGAGCCGGCAGGAAGCTCGGGAAGCCCGCTTCAGCGCGGCCGAAGCAGCGCACCTCGAGAGCAAGGCGGCTCATGCGATCCAGGGCACACC
>JBCDGJ010000219.1:0-7498 GCA_038757945.1 Pseudomonadota bacterium
ACCAGACGAATCCACCAATCAGCAGCGGCACCAGCAGGGCCAGCCCGGCGAACCAGAGTGGCAGCACGACCGCCGGCTCCGAGATCGCCGCCGCGGCACCTTCGCCCGCTTCGGACGCCGCTCCCAGGGTTGCCGCCGGGCTGGAATCTGGACCCAGGACAACCGGAGCACTGCTGTCCGGCTGCTCGACGCCATCGGCCCGGAGAATGGGCTGCGGCCCTTCGGCCGCGTCGAGGGATCGCACGGCGCCACGCTCATCGAAGCTCAGCCGCTGAACGCCGCTCAGCGGCAGCCGCAGGCGCAGCGGGCCACCCCGATAGTTGAACTTGCCACCCTGATAGTAGGTGCCTTCGACATCGATCGTGATCTCCAGGCGTCCCGGCACGTTGTCGATCGCGAGGGACCACAGGCCGCCGGCTTCAGCAACCAGCGGCGTCCAGCGAGCGGCTTCCGGCGGTCGCCGTACGCCTGCGGTCAGCCTGAGGCTCCGATGATCGAGCCCGGCCTGATCGATGGCGACCCAGAGCCGTATCGGCTCATCACCTTCTGTCGGGGCGTGCAGTTCCGCCCGCAGCGGATGCACCACGCGGAAGCCGTGTTCGAGGCTGCGTTCGAAGGTCCGGCCGCTCACTTTCAGCGTCAGGAGCCCTTCGGTGATCGCATCGAGGTCGGTCAGGTAGACCAGCGCACCGCCCTCGCCGTCCGGCTCGACCGCCACCTTCGGGCGCTTGCGCGTACTCTTTAGTTCGGCGGACCATTCCAGCAGCCGGGCGAAAGCAGCTGGGACCGGGGCACCCTGCCGCCGGTCGATCAGCACCGCCCGCAGCGAGCTCAGCTCCGCGGGTGCCAGCTCCACCGGCGCATTCACCAGGCTGAGCCGCAGATCGCCGAGCACAAAGACCTCCGCGCGCTCGGCGCCGCCGATCTTCCAGCGCCCGGTAGCGGGCTCGGTCAGTGTCAGCACTTCGTGGCCCTCGGCGCTGTGCCAGCGCGCAGCGTTCGGGATGCGGGTCCGGTCGTAGCGGTCCCCAGCGGGATCGGTCAGCTCAAGAATCTGATCCGGCGGCTTAAAGGCGATGACCGTGATGGCGCTGACGCCGGCATCCACCAGAAACTCGCTGCGTATTGGGCCGCGGCTGCCGGCAGGCTCCGGTGAGCGCTGGCGGACCGGCAGCCGGTCCTGATCGCCAATGGCCCCGTAAAGCGTGGTCAGGGCGGTGTCGAGGTCGGACGCCGCGGCGACGTCCACGTAGCGGCCCCCGGTCTCGCGGGCAAGCATACGCAACAGGCTGTGGTTGGCCGCGGCAGAGAGTCCCAGCGTGTGTATCCGAAACCCCTGGGCGTTCAGCTTCGGCACCGTGGCCTCGAGCAGCTCCCGCTCCGCGGCGCGATTGCGGGCCGGATCATCAGACACATCGAGATCCCCGTCGGTCAGCAGGATCAGATGTCGCGTGGCGACCGGGCCGACCGCATCCCAGCTCGCCGCGCGAATGGCCCGGTCGATGGCCGTACGCAGGCCAACGGCTGCCAGCGCACCGGTCCGGGCCTTAGCCTGCACGCGCCAGAGCTCACTCACTCGATCGTGAGGCACAAGGCGATTGACGGCTTCTCCGAAGGACCAGACCCCGGCTCTGCTGCCATCAGGTAGCAGATCGATCAGTGCGCCCACGGCATCGGCGCGCAAGTTCTCGGGATCGGTGCGGTCCATGCTGTCGGATATATCGATCAGCAACCGGACATCGAGCCCCAGAGCACGGCCAGCAGGAAGCAGCAGCAGGCAGCACAGCAGGGACAGGCGCAGGGCATAGCTCGGCTTCATGGCTGAAGCCTAGTGCATCCTGCAGAACCTGCCGGGCGCAGCTGCTGGCACGGCATCGGGCCATTCAACCGTCGGGCGTCTCTCCGGCAGCCGCAGCGTGCACCGAGGACCTGCGACCGCGGGCGAGGAGAAAGGCCAGCAGCAACAGCGCCAGCACGACGGCCGTCCCGATGCCGAGGATCTGCAGGGCTTCCTGCGGGGCGCCGTCTTTCTGAAAGGCAAACTCGAACAGGGCAACGATAAAGGCCGGAGCGTACTGACCGTCATAGCCGGGGACTGGTGCCGGGAGCAGCAGCCAGGCGGCGACCACGCAGCGGAGCGACGTGCGCAGCCAGGGCCAGGGCACCGGACGGGTCAGCAGAAACCAGCAGCCGAGGGTCGCAAGCCCGGCGCTGAATACGACGATCCACGCCATTCCATAGCTATCGACACCCATGCGTTCCTGAGCCTCTCATACTGCCGCCTCTCATCCTGCAGCCTCTCGTGCTGCCACCTGTCGTCCCACGGCCTCTTGTCCTGCCGCCTCTTGTCCCGCCGCCTCTTGTCCCGCCGCAGCGCTCCGCCGGTCTGCAGGTCCGGGGGCACAGACGCTGGTTAACATTCGACCCACTGCACCACCATGTCTTCCAGCGCGTCTTCCGGGACGTCGTCTTCGCTGATCACCCGGCCGCGCACCGAAATGCCGGCCCGGTGCACCGACTCCGGATCACCGGAGACGAGCGGATGCCACGCCGCCAGCCCGCGACCATCGGCCACTCGCCGGTAAGCGCAACTTTTTGGCAGCCAGCGCAGCTGCTCAACCATGTCGACCGCAAAATCGATGCAGTCTGGAACCCGCTGGTGCCGCTCCGCGTACGCCGTACAGCGGCAGCTGTCGCGGTCGAGCAGCCGACAGACCGCCGCAGTGTGAACGATGGCGCCGGTGTCTTCATCTTCCAGCTTGATCATGCAGCAGCGGGCACAACCGTCGCACAGTGCCTCCCATTCGGCTCGGCTCATCGCGGACAACGGCTTGTGTTGCCAGAAGCCGGGCTCGAGGTCAGCGCCGCCAGCGCTCATCGCTCCTCCGCGGGCGGTGGCAGCTGCAGGTAGAACCCGTCCTTCGTGAGCGCCTCCAGCACCCGGGCAGCGTCGGCCCGGACCAGCCGCGTCTCGACGGTCAGCGTCAGGGTCAGCGCCGGCCGCAGCCGCCCGAGCCGTTTGCGCAGTGCCTCCGGCAGCACGGCGTCAACGTCGGCACCCCTGTGCAGGTACAGGTAGTAGTCGTTGTAGTCGCGGCTGGCGTAGATGTCGACTTCCACGGTCCGTTCTCACAGGGCGCCGGCGAGCAGGGTCCGAAAGCGCTCCAGCAGCAGCGGTGCACGCCAGCTGCCGGCAAGCGTCGGCAGCTCGCCTTCGCGCAGGTACTCCCGGACCAGGCTTTCGATCTCGCGTTTGCGCGCCAGCAGTTCCGGTGCCATATCGAGCTCCTCGGCAACGCCGCGGGCAAACTCCCGGAGCGCCTGCACCGCCTTGTTCTGGCCGGTGCTGAGCGGTGCCTCCGGCTCCAGCAACGGCTGCTCCGCGTAGCCCTCAAGCGGATCCTCGTGCAGCGTTCTGAGCGCCGGGCCGAACCGCTTCACCGCGCCCGGAGGCAGCTGTTCCTTGAGCTGCGCGCTGCCGAGCCGCGGCGCTTTCGCCAACGCCAGCAGCCAATCGTCACGAACGACCCGGTTACGCGGGCGATCGAGCTGCATAGCCTCGCGCTCACGCCAGGCACAGAGCGCGCGCAGCCGGTACAGGCTCTCTTCGTCCAGACGCCAGGCAGATTTGACCTGAAGGTAGTAGCGATCCGGGTCAGCGCCGCGGAACCGGAGGCGTTCTGCGGCTTCCTCGTCGCACCAGCGGCTGCGCCCGAGCCGTTCCAGGGACTCGTGCATGTCCTGGTAGATGCCGCCGAGGTAGAGCACGTCAGCCGCCGCATAGTGACGCTGGGCTTCGGTCAGCGGCCGCTTGAGCCAGTCGCTGCGCGTCGCCGCCTTGGAGATCTCGATCTCACGCCAGCGCGCGACCAGCGCCGCGTAGCTCAGCGAGTAATCCGGCGACAGGAACGCCTGCATCAGCTGCGTATCCTTGAGCCGGGTCGGCTGTACGCCGAGATGCGAGTAGAGCAGCTCCAGATCTTCCGAACAGGAATGCATGACGACGGTGACCGCCGGGTCTTCCAGCGCTTCGACCAACGGCGTCCAGTCGTCGATGGCGACCGGGTCTGCCAGCAGAATCGAATCCTCGGATGCGATCTGATACAGCCCGGGGCGGGCAAAAAACGTATCGGTGCGCATGAACTCGGTATCGATGGCGAGCACGCGTCCCCAGCCCGAGGCAGCGTCGGCCAGGGCGCTGTTGCTGTCGATGTAGCGGTGCGCAGTCATCGTCGGCGCCGGCTCAACCGAAGTCCCGCCGGCCCTGCAGCGCATGCACGATCGTGCCGCCATCCACATACTCGAGCTCGCCGCCAAGCGGCACGCCGTGAGCGATCCGGGTGATCTTCCCCACCTGTCCTCGCAGCAGCTCGCTGATGTAGTGCGCGGTAGTCTCCCCCTCAACGGTGGGATTGGTCGCCAGGATCACTTCCTCGGGGGCGAGCGATTGCACCCGCTCGGCCAGCCGCGACAGGCCGAGCTCCTGCGGCCCGATACCATCGATCGGTGACAAGTGACCGTGCAGGACGAAGTAGCGGCCGCGGAAGCCACCTGCTTTCTCGATCACCCAGATATCCGCGGGCGATTCAACGACGCACAGCTGCCGGTCATCGCGGTCCGTTGCGGCACACAGCCGGCAAATCTCTGTATCCGTGAGATCCCGGCACAGCGCGCACTCGCGCACGTTAGACAGCGCGCCCGTCAACGCCGCTGCCAGCTCTTCGGCACCGTCCCGCTTGCGCCGCAGCAGTGCCAGCGTCATGCGCTGGGCACTCTTTGCACCGACGCCAGGGAGAACCTGCAGCGCGCCAATCAGGCGCTCGATACTGTTGGTCACTGGACCCGTGCCCTGCCCGCTTACTTTCCGAACAGGTTGCCGAGCCCGCCCAGCGGCAGGCCCTCGGTCAAACCGGCCATCTGTTCCTGCTGCAGCGCCTGCACACGGCGCACCGCATCGTTGATCGCCGCAGCTATCAGATCCTCCAGTACCTCCCGGTCTTCGCCCATCAGCGAAGGATCGATCCGTACCGCACGGGCTTCGTTCGCGCCGTTGAGGGTGACCTGAACCAGGCCGGCTCCGGACTCGCCGGTCACTTCAGCCCTGGCCATCGCCTCCTTCATCTCCTGCATCTTGCCCTGCATCGCCTGGGCCTGCTGCATGAGATCGCCAATTCCTTTCAGTGCCATGTCCGTTCCGTCGTTAGTCCGTCGATTCCGTGTTGCCGAGGTCTTCGAGCAGCGTGACGCGCCGAAGCTCACCGCCGAAGGTGTTGATCAGTTCCCGCACGGTAGCGTCGCTGCGCGTTGCCTGCTCGGCGGCGGCCTGGCGTTCGGCATGCTCCCGCGAGCGCCGCTGCGCAGGGGTTTCCCGGTCCATGCGAGCCAGCACGATGGTCAGCTCGATGGCCTGGCCGCTGTGCTCGGAGAGTGCCTGACGCACCCGTTGCTGCTGCACGTCGTTGAGCAGCAGATCCTGGGCCGCGTCGAGGGCCAGCTCGCAGCGCGTTGCGGTAAGGCTGATCGGCAGCGCATGCTCCGCGAGCATCCGTGCGACGCCGCTCAGAGGCAGCTGCGGCAGCAACGCGTGCCAGCGCTCAGAGAGCTCTCCGGCAATGATGGTGAGCGGCAGCGTATCCGGCGGCGGCGGTGGTTCCGCTGGCGCTTCGGCGGCAGCGCTAACCGCTGAGACCGGCGGCGAAGGCGCCAGGGCCACTGGCGGCTCCGACGAATCCGCTGACGCCGGCGCAGCCACGGCGGCGGCATCGACACCCACGGATGCGGTCTGCGCCCGTGCATCTGCAAGCGTCGTCGCTGCGCTGTGCTCGGGCGGCGTCCCGACGGCCCCAGGCACCGGCTCGTTGGAGCCCGCGGCCGGCACCGCCGCCGGCGCGAAGGCCAACATGCGCAGCAGGGTCATCTCGAAACCCAGCCGCTGATCCGGAATCACCTCGAGGTCGCGCAGCCCGAGAAGCGCAATCTGGTAGTTGAGCTGAACGGTTTCCGCATCGAACGCCGGTGCTGCTCCGCCGGTTGCGTGCGCCACGGCATAGCGATGCCACTCTGCAAGCAGCGCTTCCAGCAGCTCTTTGAAATCCACCGCCCGCTCGGCGAGTTCGCCGATGAGCTCGAGCAGTGCGTGTGCATCCTGTGCGGCGAGCGCCTGCATGAGCGCCGCCAGCTCGTCACGGCCCGCGGTGCCAAGCATGCTGACCACATCAGCACTGCGGATCTCCCCGCCGCCGTGAGCAATCGCCTGGTCAGTCACGCTGAGGGCATCGCGCATGCTGCCGCGCGCGGCGGCAGCGAGTAGCTCGACCCCATCGGCATCAAAAGGAACCTGCTCAGCCTCGAGCACCTTCGTGAGATAGGCGCCGATCGCGGCTGCGCTCAAGCTCTTGAGCTGGAACTGCAGACAGCGGGACAGTACGGTGATCGGCAGCTTCTTCGGATCCGTGGTTGCCAACAGAAATACGACGTGCTCCGGCGGCTCTTCCAGCGTCTTCAGCAGGGCATTGAACGCTGCCTTGCTGAGCATGTGAACTTCGTCGATCAGGTAGACTTTATAGCGCCCGCGCGATGGCAGGTACTGAGCGTTGTCGAGCAGCTCGCGGGTATCGTCGACCCCGGTTCTCGACGCTGCGTCGACCTCGATCAGGTCCACGAACCGCCCTTCGAGCAGTTCCAGGCAGATGCTGCACTTACCACAGGGCGTCGAGGACATCCCCTGCTCACAATTGAGGCTGCGTGCCAGAATGCGGGCCACGGTCGTCTTACCGATGCCACGGGTACCGGTAAAGAGATAGGCGTGGTGCAGCCGATCATGATCCAGGGCGTGCGTCAGCGCACGAACCACGTGTTCCTGTCCAACGAGTTCGGAAAACACCGTCGGCCGCAGCTTGCGGGCGAGTACCTGATAAGCCATCAACAATCCTGATTCGAAGAATCAGCAAAACTTAAGCGCTAGTTTATGGGAGCAGACCTGTCGTGAATACCACGGTGCCTTTCGATCGCGTTATCCCGCCCGTGCCCTGGATTGTCGGCCACCGCGGCGCGGCGGGCCTGGCGCCGGAGAACACTCTGCCGGGCATCCGTCGCGGGCTCGCCTGCGGGGTGCAGGGGATCGAGATTGACGTGCACTGGGCGCACGAGATTCTCTGGGTACTGCACGACGACACGCTGAGCCGGACGACGAACCTTCAGGGCCGGCTCGACACTCTTTCCGTGGAGCAGCTGAACGCTGCCGACGCCGGCGCGGGGGCGCGGATCCCGCGGCTGACCGACGTGCTGGCAGCGGTGCCGGGCAACAGCCTGCTGAACATCGAGCTCAAGGGTCAGCGAACGGGCGCGCCGGTAGCGCACGCACTCGAAGCAGAGGCGCCCCGCGCGCTGCTGGTGACTTCATTTCGGTGGGAGGAGCTGGACGCCTACCGTGCGGCCGGTGGTTCGGCGCCAATCGGGGTGCTGGCACCCAGGCTCAACGACCGGGTCCTGCGCGCGG
>JBCDGJ010000220.1:0-7465 GCA_038757945.1 Pseudomonadota bacterium
AGCACAAACGCCGCAAAGTGAGTGGCCGCAACCATGACCATGGCACCAAGCGTCGCCAGCAGCGTCAGCAGATAAAACTCTTCCAGTTCGCCCCGGCGCCCGGACAGATAGCGGTAAGAGAGCACGACCGTCACCAGCGCACCGCCGAGAATCAGCAGGTTGAACAGGCCGGCGAAGCCGTCTACCTGGAGCTGCGCCATGACCAATCTCGGCTCAGCATCCAGCGTCGTCAGACAGGCTCCGGCAGCCGCACCCAGACTGATGACCGATACGATCAGGGCGGTGCGATGCGCTCGCAGGAAAGCGACCACCAGCAGCAGGGTCACCAGCCCGGCGCTGAGTACAAGGTACGGTGCCAGCGCGTAGAGGTCGGCAGCGTTCACGGCGTTCCCCCGGCAAGTTCGGTGACGAGCGGCGCGGCCAGATCGAACACCGGCTGGGGATACAGCCCGAGGGCAACAAGCGCGACCATCATCATCACCATGACGCTGAGCTCGCGAGCGCCGAGGTCATCCATGGCTGCCGGACCTGGCTCCCCCTGAAAGGCCCGCTGCATCAGCGACAGCGAGTAAACCGCAGCGACCACGATCCCCAGGGCAGCGGCTACCGTGAGTCCGACATCGACCTGGAAGGCGCCCAGCAACACCAGGAACTCACCGACGAAGTTCCCGAGGCCGGGCATGCCCAGCGAGGCAACGATGAAGAACAGCGCCATGGCACCCATGCGCGGCGCCCGGACCCAGAGGCCACCCATGGCTCCCATATCGCGAGTGTGCAGCCGCTGCTGCAGCGCACCAGCCATCATGAAGAGCGCGGCGGTGGAGAACCCGTGAGCGATCATCTGCAGTATGGCGCCCTGTAGAGCAAGCTGATTCGCCGCAAACACGCCCAGCAGCACAAAGCCCATGTGGCTGACGCTGCTGTACGCCACCAGCCGCTTGAAGTCGCTCTGCCCGTAAGCGAGGTAGCCCCCGTAGATAACGCTGGCCGCGCCCAGCGCCATGGCCGGCCATCGAAAGTCCAGTACGGCTTCGGGAAACAGCGGCAGCACGAAGCGGATCAGCCCGTAGCCACCGGTTTTCAGCAGTATGCCTGCGAGAACGACGCTACCCGCCGTTGGCGCCTGCGTGTGCGCATCGGGCAGCCAGCTGTGGAACGGCACGGCGGGCAGCTTGACTACGAAGGCGATGAAGAAGCCGAGCATAAGCCAGAGCTCGAACGCAGGATCTACGTCGGCTTCGAGCAGGGCGTAGTAGTCGAAGCTGATGACACCGGTGTTGACGTAGTGCAGATAGACCAGCGCCATCATCGCCAGCAACATGAGCAGGCCGCTGATCTGCGTAAAGAGAAAGAACTTCATGGCCGCATGAGCGCGGCCTTCGTGCCCCCAGATGGCGATCAGGAAGTACATGGGAATCAGCATGACTTCCCAGAACACGAAAAACAGAAACAGATCGAGCGCGGTAAATACACCGACCACGCCCGCGAGCGCCCAGAGCAGATTGAACTGAAAGAACCCCTCACGCGTCTTGGTTTCAGCCCAGGAGGACACCACGGCCACCACGCCGAGCAGCAGGGTGAGCGCAACGAGCATCAGGCTCAGGCCATCCAGTTCCAGCAGCAGGCTGATACCGAATGCGTCGATCCAGGGTACCTGGGTCCTGGCGTAAAGGCCGACCACCGATCCACCCTGCCAGATCACGGCCAGCCAGGCGCCGGCAAGGGCAAGCACGCCGAGAGCAACCCAACGCGGCAGTCGCTGATCGTAGCGGCCGGCAGCACCGGCACCGAGTCCCCCGGCAAACAGCAACGCGATGAGACCAGGGATGCTCATGACAGGATCATCGCCGCGGCAAGCACGAACGCCAGCCCAATGCCCATGCTGGTGGCGTACCAGCGCAGCTGCCCGGTCTGGGTGCCCGCCAGCATGGCGTGCAGCAGGCGCGCACCACCAACCAGCGCGTTGTACAGCACATCAATCGGTTCATTTCTGCACAGCCGAGCCATGGCGACGAACGGCCGCTCCAGCACCTGCGCATAAAGCGCATCGAAGCCCCAGCCATTGCGCAGGAAGGTACCAACGCCCGACCGGTCCAGGGCCAACGGTTCACCGATCCGCCCGCGGCCGTACAGCCACCAGCCGGCCAGCACTCCGAGCAGCGGGATCAGCGCCGTCAGTCCGGCAAGCCACCAGGCGTGCTCTGCACCGGCCGGGCCGCCATCAGGCAATACCTCCGCAACGGCCCCGAGCCCGAACCAGCCGCCGCCCAGCGACAGCACCGCAAGCACCACAAGTGGCGCCGCCAGACCCCAACCCGACAAGGTCTCAGGTTCGGTTCTGAGCTCACCGAAGAACACCAGCAGAATCATTCGAACGCTGTAGACCGAGGTGATGAACGCGGCACCTGCGGCCACCATCCAGAACAGCGGACCGACCGGACCTGCGTCGAAAGCAGTCAGGAGAATCAGATCCTTGCTGTAGAAACCCGAAGTCAGCGGCAGCGCAGCAAGAGCCGCCGCGCCGATCAGCATGCAGACGAAAGGCAGACGCATCCGGTTCCAGAGCCCGCCCATCCGGAACACGTCCTGCTCATGGTGCAGGGACAGAATGACCGAGCCGGCGGACAGAAACAGCAGCGCCTTGAAGAACGCGTGGGTCATGAGGTGGAAGATCGCAGCCGACCAGGCACCGACGCCAAGCGCGAAGAACATGTAGCCGATCTGGCTCATCGTCGAGTAGGCGAGAATGCGTTTCAGATCGCGCTGCGTGAGCGCACTGACTGCGGCGAGGGTCAGGGTCACCAGCCCGACGCAGGCCACCGTCATCTGAGCAGCGGGTGACAGCAGGTAAAGCTCGTGGGTGCGCGCGATCAGATAGACCCCGGCAGTGACCATGGTCGCCGCATGAATCAGCGCGCTGACCGGCGTCGGGCCCGCCATAGCGTCCGGCAACCAGGTCTGCAGTGGGACCTGGGCTGACTTGCCGATACCACCCACGAGCAGCAGCAGCGCGATGACCGTGGCGATGCCGGAGCCCTCCGGCCAGCTGGCCAGCGCGGCAGTCATCGCCGCCTGAATCTCCAGCGTGCCCAGTTCGAGAAACAGCAGCAACAGGCCCAGCGCCATGGCCGTATCGCCAACGCGGGTCACGACAAAGGCCTTGCGCGCCGCATAGCCGTTGGCAGCATCCGTGTGAAAGAAACCGATCAGCAGGTAGCTGCAGAGGCCAACGCCCTCCCAGCCGAGGTACAGCAGCAGCAGGTTGTCGCCCAGCACCAGCAGCAGCATCGCAAACACGAACAGGTTCATGTAAGCGAAGAACCGGCTGTACCCCGCTTCATGGGCCATGTAGGCGGCCGCATACACGTGAATCAGGAACCCGACACCGGTGATGACCGCCACCATGACCATGGACAGGCCATCGAAGTAGAGCGTGAACGCGGGATCGAAACCGCCGACGTCCATCCAGCGCCAGAGCGTCTGGTGGTGCTCGGTCGCCCCGGACCCGATGAACGCCACAGACACCACCATCGTGAGCAGTGCCGCCGCCCCAATAGAGCCCGCGCCGACCAGGGCAACGGCGGAACGACCGAGGCGCCCTTCGGTGGCAACCAGAATCAGAAATCCGAACAGCGGCAACACGGGAATCCAGGTCAGCAACGCCATGGATCCCGGCGCCGTCATCCGCGCAGCTCGTTCATCGAATCGATGTTGAGATCGGCAGCGGTCGCTGCCGGCTCTGCCTGCAGGCGCCGTCGGAGCTGCAGCGTCAACGCCAGCGCCAGGACCGCCTCCGCCGCCGCCAGCGCCAGCACCAGCATGTACATCACCTGACCATCGGCTTCGCCCCAGCGGGCCCCGGCGGCAACGAAGGCCAGCCCGCAGCCGTTGAGCATCAGCTCCAGGGACATGAGGATGAACAACACGTTGCGACGCACCATCACACCGGTCAGCCCGATCAGGAACAGCGTAGCCGCCAGCAGCAGCACGTGGTCGAACGGAACGGCAACGGCCATCATGGCGCAGCCTCCCTACGCTCCGTACGCAGATAGCGGCGACCCAGGTGATAAGCGCCAACGAGTGCTGCCAGGAGCAGCACCGAAGCCAGCTCGACAATCAGCAGATAGGGTCCGTAGAGCGCTACGCCAACGGCTTTCGGCGATACCCCGGCGCCAGCCGTCGCGGTGCCGCTGCCTGCAACCAGGAAGCTCATCTCGATCAGCAGCACGAAGGTCAGCACGCCCGGGCCAACCCAACCCACGGGCTCGAGCCACTGCTGCTCCTGCCGCACGGAATCACGCCCGAGGTTCAGCATCATGACGACGAACAGGAACAGGACCATGATGGCGCCGGCGTAGACGACCACGGCCAGAGCCGCGGCAAAAGGCGCACCAAGCAGGTAGAAGATGACCGCGAGAGCCAGCAGCGAAACGATCAGATAAATAAGCGCATGGGACGCGTTGGCCCGGGTAACCACCAGCACGGCGCTGAGCAGCGCTACGGCCGCTGCAAGATAGAAGAACATCATCGCCATCTGCTCTGACCGCTCACGGCAGGAGACTATGTATGTCGACGGGCGGCGACTCGCGTTCCGCAGCCCCCTTGGCTTTGCCGCCGATCGCTTTGCCGGCAACCTGCCAGAAACTGTAATCGGGATACTTGCCGGGCCCGTCGATCAGCAGGTGCTCTTTTTCGTACACCATGTTCTGCCGGTCGTACTCGGCGAGCTCGAAGTCCGGCGTCAGCTGGATCGCGTAGGTCGGGCAGGCTTCCTCACACAGGCCGCACATGATGCAGCGGGAAAAGTTGATGCGGAAAAACGCCGGATACCAGCGGCCATCTTCCGCCTCGGTCTTCTGCAGCGCGATGCAATCCACCGGACAGGCCACCGCGCAGAGGTTGCAGGCCACGCAGCGCTCTTCACCGTCGGGATCTCGGGTCAGCACGATCCGCCCGCGGTAGCGCGGCGCCAGATAGGGCATTTCCTCGGGGTACTGAACGGTTTCGTTGCGCGAGAACGTGTGTTTGAGCACCTCCCAGATCGAGCGCAGTTGACTCAGCATCTCACCCCCTCAGCGCCAGCAGCACGGCGCCCGTTACCATAATGTTGAGGAGCGACAGCGGCAGCAGCACTTTCCACCCGAGCGCCATCAGCTGGTCATAGCGTGGCCTGGGAATTGCTGCGCGCAGCAGCACAAAAAAATTGATGACGATGATCGTCTTCAGCAGAAACCAGACGATTGGCGGCAACCAGCCGGGACCGAGCCAGCCACCGAAAAAGAGCGTGACGATCATCGCCGAGGTCAGAATCACCGACAGGTATTCACCGACCATGATCAGGGCGAACTTCATGCCCGAGTATTCGGTGTGAAAGCCGGCGGTCAGCTCGTGCTCCGCTTCCGGCAGGTCGAAGGGCAGGCGATGTGCTTCGGCAACACCGGCAATGAGAAAGAGAACCAGGCCCAGACACTGCGGGATGCAGAACCAGAGCTCCTGCTGTGCCGTGACGATCGCGGTCAGGCTGAAGGACCCGGTCTGCATGACAACGCCCATCAGCGACAGGCCCATGAACACCTCGTAGGTCACCATTTGCGCCGCGCCCCGGAGTCCACCGAGCAGCGCGTACTTGCTGTTGCTCGCCAGGCCGCCCAGCAGCACGCCGTAAACGGCCAGCGACGTTACAGCGAGAAAGAACAGAATGCCGATGTTCAGATCGACGATCTGCAGGTCCGGTCCCCAGGGGACAATCGCAAAGCCCAGCAGCATCGCTGCCGCGAGGATTACGGGCGCAAGGACGAAGACCAGCCGATCGGCGAACGGCGGCACCCAGTCGTCTTTCGTGAACAGCTTGATGACGTCAGCGATGATCTGTGCGCTGCCAAAGGGACCAACGCGATTCGGACCGAGCCGGTCCTGCCAGAAGCCGAGCAGACGGCGTTCCCACCAGACCAGCAGCCCGGCAGTGATCATGCTGCCGAGGAGCACGGGAAGGATCAGATAGTAACCGGTCGCCACCACCCTACCCCCGCGCGATGATGGACGGTTGCCGGACAAAGTCGGGATCACCCGCCAGGGCAGCCGGTCCCGGCGACAGATGCGCCGGTGCGCCAGGCATTCCCGCGGACACCGCGGCCGTTCCCGGCGCCATGGCTGCAGCGGTCCGCACCTCCAGCGAATGCCCGCCGCAGCGTACTCCGTCGCCATCGGCAACGCCGAGCCGTGCGGCATCGGTGCCGTTCAGCACGATGAACGGCCGCGGCGCGCGCTCCTGGATGGCCGGCGCCTGAGCAGACAGCTCCTCGCCGCCGAACAGCACCGGCTGGGCTACGAGAATGAACTGATCTGCGTTCGGCTGCTCTGCGGCGGACCCTGTGTAGTACGGCACCGGCGGTACGTCGGGCGCCCGCAGCAGCGCGCTCAAGTCAGCGCCGCGCAGCGCGCCGCCGACCTCTTCCTGGAACTTGATCAGCGACTGGTTCGAGTTCCAACCCGGCGCCCACACGTACGGCAGCATGCCGGCGGGCTGCTCCGAGTTTGCCCCTTCCATCGAGTAGGAGAACGGCGTCTCTTCATCGACCGTGCTCTTCGGTTCATGCAGGGTGCGATCCGCGTACATGGCCGTACGGCCACTGTAGCGATGCGGCTCGCGGGGAATCCGTTGCCCCCAGGGCGCACGGTAGCTGGCATCGGGACCCGCAGTGGCGACGGCATCAAGGTTCGCTGCCGCTGCCATATCGGCCACCAGGTCGTCGACGTGCATCCAGTCGAGCTCGTTGCGCCCGGCCGCGCGACCGATGGCGGTCAGCCAGCGCCAGGCGGGCTGAATGTCATCACCGGCCTCGAACACCTGATAGAACCGCTGTGCCCGACGTTCGTAGTTGACCAGCGTGCCGGTCGTCTCCGGGATCGTTGCCGCCGGTAGCACGATCTCGGCGGCGGTCGCCGTCGGCGTATCCAGACAGTCGAGAACAATGACGTGTTTGGCAGCCTCGAGCGCCGCGGTGACCAGACCTGCGTCGGCACGACGGAACAGATCGTTCTGCAGGACCAGCAACGTCTGCGCCCGTCCGTCTACCACGGCCTGCAAAGCGTCTTCGACGTGCTGGTCAAGCTGTGGCAGCTGCCGCATGCCGAAGCTGTTGGCTTCGGAGCCGCAGACCGCCAGGGACGCGGCACGGCCCGTTTCACGCAGCGTGCGGGCGATGGCCCCGGCGGTTTCCACCAGAGCCGGCTCGCCGAGCGAGGTGCCGGTCACGATCAGCGGTTGCCGTGCGTCCCGCAGCGCAAGCGCCGCGGCAGTGGCGAATACCCGTTCTGCGTCACCGAGCTCGGTCGGGTCGAGATCGCCGGTGGTCAATGCCGCGGCGATGGCGCGCCCGCATCGCACCCACGCCGCCGGCGCCAACGTGCAGGTGCCGGCGGCAACGTCGTCCAGCCGCGTCGGCAGCACCGATGCGACGAACAC
>JBCDGJ010000221.1:0-7451 GCA_038757945.1 Pseudomonadota bacterium
AACAGCGCCACCAGCGAGGTCCAGTGCCAGACATCCATCACGATGATCGTGATCCACGCCGCCAGCGGGCGATCCAGGGCACACCGGACCGGGTGGCGGAGCAGCTGCTGAGCCTGGCGGATGCGCATGCCGCCCAGGAGCTCATGGTGATCTGTATAACGCCGGAGTACGAAACGCGGCTGCGTTCCTACGAGCTGCTGGCCGACGTGCTGTTGCCACAGGCGGCAGCAGCGGCGACACAGACGTCGACGGCTGCCTGATCAGCTGCTGCCAAGCTCCAGATCCTCACGCAGGTACCGACCAGCACGCAGATAGCACAGTGCGGACACCACGTTGAAGCCGAGGCAGAGCAGCATCGACCACTTCAGCGCACCAGCGCTGCCGAGCTCGGTCGTTGCGTTCAGTACATCGCTCAGCACGCCGGTGAACTGCGGGCCGAGGCCGAGACCGATGATGTTCAGAATGAACAGCAGCAGCGCGGCGGCCAGCGCACGCATGCGCGGAGCGACCATGCTCTGGGTCAGCGAAAAAGTGGGACCGAGGTAGTACGCACCCAGCACGTAGGGCACGGCCAGCACCCACAGCGCGAAGTAGGGCGCCTCGCTCAGATACACATAGGCGCTGAAGGGCACGGACAGCAGCGTGGCCAGCCCGGGCAGCCAAACGTACCAGCGTTTGTCCGTGCTGGCGAAACGGTCGCCGAGATAGCCCCCGAGAAGCGTGCCGGTGATCGACGCAAACCCCAGATAAAACAAGGCCACACCGATATCCGTCCGAGCCATCGCATGCTGCCGCTCGAACAGCGCCGGAAACCACAGCGCTACGCCGTAGCCAACGAAGGCATGGAGCGCCGCACCGATGGCCAGAAAGCGGAAGCTACGCCGCCGCCACAGGTGTGCAAACACGGCACGGACCGGCGGTGCCTCGACGTCCTGCGCTGCCACGGGCGCCGGATCGAAGCGCCCGCGCGGAGGCTCCCGGAGCGTCAGCCGCACGATGACGGCGAGCAGGAGCCCCGGCAGCCCAACGATTAGAAACGCGGTCCGCCAGTCGTAGGCTTCGCTGATCCAGCCCCCGCCAAGATTCCCGAGCATGGTGCCGATCGGAATCCCCAGGGCATAGACCGCGAGCGCGGTCGCGCGCCGCTCCGGCGGGAACATGTCCGAAATCATCGAATGCGAGGGCGGGCTGCCGCCGGCCTCGCCAACCGCCACACCGATGCGAGCCAGCAGCAGCTGCAGGAAACTCTGCGCCTGCCCGCACAGGGCCGTCGCCGCACTCCAGACTGCCAGGCAGACAGCGAGCAGATTGCGGCGCGAGCCACGGTCCGCAAGCCGAGCGAGCGGAATCCCGAGAGCGGTGTAAAAGATGGCGAAGGCAATGCCCCCGAGAAAGCCCATCGCCGTGTCAGAGACGTCGAGCTCTTCCTTGATCGGCTGGATCAGGATGCCGAGGATCGAGCGATCGATGAAGTTGAAGACATAGACGACGACCAGCAGGACCAGCGCGTAGCTGCGATAGGCGGTGGAGAAGGCATCCGGTGGGGAGTCGGCCTGTTCGACAGCTTGGTTGTCATCGCTACTCAATGGGCGCTCCTGAACAGTCGGCGGTTCTCGACGGCCGGCGAGCAGCCTGCGGCCAGGCACCGGGAAACAGCGCGAGAGTGTGCCCGAGGCGGCGCACTCAGGCTATCGGGACGGCGCTTTCAGCCCGCCGGCGCGGTGACCTGCGTCTCGCCCCGCCAGGCAACAGACGTCTATGATGGCCGGCATCGGAAAGGAGTCTGTTATGCCGCGCTATCGCCGGATCGTGCATGTCATTGGTGCGCGGCCGAACTACATGAAGATCGCGCCCATCTACCGCGCGATCGAACAGCACGCCGCCGCGACTGCGGCAGGTGTCGAGCAGATTCTCGTGCACACCGGCCAGCACTACAGCCCGGAGATGTCGACCCAGTTCTTCGACGAGCTGAACATGCCGCGCCCGGACATCAATCTGGAGGTCGGCAGCGGCAGTCACGCAGTACAGACGGCACGCATCATGGAAGCCTTCGAGCCGGTGCTCACCGAGCGGCAGCCTGATCTGGTACTGGTCGTCGGCGACGTCAATTCAACAATTGCCTGTGCGCTCGATGCAAAGAAGCTGCACGTCGATGTGGCTCACGTCGAAGCAGGTCTGCGCAGCTTCGACATGCGCATGCCCGAGGAGGTCAACCGGGTCATGACCGACCGCATTTCGGACCTGCTGTTCACGACCGAGGAGAGTGGTAACCGCAACCTTCAGGCTGAAGGCATTGCGGATGACAAGGTGTTCTTCGTTGGCAACTGCATGATCGACTCGCTGGTCAGCCATCTGCCCAAGGCCCGATCGCGGCCCACGCTCGAGGAGCAAGGGGTTACGGAAGGCAACTACGTGCTGGTAACCCTGCACCGACCCTCCAACGTCGATGACCCGGACACCCTCAAACAGCTGATGGGCACCCTTGCCGAGGCCGCGCAACGCAAGCCGATCCTGATCCCCCTGCACCCCCGGACGCGCGGCAACCTTGAACGCTTCGGCTGGCTGGACAAGTTCCTCGCCATTCCGGATCTCAAGGTCTGCGAGCCCCTCGGCTACCTCGACTTTCTGCGCTGTCAGACCGGCGCTGCCGCCATCCTCACTGACAGCGGCGGGATCCAGGAGGAGTCGACCTATCTCGGCGTGCCCTGCATCACCATGCGCGAGAACACGGAACGGCCCGCAACGATCAGCCAGGGCACCAATCGATTGATCGGGAACGACCGCGAGCAGGTCCTCACGGCGCTGGACGAGGCACTCTCGCCGCGCAGCGCCGAGCACCCGGTGCCGCCCCTCTGGGACGGCAAAGCAGCTGAACGGATCGCAGCAGTGCTGTTGTCCGCCTAGCGGGCCCACGGGGCAAGGCGCGGAACCCCGGCCAACCTGGCGCTCCAGAGCGGGTAATTGATCGCACCGCTGCGGCCGGGGAATGTGGTACTCTTCGGCCACAAAACTTCAGGCAAGCGAGTCGTTTATGAACTTTGATTTTTCCGCAGAGGATCGCAGTTTTCAGCAGGAAGTCCGCAGCTGGCTGGACGAAAACTGGCCGCAGGAACTCCGTGAGAAGCAGAGCCAGAGTGCCCTGCGCAAGCTCACCAAGGAGGACCACGTGCAGTGGCAGAAACGGCTTGCGGAGAAAGGCTGGGCCGCCCCCAACTGGCCAGCCGAATACGGTGGCGCGCGGTTCACGGCCACTCAGAACTACATCTTCGATCTGGAGTGTGCCCGCGCCGGCGCACCGCGTGTGATTCCCTTCGGCATCACCATGGTTGCCCCGGTAATCATGAAGTTCGGCACCGAGGAGCAGAAGAAGAAGTTCCTGCCGGACATCCTCAATACCAACGTCTGGTGGTGCCAGGGTTATTCAGAACCGGGCTCGGGCTCTGACCTCGCCTCGTTGAAAACCAAAGCGGAAGACAAAGGCGATCACTATCTCGTCAATGGCGTAAAGACCTGGACGACGATGGCGCAGTACGCGGACTGGATCTTCTGCCTGGTTCGAACCAGCAACGAGGACATTCGACAGAAGGGCATCAGCTTTCTGCTGATCGACATGAAGACGCCGGGCATCAGCGTAAACCCGATCGTCACCCTGGATCAGCCGCCGGCCGGCCACCAGGAAATCAACATGGTTTACTTCGAGGACGTCAAGGTTCCGAAAGAAAACCTCGTTGGCGAAGAAGGGAAGGGCTGGACCTGCGCGAAATACCTGCTCGAGTTTGAGCGCGGCAATGCGTACTCGCCGGGCCTCAAGCAGTCGATGGCCTCCATCCAGGAGTGGGCAAAGTCAGAGCACAACGATGAGGGCGTTCCCTACGCGGAAGACCCGGGCTTCCAGGCGCGCTTCCGCGATGTGGAAATTCAGCTGCTCGCCATGGAGTTCACCGAGCTCCGCATTCTCGGCACGCTCGCGGCGGGACAGAACGTGGGCCCGGAATCATCCATGATCAAAACCCGGGGCACCGAACTGCAGCAGGCAGTTACCGAACTCGCACTCGAAGTTGCCGGCAACTATGCAGTGCCGCTCGACCAGTCAACGGGTGAGCCGGGTGATAACTTTCAGCCGGTGGGACCAGTGGATGCGAACGGTGTCGCACAGAACTATTTCAACACCCGCAAAGTGAGCATTTATGCCGGTTCCAACGAGATCCAGCGGAATATCATGTCAAAGCTCGTGCTTGGCCTGTAGCCGCTGCCTCAACCGGTCGTTGAGTCACCTCCGAGCCGGCAAGTAGCCGGCTCGTTACAAAGCGTTGCGACACCGCAGGGATGCACGTCTTAAACTAGGGAAAGTAGTGGCGCGCCTCTGCGCCGCTGTTAACAGGTCCGTTGATTAACGGACCAAACTGACAAAGAAGTTAACAGTGCGCGAACAATTTCTAAATCTCGTCAAAGAGCTCCGTGGGCTTGTACGTTACCGTTGGGTCGGACTGATCACCGGTACCGTCATTGCCTTGCTGGCCTGCACCGCCGTTCTGATCATTCCGAACGTCTACGAATCCAAGGCCGTCTTCTTTATCGACTCTAGCTCGCGCCTCAAAGAGGTCGTCAGCAGCCTCGGCTTGAATGCTGATGTCGACTCGCGTGTCTACATGGTGCGCCAGGCCATACTCTCGCGGCCGCAGCTCGACAAGGTCATCCGTGAACACGACATGGATCTCGAGATCGAGGCGCCCTGGGAATACGACGGCTTGATCAAGAGCCTGCAGGGCCGAATTGCAATTCGGCAGGGGCGCGGCAAGGAAGGCGCCAACCTCTATACGATCAGCTACGCGGACAACGATCCTCAGCAGGCATCCTCAGTCGTTTCCATGCTGCTGGACAGCTTCGTCGAGGACGTGCTCAGCATCAAGCAGGAGGACACGGGGCGCACCCAGGAATTTCTGCAGCAACAGCTGTCCTACTACCGCGATCTGCTCAGCACCACTGAATTCAAGCTCGAGCGTTTCAAGCGTGATCATCCTGAATTTGCGGTCAATGGGCGCAACTCGTTCTTCGAACAGCTGCAGCGGGCTCGGGAAGGGCGCGACGCACTGCTGCGGGAAGTGGAAATAGAGCGCCGCAAGCGCGATGAAATCCGCCGCCAGCTCAGCGGCCTGCGGCCGTACTCCGCAGGCACCGGTACTGACGGTAGCGCGGCCATGCTCCCGGAAACTCAGCGCAAGCTCGCCCTGATGCAGACTCTGGACGAGCTGTTGCTGCAGTTTACCGATCAGCATCCGGACGTGGTTGCGTTGAAAGAGCAGATCGAGCGGATGGAACGCCGCGAACGGCAGCAGTTCAATGCCTACAGTTCCGGCGACGATGGTGTCGCAAATGCCTCAAACCCGCTCTATGTTGAGGTCCAGCTGCAGCTGTCCGCCGCGAACGTCGTGCTGACCGAGAAAGAGGAGCAGCTCGCAACGTCGACCAGCAAGGTGCAGGAACTCGAAGGCGTCGTCGACACTCAGCCCGCACTGGAACGCGAGTTCATCCAGCTGAACCGCGACTATGACGAATACGAGAAGTTCTACAACCAGGTTCTGAACGAATCAGAGCGCGAACGGATCGGCCGCGTCGGTGAACAGCAGGATTCCGTGCTGTTCAACATCATCGAACCGCCGATTACTGCGACAACCCCAGTTTCACCCAAGCGACAGCTTCTGATCGCCGCTGCGTTCGGCGCAGGCCTCGCGCTCGGCGCAGCCTTGATGTTTCTGCTGCGAACGCTAGATTCGACGATCATGGATGTACAGGACCTGTCGGCCGTTACCGACCTGCCGGTTATTGGCGAAATCAGCTACCAGAACGACGATACCCGCATCGCAATCCGCGTTGTACCAATAGTTTTGTTTCTGACGGCCTATGCATCGCTGGCGCTACTATTTACCTTCAATGCCCAGGGCTTTTCAAACCAGGCTAGAGCGTTGTTCGGGCTTTGAGCCTGGGTGTCAGGCTGCCCCCGTCCGACGATGAAACTTGCGATTGCATGCTCCCTGGAGTGGCCGAGTTTCTACCTGCTGAATCGGTTGCAGGAGGCAGGCTGCGAGATTGAGGCTGTGTACGTGCAGTCCAGATCGCTGAACGCCCAGTTTAACCTCTCAAGCCTGCTCACCAACCGCAATACGTTAGGCTGGACCAACGCGCTCAGCCAGTTCCTCGGCCGGCCGTCGCTGTTTTCGAAGGAGCGCAGCCGCATATCGGACGCGTTGGGTCCGCTGCGTTCCGTCAAGGACCTGAAACGCTCCAACCTCAAACTGGTGCCAGTTGCGTCCTTTAGAAGCCAGGAATTTGCTGAGACGCTACGTCAAGGCGCACATGATCTCGTTCTGATCACTGGGGCTTCCGTCCTACCGCGCCGCGTCGCCGACGCAGCACAGAGAATGACGCTCCGTATCCACACGAGCGTCCTGCCGCACTATCGCGGCGGCGGCAGCTTGTTCTGGCCGCTGTTCTTTAAGGACTACGAAAAAGTCGGCTACACGATTCTCCAAGTGGCCGCCGAACAGGATGTCGGCCCCGTTATCCATCAGCAGCAGGTCAATATCGACCCGAAGGAAGACTCGCAGGTTCTGCAGCTGCATGTCTATCGGAGCGCCGCAGACGAGTTAATCCGGCGTCTTCAAAGCGATGAGCTGACTCCGCTGGAGCAGCAACCTACGCCCATCGACTTTGTGTTCAAGCAACCTAACGACCGTTTTCGGAGGCTGTATCAGCACCGCCACGAGGGACCGTTGCGGACCCTGGCCCGGCGGATGGAGTACCCGCTGCTGAAACGGTTGAAGGAATCGGAAGCCCCGACCATCACAGTGATGTACGCACACCGTTTGCTGCCCGATGACCTGCCCGCCGATGACTGGCGCCGCATTCTTGGACACGCAACGGTCAGCGAAACGCGGGAGCTCATTACGCTGATGCGGCGTACTCACGACTTCATTAGCATTCCACAGCTCATGGAGCTGCACCAACAGGGCGAATGGGTCGATCGACCCTCGCTGGTGCTGAGCTACGACGACGGGTATGAGGACTTCTTCTCTCAGGGTACGGACCTGTTCGAAGAGCTAAAGGTTCCCGCTGCTCTGTTTCTCAGCACAGCCGTGCTGGAAGGGCATGTGCCATACCATCAACGGGCCTACGATTTGATCAACGGAATCACCCGGGAGCGGCTGATCGTGCCATGGATGGACTCGACCCTGTACTTCGGTGATTCGACCCATCGGGTACTTACGGTTGAGTACGTGCTGCTTCCGTACCTCAAAAACCTATCCCCCGCAGCGCGCGAACGGCAGTTGGATGAGCTGTTTACAGCAAACGAAGTCGACCCCGCACTGGCGCCTGAAGCCTTCTGCACGCCGGAGCAGGTCGTGGACTCAAAACGCTCGAGCCAGCTCTCCGTTATGCTGCACGGGCACCGG
>JBCDGJ010000222.1:0-7348 GCA_038757945.1 Pseudomonadota bacterium
GCCCCTTACATGCACTTTCCCAACCGGGATGCGCTGCTTGCGGCGATTGCGCAGCTCGGCTTTCAGAAGCTGGCCGCGGTCACCCGGCCCCTCGCCGAACTGGAGGATCTGCCCTGGCGGCAGCGGTTTCAGCTTGGTTGCGCTGCCTATGTTGAGTTCAGCGTCGACAATCCGGAGTTGTTCCGCGTGATGTTCATGGAGCACAACGCGGCATCGTTCCCAGGCTATCTGACAGATTCCCTCGGCGCCTTGCAGGTGCTGTCCGACTCGATCGAGGCAGGTCAGCGGGAAGGGTTCATCAAGGCTGGATCCGTTGCGCTGTTCACCAATTTCGTCTGTTCATCACTGCAAGGGCTGGCCGTGCTTCGCTTCGACCGGAACAACGATCACGTGCCCTTCGCTGGCTCGACGACGGAACAGCTCGCGCACGATTTCGTAGCGCTGATGCTCGACGGGATCAGCGCCTGACCAATCTGCAGTGCGCGTCGTCTGCCTCGTTCCGCACGGCAGCAGGTCGGCCGGGACCAGCGGCAAGGCAGCGCGGCAGCCTGGCCTGCCCCGGATCTTCAGCTCATGCCGGGCCCGCGGCCTGGGGCGCCGGTCGGAACAGCGGCACGCTGAGCTCCTCGTGCGCTTCCCAGTCGACGACCACCGGCATACCGATGCGCAGCTCGTCGACGTCGATGCCAATCACGTTCGAAACGAGCCGGGGTCCTTCCTCGAGATCGATCCACGCGACCGCGTAAGGTGCTTTGCTGCGAAAGAACGGGTGATAGCTCTGCCGCACGATCGAGAAGGTGTAGACGGTGCCGCGTCCGGAAGCCTCATGCCAGGCCAGATTTGCGCTGCCGCAGTTCGTGCAGTGGGCGCGGGGATAGAAGACCAGGCTGCCGCAGTCTTCGCACCGTTGATAAGTCAGCTTCTGCTCGGCGGTGGCGTTCCAGAAGGGCGCGGTGTCCGGCTCCTTCAGCGAAGGCAGGGGACGTTGGGGTGGTTTCTGCTGGTCACTCATGTCAATCGCTCCCCAGGATCACCGTGCAGGCGGCGTGTCTCGAGCCCAGCATGCCGCCGTTGCCGTGGGCAACGGCAAGGCGTGCGTCGGGCACCTGGCTCGTGGACGCCTGCCGTAACTGCCGCGTCGCCTCGATCAGCAGAAAGATACCGCGCATACCCGGATGGTTGGAGGACAGTCCGCCGCCGTCGGTATTGAGTGCGGGTGCTCCCGGCTGATCGAAGCGCAGCCGGCCGCCGCTGACGAAGGCGCCGCCTTCCCCTTTGGCACAGAAGCCGAGGTCCTCGAGCAGCGTCAGCACGGTGATCGAAAACGAATCGTAGATCATTGCGATGTCGATCTCGTTGGGGTGGATACCTGCTTCAGCGAACGCGACCGGCGCGCTTCTGGCGCCGGCGCTTGTTGTGATGTCACCGCCGTTGCGCGGATACCCCATGGCCTCGCCGCTGCCGAGGAGCCACACCGGCTTGTTGCGACAGTCGCGCGCAACTTCGGGCGCTGCAATCACCACGGCGCCGCCGCCATCGGAGATCATGCAGCATTCGAGCAGATGCAGCGGATCGGCGATCATGCGCGAGTTGACCACGTCGTCGATGCTGGTCTCGCGGATGTCGAGAAACTCGAGGTCGCGCATCGCCTGTACGGCTTCCGGATTGCGCATGGCGTGGTACCGCGTCGCTGTCGCGATCTCTGCGAGCTGTTCGGCGGTCGTGCCATAGTCGTGCATGTGCCGGGCCGCGACCATGGCGTAGTTGGCCACCAGCGTCATGCCGGCAAAGGTGTCCATGTTGTCGGCGGGATGACCGCCACCGCCGCGGCCGCCGACGCCGATCCGCTGGACGGCGCTGTGCGCGGTGGAACCATAGGTGAGCAGCGCGACGCGAGCTTTGCCGGCGGCGATGTCGCGGCGGGCGTGGGCAGCGTGGAACTCGTAGCTGGAGCCGCCCACTCCGGTCATGTCCACGAGACGCGGATTGAGGCCGAAGTACTCGGCGATGTTCAGGCCGGCCATGCCGCCGCCTTCCCCGGCGTCGTAGATCGCGTCGACGTCCGCCAACGTCAGTCCGGCATCATCGAGCGCCGCTTTGGCGCAGCGTGCCTTGATCTGCAGCGGGCTGAGCTGGCCCTCGACATCGCGGGATGGAAACTCGTGAATGCCGACGATCGCCGCGGATCTTTCGCTGCTCGCCATACGCTGTCCCCCTCGAGCGGCCCGTTGCAACGCCGCACAGTCTAACAGGGCGCGGCGGGCCAGGGTCCGGCGTCGTTCAGTCGCTTCCGGGCACCCGTGCTTCGAGCCCGTCGAGGGCTTCGGTGAGCCGTATCTGGCAGGCCAGGCGGCTGCTGTCGTCGGCGTTGTGCACGTAGCCGAGCAGCTCCTGCTCGTCGGCGCTCTGTGGCCGCAGCCGCGCGCGCCACTCCGGTTCGATCTTAACGTGGCAGGTGGCGCAGGTGATGCCGCCACCGCACTGGCCGATGATGCCCGGAACCAGCTCGTCGAGGGCAGCATCCAGCAGCCGTGCGCCGGGCTCCGCGGTCACGCTCATGCGCTTTCCGGTACGCGTTTCGAAATGCACGGTAATCGACACGGGATGCTCCATTGGACGACAGCCGCTAAACTAAGGGTTTTGCGGGGAGGTTTGGCTGGTGATTCTCGATCTCCACTCACATTCCATCAAGTCCGATGACGGGCGCGCCAAAGTGGCGAACTACTGCCAGTGGATCCGCGCCAAGGATCTGCCGATTGAGGGTTTTGTACTCACAGAGCATCGCCAGTGGGATACCGAGTCCGACTACTCGGCACTGGCGCAGAAATTCGATCTGACCATCCTGAAAGCCAGCGAGGTCGAAACGGAGTACGGGCATGTGCTCGTGTATGGCGTGACCGAGGCGCTGACCCGTGCCTTCGACTTCACCAATATACGTCTGCCGCTCGCGCAGGTGCTGGAAGCCAGCAGTGCTCATGACGCCGTAGCCGTGCCCTGTCACCCGGGCAGGCCGCGGGTCGGCATGGCAGCGCACATCGACACGCTGGGTGTGCCAGACGGCGTTGAAGTTGTCGAGATTTACAACGGCGGCAGCCGTGAAGACGAGGATGAGATTGCCCGGGCGATGGCCGAACAACACGGTTACCGGGGCATCGGTGGCAGCGATGCGCACATCGTCAGCCACATCGGACGCTGCGCGACGCGATTGTCCGCTCCGGTGCGAACGGAAGGTGAGCTGGCGGAAGCTCTCCGTAGCGGCGAGTTTGAGGCGCTGACCTACCGAGCGGCATCATGAGTGAGCGGCCCGAAGCGGAGCCGCTTGATATCGACGCGCTGGTCGATCGGTTCGTCGGCCCGGTCTACGATGAGATCGAGGTGACCTTCGATGCCGCTGAGCTTGCCGCCTGTGCAGCAGCCTGTGGTGAGACCGCCTCCCGCTATCTGGATCCCGCAGACGCCGACTTTCAGGCCACGCCGACGATTCCTACGCAGCTGCAGCCGAAGCAGCGCTTTCCGGGCGGATTCCCGACGGTGGCTGGCCTCGGCATGGATGCCGGGAAAGCTATCGAAACGCTGGCGCCGATCCGGCCGGGCGAGCCGATCAGGGCGCGCACCCACCTGCACGAGATCTACACCAAAACCGGGCGCTCGGGACGCATGGTGTTCTTCGTCACCCGCATGGAGTTGTTCGATCAGGCGGAGCAGAAACTGGCGGTGTCCGATACCCGCATTGTGATCCGGGAGAAGCCCAGTGAGTAACGCGGGCATTCAGACCCTTAGCGACGTCGAGTTCGGCGCAGAGCTGCCGGCCTTCGAGCCGGACGTGTCGCAGGCGAACGTAAAGCGCTTCGCGGTTGCCGCGCACTGGGACTTTCCGCGGTTCACCAGCCACGAGCATGCGCGAGCGGAGGGCTTTCCGGCTGCTCTGGTGCCGGGGATCATGAGTCAGGGTTTCTTTGCGGCAATGATTCATCGCTGGGCTGCGGCGGCTGAAGTGCTGACCGTCGACACCATCTTCCGTGCGCCCGTGCTGGTGGATGAGCCGTGCGCAATCAGCGGCGTGGTCACCGACATTGATGACGACACGGGCGTGGTCGAGATCGATCTGACGCTGGTCAACGAAAAGCGGGAAACCCGGGTGTTTGGTACCGCACGGGTGCGCCTGCCGCTGTAACTGCTTGCTCCTGACGCGACGCGGTCTAGAGGTCCGCTTCGCGCAGGATCTCATTGACCGTCGACAGTGCATTGACGGGATCCAGCTGGTAACGGTTGCTGAGCAGGACGGCTAGCTGTTCGGCTGTTCTGTTGCCATCGACGGCTGCAAGCACCTGCGCGCGCAGCAGATGGTGGGCGGCCAGCGCTTCCTGCCGTGGCGCCCTGCTGACCACAGCATCAGGCGCGCGGTGCTGAGCGGCGGCCGCCCCCGGTTCCTCGCTCATCCCCAGCTGTTCCGGCGGTGCTCTCTTTTTGACGGCGCAGAAGGTCGTTACCAGCTCACTGCGCCGGTGTGCACTGGCAGGCGACTGCAGGTAGGGCAGCGTGCGACGCCGGACTTCGAGCAGACGGAATCCGGACTGCTCAATGAGCGTTGCCACTTCTTCGAAGGACAGATCGTCGGCCAGCGCATCGCCATGGCCGAAGGCCAGTGATCCGGTGTTGAGCCACAGGCCACCGATCGGCAGCAGACGATTGATCGACCCGAGCAGCCGCGGCAGCGGCGTTGGTACGATGTCGATCAGCCAGGGCGTTAGCACCGCCTCGCAGCTCCCGTCGGCAAACGGTGCTTCGAGCGCATCACCCAGCACAAAATCCATCTCCTCGTGCAGTGCCGGTTGCCGCTCCGCCAGCTTGAGCTCGCGGACGACGCAGGCGCTCTCCAGGTTGACCGGCGCAACGGGAAACTCCGCGAGCGTCAGCGGCTGACCTGAGATCACCCGCCCAGCAATGCCGAGCAGCTTCGGATTCAGATCCAACAGCGTCGAACGCGTCAATCCCAGAGCGTGGTGCAGATCGTAGCTCAGCCGTCCGGCGCCGGCGCCGAGGGTCAGTAGCCGCTGCGGAAGCTCGTTGGTAGCAGCGCGCAGGACTTCCAGCACGGCATCGCACATCTGCTCCGTTTCCGGCGTATCCCAGCCCCAGTCGCGGAACGGATTGGCACGGTAGCTCTGCAGTTGTGGCAGGCGCATGCTGCCGACGACCGGCGACTCCGGCAGCGAGCCCGTCAGCCCGAGCGGCGCCAGCAGCTCGGTCAACGTGTCCCGCTGCACCTGGGTACCACGCATGGCTCGTGCCAGGCGGATACGGTTCAGCGCCGTCAGTCCGCCGCAGCCGTTCCGATGTTTCAGCTCACGCTGTTGCCGGGCCAGCTCGTCGAGGGTGCGTCGGGTTTCAAACAGCCAGCGCTGCTGGCTGTGCTGGGGATGCGGATAACACCAGTGCAGGGCAGCGTTGCCGACCTTGAAGGTTGGGTAATGCTCGTCACACCCCGGACAGTAGTGGCCGCCGCCTTTGGCGGGTTGCAGTGCGGTCGCTGCCCCGGCCGGACAGCCGGGACAGTGCAGCCTCGAGTCGATCATGGTGCGCGTCAGACGATGGCCTCGAACGCGATATACGGTTCCACCACCGCTCCGGTGCCGAGCCCCGGATTGTTCAGCACCATGCCGAAGCGCGACTGTTCTCCATGCAGCGCCAGGTAGTTCAGCACGATCAGCTCGGCCAGCGTGCTGACGCTGTTGGCGAAGGGCGTTGCGCTGGTCTCGATGTTGCCATCCATCCGGAACGCGCCGAGCTGTTGCGAGGCAGCGCCGTTGCGGAGCACGGCTCGCCCGCCGGGACTGTATACCAGCATGAACGATGCCGCCGTCTGCGAGTTGTCGGAACGCCAACGGAACTTCTCGACCCCGTTGCCATCGTCCTCGCGCCGGTTGGTGTCGGCGGAGACCGAGCCGTCGGAGAGACCGTAGATCATCAGTGGCTTGCCCTGCCGCGCCGCGTACTCGAGCGATGCGCCGATCGCCTGACCGACGACGAAGTCCTTACCATCGGTTTCCGGCCGCGGATCCTGATGGTAGTCGCGCCCGCCGTACTCGATGGTGCCGGCGCCGGCGTAGCCGTTGACCACACACTTGATCGTTGCGGCTGTTCGTACGAAGTCGCCGTCGGTCAGCTCGTTCCCCGGAAAAATGTCCTGCAGCGCGGCATCCTGAGAAGGGTCCAGATCGCTAGCCGTGATGGGCGTATTGAAGGTTGCCGTGGTCTTGTCGAACCCACACTGCACCAGCTCCTTGCGGGCCTGGGCTTCGTTGATCTGTCCGAGCTTCAGCGCGGTGAGGACGGCACTCGCCTGCGCAATTCGGCCGTTGGGCGTGGTTTCATCGTCGCCACCGCCGAGCCCGACGGCGTCGTTCCGGTTACGAACTCGGCTTGGGCGCAAGGTGGCATCGATCATGGCAGCGGGAGCGCGCGATCGCCCGCCGGACTCCGAGTTCCGAGTTCCGATCGTAGCCACGAACTCACCGTCCGCCCCGGCTCGGGCGATACCGTAAATGGGGTTGTGCGGGTTGTTGCCGGTGTCGTTCTCGGAACGCGCCGGTATCACGACGCCGTTGGTCGCGGCGCGTGTGGCAGCGCTGGTCTTGCTCAGCATCCCGCGCAGCAGGGCGCTGTTCGGATGCATGGCCAGGCCGAAGCTGCGATCGACGCCGACGTTCTGCGGAATGATTGCTTCCGGCAGGCCCAGCTTGGCGTAGCCGCGGGGCTCGAGGAAGTCCTCCTGCCCCCCGGCGCCGCCGACCATGATGTTGGACCCCGCGATGTTGGCACCGCCGCCCTGGTCGAAGACCAGGAATGGTATCTTGCCTGAACCAATGAGCGGATTGTCGTCGATCAGGCACTCCCCGTAAGCGGTGCGGGTGAACAGCGTTGCGATGCTGGGAAGCAGCACGGTGGCGGTCGCTCCCCGCAGGCCGCGGTTCAGAAACTCGCGCCGCGTGCGCGGACGGCCGTGGCCACTGCGTGCGCAGTCGTCGATGATCCGTTGCTCGAGAACGCGACCCTGGTGCTCCCGTCTTCGGAAGGCTTCTCTGTAGTTGGACATGAGTCGTTACTCCGTTGATCAGTGGATGGTGACGGCGCCGCTCGACAGCGTTGCACTGCAGGCGGCGGCGAGCGCGATTCGGGCGGTTTCGCCGTTGCAGCCGGTGCCGCAGTTCAGGTCGTTCAACATGCTGACCAGCTCATCGGTGAAGGCGGTTCGCATCGGCTGGTTCGTGAGCTCCGTGCCGACGTAACGATCGAACAATCGCTCTGCGACGTTCTGCTGCCCGCCGTTCGCAACCTCGCAGTCACC
>JBCDGJ010000223.1:0-7277 GCA_038757945.1 Pseudomonadota bacterium
ACCGGCGACTTACGTTGATGACAGCAACTTAAACAGGAGCTCTCCGAATGGCGATCACAACCTCCAAAATCTCGCTCACAGGCGCTGACGGCGTCGAGATTTCGGCATACGAGGCTAGTCCGGAGGGCGCGGCAAAGGGCGGGGTCGTGGTGATCCAGGAGATCTTTGGGGTCAACAGCCATATCCAGGCCGTGACCAACGGCTACGCAATGGCCGGTTATGACGCTGTGGCGCCAAAGTTGTTCGATCGCATCGAGCCGGACATCGAGCTCGGCTACGACGAGGCAGCCATGGGCCAGGGTATCGATCTGGCTTTCGCCAGGCTGGACCGGGCCCGTGCGCTGGCTGATTTGCAGGAAGTCATCGCCGAATGCGCAGCCCGCGGTCCGGTGGGTGTCGTTGGATTCTGTTTCGGGGGTTTGCTGACGTGGCTGTGCGCGCGCGACCTGAGCGGGGTCAGCGCCGCGAGCGCCTACTACGGCGGTGGGGTGCCGGGCGAGGGCGGCAGCGCTGCGCAGTGTCCGGCAATCCTCCACTTTGGCGATGAAGACGCGCACATACCGGTCGCGGACGTCGAGGCATTCCGGGCGCAGCGGCCGGAAACCTCCGTGTATCGCTATCCCGCGGATCACGGCTTCAACTGCGATCAGCGCGGCACCTTCAACGCCGAAGCTGCCAAGCTGGCTCATGCCCGTACGCTGGAATTCTTCAGGAAAAACCTCACTTAGCAGACTTTTCTTGGGTTGACATCAACCGGACCATTGTTAATCCTTCGGGCCTGTATGGGATGGGACCCAAAGTGCTCGAGGCCCGCGGGACTCACCTCTGCGCCAGCGTCTTCAGGAACCGATTTGCCCGCGGCAGTTCGCCTGCTTCGGGTAGCAGGTGATCCGGTGTCGGTGTTTGCTACCGGTCGGAGTCAATGATAGGCAAGGCGGCTCAGGGGTGAGGGGCTCAAAGTGCAGAGTGCCTGGTCACTCTACTGCTTACCGGAGCGAACGAATGCAAGGGGCGGATGTAGATAACCCTTGTGATCGCAGCCGACGGAAAGCTGGTCAGGTAGCCGGATGCCGAACAACGAGCGCGCAGAACACACGACATTAAAATTAATAAGAAGAAGCGCAGAATCGGGAGTCTGCTCGGATGCGGCAGGGCGCTGCAGAAGATCATTCCTCCGGTAGGGAACTGCCAGCAATGGGCGTTGCGTGGGGCGCAGCCGTCACTGCAGCCGCGGTGAGTACAGTTGTCGTTGCTGTCGCCGAAGTAAACACTCTGGAAGAGTGCGGCAGCAGCAGCGACAGCGGCAAACACAGCAGCTGTTGCAGTGCTTCGTGCGGCGACTAACGCAGCATACAGATGAGTGGGGGCGATCAGCTGACGGGCATCGGGTTGTGGGGCAACGCTGATGGACCGTTCTCTTACCGACACCACCATGGCAGAGCCGTAACTTCATCGCAGGAGACGGCAGGCCGCTCACGCGATGACGGGATACAACGGAACCAGGGAATTTCGGCACGCATCTTGTTAGCTCGTTTGGATGGGCATGCTCAGCACAACGGCGCCGCAGCACGGTTGGGCGGCGCCCGACAGCCGTCAGGACTCCTGGACCAGCAACAACTGCTCGCTGGATCTCGAGGATGGCGTTTGTGGCAGTCGAAGGCGGGAACATCAGACGCGAGAAACAAGCCCATACAGACAGGATTTTCACAGACAGAACGCTTATAAAGCAGAAGCGACGCAGATCGCTCGACCATCGACCATCGACCATCGACCCTTAGGAAGGAATATGAAATACCCCCGCACCGTCCGGCTGGTAGCTACCGCCGCGATCGCTGTTGGCCTGAGTGCCGCCTTGCCCGCACAAGCGAATTCACTGCGCGAAGTGTTCCGGGTAGGCGACCAGCTCAACGCCCAGGCCAAGCGCTCTCAGGCACGCATTGATGCGCTTACGGAACAGACGCGCGAGCTCGTCACCGATTACAAGACGGTGCTGAAAGAAATCGAAGGTCTACGGGTTTACAACCGCCAGCTCGAAAAGCAGATCTCGGGCCAGGAAGAAGAGATGGCGGCACTGTCGCAGTCGATCGACGACGTGACCCTCATCGAGCGTCAGGTCGCGCCGTTCATGCTCAGAATGATCGATGGTCTCGAGCAGTTCGTCGGGCTCGACATGCCGTTCCTGCTGGAGGAACGTCGTAATCGTATTGCAGAGCTGCGAACCACGATGGACCGCCCGGACGTGGTTGTGTCGGAAAAATTCAACGCAGTAATGCGGGCCTTTCAGATCGAAAACGAGTACGGCCGGACGATGGAAGCGTACTCGGACACCATTGAAGTGGGCGGCACGGAGCGCAAGGTCGATGTGCTCAAGGTCGGCCGCATCGCGCTCGTTTACCAGACTGCTGACGGTGCGGAAACGGGGGTCTTCAACAAGACCTCCAAGCAGTGGGAAACGCTGCCGGACAGCTACAAGGCCTCAGTTCGTAACGGCATCCGGATGGCGCGCAAGCAGCTCACCGTCGATTTGCTGACATTGCCCGTTCCGGGTGCGGGAGGTGCAGAGTGAAAGCGCTAACGAAGACATTGGGAACGACACAGACTATGCGTAGCTATCTTGCCGCGGGCGCACTCGCGTTCGGTTCTATTTTTGCACCGCTTTCGTTCGCCGCGGAAGCAGAAACCACTGAGGGCCCGGTGGTCGTCGAGGCAAACTCGCTCGAAGAACTGCTGCGCAACGTCGAGCAGCGGCGAGTGGTGGAGTCGCGCGATCACTCCGCACGCGAGCGGCGCTTCCGCCAGGAAAAGGATCAGCAGGCGAAACTGCTCGAGGACGCCAAAGCGGAACGCACCCGGGAAGAACAGCGCTCCGACAGGCTGGAAACGACTTACGAGGAAAACGAGACAAAGCTCGGCGATCTGACCGAGCAGCTCGACAAGCGCCTCGGGTCCCTGCGGGAACTGTTCGGCGTGCTGCAGCAGGTTGCTGGAGACACCCGCGGCAACTTCCAGGGCTCCATCATCTCGGCGGAGCTGGGTCCGCGCGCAGAGTTCCTGAGCGAACTGGCGGCGAAAATGGGCACCGCCAGCCAGCTCGCCACCATCGACGAGATGGAGACGCTCTGGTACGAGCTGCAGCGCGAAATGACCGAGTCCGGGAAGATTACGCAGTTCCCGGGAACGATCACGCAGCTGAACGGCGACAAGAAGCAGGCAACTATCACTCGCGTGGGCGCGTTCGCGCTCATCGCCGACGGTGAATACGTCAAGTACGACATCGATGATGGCGATCTCGTAGAGCTGCCCCGGCAACCGTCCGGACGGTTCCTCAGCACGGTCAGCGACCTCGAAGCCGCTGGTGCGGGCGAAATCGTTGAGTTCGCCGTCGACCCCACCCGGGGCTCGCTGCTCGAGCTGCTGATTCAGGCTGACACCTGGGGCGACCGGATCGGTTCGCCCTTCGGCGGCATTTCCAAGGGTGAGTGCTACATCCCGTTCTGTGATGGCCAGGGTGGCACCGTTGGCGCGGTCATCATCATGGTCGGTATCGTCGGCGTGCTGCTGGCGGTCTTCAAGTGGATCCAGCTGACGATTATCGGCAGCGCGGTCAACAAGCAGAAGAAGTCTGATACCCCGGACACCGGTAATGCCCTGGGCCGGGTGCTCAAGGTGTACGACGACAACAAGAACGTCGACGTAGAAACGCTGGAACTCAAGCTTGGCGAAGCGATACTCACAGAGACACCGAAGATCACGAGCCAGATCACGCTCGTTCAGGTGATTTCTATCGTCGCACCGCTGCTGGGACTGCTCGGTACGGTCGTGGGGATGATCCTGACCTTCCAGGCTATCACCCTGTTCGGTACCGGTGATCCGAAAACCATGGCCGGCGGTATCTCGCAGGCGCTGGTGACGACCGTCCTTGGCCTCGTCGTAGCGATCCCGACGACGTTGCTGCACGCAATCGTCAATTCGAAAGCGCGCTCCGTCATCCACATTCTGGAAGAACAGAGTGCTGGCATCATCGCAGATCACGCTGAACGCAGCGGAAATGCTCTGGGTTAATGCAGACTGACTCGGAGTTTCAACGATGTTGAGTGATGTCTATCTCGTCCTGATCCAGTTCATGGAGCAGGGCGGGAACGTTCTGTACCTGATCATGGCGCTGACGTTTGTCATGTGGACCATGATCTTCGAACGGATGTGGTACTTCCTGTCCGAGCACAAGAACGTGGTAAATGAAGCACAGTCCGTCTGGGAAGACCGGGTGGAGCGCAAATCCTGGTCTGCACACCAGATCCGGGAGCAGCTCATTTCGGAAGCGTCAGACAAGATTGCGGGCACGCTTCCCCTGATCCTGACCTGTGTGACACTGTGCCCGCTGCTGGGACTGCTGGGAACCGTGACCGGGATGATCTCGGTGTTCGACGCAATGGCCACCCAGGGCGGCAACGCCCGATCGATGGCCGCGGGCGTTTCGCAGGCGACCATCCCGACGATGGCAGGCATGGTCGCATCGCTCTCGGGCGTGCTTGGAAGTACGATTCTGAAGAACAGGATCGAGTACCAGACCGAGCTGTTCGAAGACCACCTGACCACGGATCATTAAGGAGGACGCTGATGGCTAGAGGTCGCTATAGCAGGGGTGATGACGACGCTGACATCAACCTGACGCCGATGCTCGATGTCGTTTTCATCATGCTGATCTTCTTCATCGTGACGGCGACGTTCATCAAACAGACCGGAATTGACGTTTTCCGTCCGGATGCGTTGACTGCGGAAGCCAAGAAGACCGTGAGCGTGCTGGTGGCCATTAATGAAAATGGCGACATCTGGATCGACAAGAAAAAGGTCGACGTCGGTGCGGTACGGGCGAACATCGAACGGCTGCACGCCGAGAACCCAAAGGGTACGATGGTTGTGCAGGCAGACCGCGGCGCAACCTACGACAAGCTCAAGGCAGTGCTGGATGCTGCCCGCAACGCCGGGCTGAGAGAAGTCGCCATCGCAACGGAGTCCTGATCAATGGCTGTGAGACTGATTTTTGGAGTGTTGCTGGGGGCGGTAACGACGTTCGCGTTGTTCATGCTCATGCAGTACCTCATCAAAAGCGATAAGAGTGCGCTGAACGAAGAAAAGGGCGGCAAAATCGTCGACTTCGTGCGACTCAAAGAAGACGAGTCCATCGAAGTCAAAGACCGCAAGCCAAAGCCCCCGCCGCCACCGGATGAGCCGCCGCCGGACATGCCGAAGCCGGACTTCGACAACACAAACGTTTCGCAGGGTGTCGACATCGGGGCGGTGGGCGTGAACGTCGACCTGAACGTCGGTGGCGTGGGCGGGTTCAGCTCCGATGGCGAGTATCTGCCGATCGTCAAAGTTGCGCCGGTTTATCCCAGGCGCGCGCAGACGCGCGGCATCGAGGGCTACGTGCTGCTCGAATTCATCGTGACCAAGACGGGCGCCGTAACCAATCCAGTCGTCGTTGAGGCGAAGCCTCCGGGGATCTTCGACCGGGCGGCGATGAATGCAGCGCTCAAGTTCAAATACAAGCCCAAGGTTGTCAACGGAGAACCGATCGACGTGGCGGGCGTTCGCAATCTGATCACCTTCGAACTGGCCGACTAAGCAGCAGCTTATGCTGCCCTCTGTGCACAAGGAGATTTAACAGTAATGTCTGACTTCGCGCTTCATCGACGACTGCCCAGCGCGGTCCTGGTGTTCTGCCTGGCATTAACCGTGGCCGTGGGAATCGCATCAGCGCCTGGTGTAGAGGCTGCTCAGAAGGACGAAGAAAGCCAGCTCAAGGGCAAGAAAACGCGGAAAGTGCCGTCCATGAGTGAGGCCGTATTCAAAAAGCTTGCGGAAGCGCAGGAAGCCATCGACGCAAAGGACTTCGACACGGCGCTGAACGTGATCAACCGCCAGCTCGAGCGAGGCACTCGCTCGATGAACGGTAACGAGGTTGGCCAGCTCTACAACATGATGGGATTCATTCACTTCTCGAAGGAGGACTATCCTGCGGCGATCGACGCGTACAAAAAAGTCATTGGCCAAGGTGAGGACATCCCCGAAGGACTGGAGACGACAACGCTCTACACGCTCGCCCAGCTGAGCTTTGTTGCAGAGCGCTACAACGACGCTCTGCGCTATATGGAGACCTGGATCACCAAGGCCAATAATCCCGGCCCGGAACCGCACATCTTCATGGGCCAGGTCTACTATCAGAAGAAAGACTACCCGAGCGCGACCACACAGATCGAAACCGGGATCAATAAGGCGAAAGAGCGCGGCACAGCGATCAAAGAGCAGTGGTGGGCCCTGCTGAACTTCTTGTACTACGAGCGCGAGGACTGGCCGAAAGTGCTGGAGATTCTCGAAATCCTCGTCAAGCAGTTTCCGAAACGCCAGTACTGGGTACAGCTCGCCGGTATTCACGGCCAGCAGGGCAACGAACGTGAGCAACTGCTCGCGATGGAAGCTGCATACATTGCGGGCTACCTCGACAAGCAGACTGATCTGACAAACCTCTCCGGGCTGCTCATGCAGGCGGAGGTCCCTTACCGGGCCGCTAAGGTACTCGAGAAGGGTATGAACGATGGTGTTGTCGAAAAAAGCTCAAAAACGCTCCAGAGCCTCGGGCAGGCCTGGCAGATCGCAGCAGAAACGGACAAGGCCATTCCGGTCTTCGAAGCAGCCGCGAAGCTGGCCGATGACGGTAAGATCTATGATCGGCTCGCTAATCTCTATCTCGATGACGATCAGTTTAAGTCCTGCGTCACTGCTGCCGACAGCGCCCTGAAAAAAGGCGGCTTGCGCAAGTCACAGGTTACTCAGCTCGTCAAAGGCATGTGTCTGTACAACCAGGACAAGTTCACCGCCTCCCGCCGGGCGTTCGCCACCTGCCGCGATCGTTCTCGCACCGGTAAGGACGAACAGAACCAGCGCATCTGCGCCCAGTGGATTACGTTCATCGACCGCGAGGTGGCGCGTCGGGAAGAACTCGCGAAAGCGATCTGACACCTCTTGTTTACGGGTATCGTCCAGCGGCTGCTGCCGCTGGCGACGGTCAGTGACGAAGCCAACCTGAAGCGGCTCAGCATCGACCTGAAGGACCTGGCCGAAGGGCTGGAGCTTGGGGCTTCGGTTGCGATCAACGGCGTATGTCTCACCGTGTCCGAACAGTCGGACACCACCGCCACCTTCGACGTCATCCACGAAACGTTGAAGCTGACTAACCTGGGTACACAGGAACCGGGAGACCTGGTCAACGTTGAGCG
>JBCDGJ010000224.1:0-7185 GCA_038757945.1 Pseudomonadota bacterium
CGCTGTTCAGCCTGCTGCGGACAGGCAGTTCCGAGGTGTCTGGCCCGTAGCGGTACTGCACCTGGGTTGGCCGCCAGCTGCTGAAAGCCCTCTCAGGAAGTCCCCTTGCGGGGCCGGTTATTGCCAGCCTGAAGCAGTGTGGTACAGCTGGAAACGGCGGTCAGACCGTCCCCTACCGCGGTTCTGCGAGACCCATCCACCTGTTCGCCGCAAACCTACACTTTGCGTGGAGTTAGCTGTCGCCCTTCACCATTTAGCCGATTTGTTGGTAAGTATGCGACAAAACGGCCCGAAAATGGCGATATTGGGCTGGCCCGGACGTTGCAACTACCGAGACCGAGGGAACTTAGATTCCGCAAAAGGTCTGGGAAAACGATGTTGGTTTTAGTCTCCGTGCTTGTTGGGCTGTACACCCTCAGTTTGATTCGCAGCCGGCTGCAGGAGTGGAGTGTCGCGCGGGCGGCGGAAGAACTGCCGGAAATCCGGACCGTGGATACGCCGGATACGACCCAGTCACGGCTCCTCGCTGCCCTGGCCGTTGCTGCTGCGGAAGGGGAACAGCGATGATGGCCGTGTCGCAGAACCCGCCGGCAGATCAGGTGCTGGTGCCGGGATCACCGGCAGCCTCCGTGCTCGCGCAGCAGGCCCTCGACGACGACTGGACGACGCCGGATGCCGCCACCCAGGTAGTGCTTCGTCCCGTAAGCCGGAGTGTGACCGGTCCAATCCTCCTCGATGACGAGCTGCTCGTCGGGCGGGATTCAGCGCCGTTTTCGGAGCTCGACCGGGCTGTGGTGGCGATGCTGTCGCGGCGCCATGCCCGGGTGTATCTGCACGCTGGCCGCCCCTACGTCGAAGACCTTGGCAGCCTGAACGGCTGCTACGTTGACGGGCAGAAGATCGGCTCCGACCCGCGAGAGCTGGAAGCCGGCGATGAGCTGGATTTCGGCGGAGAGCTTCGATTCAGCGTCGAGGTGATCGACCAGGCGCCTGCGGATCAGACCATGCTCGTACCGCAGGGTGCGGTCGAGCTCAGCCTGGTGCCGGTAGGCAACGATAGCCTGGATGGGGTGGTGATCAACCGGTTCCCGTTCATTCTGAGCCGTAACTGTGACTCCTTTGCACGGCTGAAGGCTGCCGATCCAACGGCGATCAAGATGTTGTCCCGGCGCCACGCGCTGATCAGCTGCGACGGTCACCGGCTGTTTATCGAGGATCTCGACAGCGCTAATGGCACCTACCTGGGCGGGCGCCGGGTGCAGCGGCAGCCGCTGGAACTCAGCGATGGCGATCGGCTGTTGTTTGGTGACAAGCGCTTCGGCTACGAGGTCCGCATCAATGTGCTGGACGAAGAGCGCACGATCTTCATCACGGCAGATGGTGATCGCCGGCGCGGCGAGGCGGCGGTTGTGCCGGTGCCGGCGGAGACCTGTACCCTCGACCTCGAGCAGCTCAAACGGCAGGGACACCTTGCCGCGTCAGGCGTCCAGATCGTTCACGAGTTCCGCGCGATCAAACGCCGGCTGCTGGACAGCATTGCTGCGTCCGGGAGCGACACCGAGGCGATCAAGCAATCCATGCTGCTGATCACGAGCTCGCTGGCGGGTGAGGGCAAGAGCTGGGTCGCCCTCAACCTCGCGATGAGCATGGCATCGGAGCACGATTACCGGGTACTGCTGGTGGATGCCCACGCAACCGGCAGCGGCCTTTCCGAGCAGCTCGGCCTGAACCACCGGCAGGGGCTGGTCGATGGGCTGAGGGACGCCACCGTGCCGCTCGATGGCAGTGTGCTTGGTACCAACGTGCCCGGGCTTTCCGTTCTGCCCCTGGGACGGATTTCGGAAGGCCTCGACGAGCTGTACGCCAGCGAGGCCACCGCCCGGCAGTTCAATGAGTTGGCGCGCCGTGATCCGCACGAGATCGTCATCATTGACGGGCCGCAGCTCTGCTCTGGCACCCAGGCGCAGACGCTGGCCCGGCAGGCGGGGCAGACGATCGTCGTCGTCGAAGCCAACAAGACGCCGCGGGAGGCCCTTAAGGCAAACGTCGCAACACTCGCGGAGCGTGAGGGTGTTGCGCTGCTGCTGAACAAGAAACAGTAACGTCCTGCCGTGTTCGGAGCCGGGTCTTCACCCGGCTGAGGCGGCAGCGACGGGTGATGCGTGCCTGATCCTGCGGGCTAGCGTGCTCGCAGGGTGTCGCGCATCTGGCTCAGCTCGTTAGCGATGTTGTCGCTGATACCGCTGATCGCGCTGCCCTGGCCGTCGGCGTCGAAGGACCAGGTGGTCCCGGACCAGATCAGCCGTGCTCCATCTTCTTGGAGCAGAAACGCGTTGACCTCTGCCAGCACCTCGGAACCCGGCTCGTAGTCGCGCTGCACCGTCTTGCTGTACTCGTAGAAGGCGGCGAGGTCCGGATGCTCGGGCGTGATGCGCGCGGGATTGTCGATGACGCCGTCTTCGCCGGGAGTGACCTGATTGACGACGAGGATGGCAATCGCCTGCTTCTCGTTTGCGGCGGCGAGCAGGCTGCTGCGGCTGGTCTGTTCCAGCACCGGCAGATCAACATAGCTGGCGAAAGCCACCATATCCCGGGCTTTGATGTCTGCGACCAGCCTATCCTCGACCGCGCGCCGCAGCTCCTCCTGCGTGGTGTAGCCCAGCACATACAGGCCCGCCCGCGAGGAAAAGTCGTAGGTGGTGACCTCGGTTCGGGTGGCGCACCCGACCAGCAGCGCTGTGCCGAAGAGCGCGAAAATTGCGTGCCGCACCGCAGACCGTCCGTTGCATTAGTTGCCGCTGATGCTAGCACAGCCCCGTTTTGCGACGGATTGAGGAAGCGGCGTTGCGGGCAGGTTCGTGGACGGTAGGCGTCCATGCGGATCGGGTCCTGGCTCAGGCCTTGAAATCCGGCTTGCGGGCCTTGGCTCCCGTGAATTCTCCACTCGGGAAAGCGCAGTGGGCGGCGCCACTTTCAATGGCGGCGCTGCTTTCAGTGGGGCTGAGTTGGCATCACGGGTTTGCGGCAGCGCTCTCTGCTGCCGTCAGCGCATCCTTCAGTTGTCGAAGCTGCGGGTCGCCAGGGCGCAGGGGCAGTAAGCGATCCACAAAACGGAGCGCGGCAGCGGGATCATTGGCGTCGCGAGCGATCGTGGCGCCGGCGAACAGCAGATCCGGGTTGTCTGGCTGCAGGGTGAGCAGCCGTTCGAGTTCTGCCAGCGCAGCGTTGGCATCCGCGCTTTCGTTCAACGCCAATGCCAGGGCGTAGCCGTAGCTGATCGCATCCGGCTCGAGCGCCGCTGCGCGTCGGAATGATTCCAGCGCGCGTTCCCGAGCCCGCTGCCGGGTGTGCCACAGACCCTGGGCGTAGTGCACTTCCGCACGCTCCGGCGTGAGTTCCACGGCACGTTCGAGTAGTGGACCGCCCTCCGTGTCACGCCCCGTGGCCCGGTAGATGTCGACCAGATTGACGAGCGCTGGCACCCAGGTGGGCTGCAGGGCGAGCGCCTCTTCGAGCGAGGCTTCAGCGCCGGGCAGATCATTGAAGGCGCGTCCTGTTTCCGCGATGCGCGTCAGCGTTTCCGGCAGATCCCGGTTGACCGCGGTGTCCGCAAGCCAGGCGTCCCGGTGAGGAATCAGCTGGCGCCGTCGTGCCGGGTTGGCGGCCTGGGGCGCCAGCTGCAGGAACGCTTCGTGGCGCACGGCCCGGATCGGGTCGTCGAGCAGCGGTGAGAGCAGGCGCCACTGGTTATCCGGCGACAGGCCCGCCGCCGCCCGCACGGCCGCCAACCGCAGGAGCGGTACGTTCTTCGCGCCCTCGCGAACAGCTCTCAGCGTGTAGCCGCGATTGTAGGTTGCCAGCCGCTGCAGCGCCGAGGCCCGCACCATGATGGGTTCACTCGTGTCGCCGGCGATCGCTGTGAGCGCGGCGTCCGCGTCGGCGTCACCACGGTCGGCGGCAGCGAACGCCGGGGCGAAGTGGTCGGGTCGCTCCGTACCAAAGAGTGCCCGCACGACGCCTGCCGCCCAGACGGCGTCCTGGTTCTCATGACAGCTGGTGCACGCGTTCGGTACGCCCAACGAGACGCTGAGATCGGGCCGCGGCAGGCGGAAGCTGTGGTCGCGGCGTTTGTCCACGCCCATGTAGACGGCTGCTGGCATGTGGCAGTCGACACAGGCGGCGCCCGGCCCGCCCGCGCGGTGCAGGTGATGGCTGGGATCATCGTAGTTGCCGCGCGGCACGGTCGGGAAGTCGACGCGTCCGGCCTCATTGTGGCATTGGGTACAGACCGCATTCCCCGATAACGCCGGCTTTGCGGCATGGGGGTCGTGGCAGTTCGTGCAGCGCACGCCCGCGTGCGCCATGCGGCTCTGCAGAAAGGAACCGTAGACGTACACCTCATCGAGGATCTGGCCGTCGGTGTGGTAGAGGCCGGGTTCGAGGAAGCGCGGCGCGTAGGCGTCCAGGTAGTTCATCGTGGGTTTGAACCCTTCCACGAGCTGTGCACGGCGGGAATGGCAAGGCGCGCAGGCGTTGACCTGCAGCGCCGGTTCCGTCAGATCCACCAGTGGGCTGACCTCAGGCGCGGCGACGTGTGCGGATCCGGGCCCGTGGCAGGCTTCACAGCCCACGTCCTCTTCTGCGAAGCGCGTTTCGTAGCTGCGCGTTGTTGGATCGTACTGCTTACGTACCGCGGTGGAATGGCAGTCGGCGCACTGGGTGTTCCACGCGTTTGCGCGGCCAGCCCAGTGCAGCGGGTCTCCCGCCGGTGGATCCCCTTCATAGAGCGCATACCAGCGCTGGCCGCCAACCTTGGCGGGACGGGAGTCCCAGGGCACCGGGAAGGTCTGCAGGTGTCCGTCACCCAGATCGACGACGTACTGTTGCAGAGGGGCGATGCCAAAGGTAAAGCGTACCGGCAATGCGGACGGCGAATCGTCGGGCTGGATGGTGAACGCACCGTCGTCAGAGCGGGCGAAGGTGACGCCGGCGTGCTGCGCCGAGAAGTCAGCGCTCACCGTCTCCTTGTTTGCTCTCTGCAGCGCGAGATCATGATGAGAGTCATGCCAGGCGCTTGCGGCGTCCGAGTGGCAGCCGGCACACGCTGCGCTGCCGACATAGGTCGCATCCGCCGCAGAGTCGGCGGCGTCAGACGCTGCCGCGCCGGTACGAACCTCGGTGACCTCTGCGGGTGGCGCCGGCTGGCCGCAGCCGGTAAGGCACAGGCTCAACGTGCCAAGGGTGACGAGGGTCGTAAGACGAATCAGTAGGGCCATGGTCTCTGCAGAATACAACAGCGCTGCCGGGAGGGTCCGTGCCTACCCACCGGGTAACGGTTTCTAAAGTCGAGCGCCCACGCAGAGAACCTGATCTGTGCCTTGCCGGCGCGTGAGTCGGGCTGGTGCCGGGCTCAATCTCGGCGGCGCCGTACACGGCGGCGCCCGTCGGCGGCATCCCCGGGCTACACTTGACGCGGCTTTCGACCGCCAGCAAACGAAGGTGTTCTTCATGACCAACAATCGACCGACTGTTCTGATGGCTCTGATCGTGTTCGCTCTGACTGCGATCGGTTGCGCGCAGAGTTCAGTTCAACGCACGGAACAACCGACGCCCGCAGCAGCCCCACCGTTTGCCTTCGAAGGCCTTGAGGCCGTTAGCTCGAGCGAGCTGGATGCCGCCTTTGTCCGGCCAGGTGTCGATTTCGGTGCCTACGGACAGGTGCTGGCCGGAACCCTTGAGCTCGCGTTCCGAACGCCCGATCGGAGCCAGCAACAGTTTGCGTTGACAGAGGCTCAGCAGGCACGTTTCCGTCAGCTGCTGGTTGACGCCTTCACGGCCGAATTCAAGGCTGACGGTGCGCCGGTGCTCACCAACGCACCTGGCCCGGATGTCTTTGTGCTGAATGCCCGGGTGCAGGACATCTCCGCGCAGGTCCTGCCAACAGCCAGCGGCCCCGGTCGAGCCGCCATACTGCTCGAGGCAATCGGTGAAGCCACGCTTGTGCTCGAGCTGCGCGACTCGCAGACGAATGAGATTCTTGCCCGAGGCATCGATACGCGCGTGACCGAAGGCGCCGCGATCCTGCAGAAGAGCGGACCGGTCACGAGATGGTCGGAGGCCGAGGAACTCTGCGAGCACTGGGCTGGCGCCACGCGTCGCGCGTTACGCTCACTTACGCAGTGAGCAACGACGATGCAGGCTGGCGCGAAAGCGGGGATGCTCCTGCGATCTGCCCTCGTGCCTGCACCTCGCTGCCAGCGTCGAGGACGTGTCGCCCTCTGAGCAGCGCACGGGCGACGATGACCTGATCACGAAGCCTGGCCTCATCCGGCAGGGCGCTCTGCTGCGTGCTACTCGGGCGGAAACTGATCGAGGATTGCCGCCACAACCGTGTTCGTCGTCGATGTCGGATCGCGTCGATCCTTCGCCGATATCGTCTTCACGGCGCGACCGTGCCAGACGGGACTCTTGTTCTGAACATCAAAGATGTCGATGGCCAGCGTGCCTTCCAGGTAGTCGCGAACGTCGACCTCGGTGTAGTAGGGCGCGCCCCAGGGCCAGCCACCCGGGCCGCGATAGCTGGCCGGGTAGTTGTTGATCTGGATCTTCTCCCGGGCACCGAGCGTGAAGGAGACCACAAAGTCAGCGGCCTCGCGGTCTTCGATGAACTCATAGCCTTTGTTTGTCAGTTCGGCCCGGGTTGCGTTCATTACCCTTCCTTCGAAGAGCGGGCTGATGGGTACGGTCTTTGCCATCAGCAGGGGGCTGTCAGAGATAAACGCGAAGGTCTTGTAGCTGGAAAAATTCGCGCTTTCGTCGTGATCTGAATCCACCGCTAAGGAGGAACAGCCGCCCAGCACCAGTGCTGAGAGTGCAATCCAAAGTGACCTGAACATGGCGATTCCCTTCTGTATCCGTGCAGGTTGTGCTTCCGTGAGTTCGGGCAGCCGGGCGGTTCTCCTCTTGGCCTGAACCGGTTTCCCCTCGCGATGATAAGACCCATCCCATAGGGCTGCCAGCGCCCGGGTGCTGCTTTGGATTGGTCTGTGCCGCATTAGAACGTCCGCCCGAAATGCATGAACAGGCTGTGGTTGCCGTCCAGATCAAAACCGCCGCCAAGAAAGAACGGTCCGAGTGCCGTATCCGTGCCGATGTAGGTGGCGAGGGAGTAGAACTGGTCCTCGA
>JBCDGJ010000225.1:0-7169 GCA_038757945.1 Pseudomonadota bacterium
CGGCCAACGCGGATTCCTGTCTATCGGGCCAGTGCTGCGGATTGGGGATGACAGCTACATGAGCGCGCTGTACGGCGTCACTGCGCGGGAGGAATCAAGAACGGGCCTCGCGGCTTTTGATGCGGGTGCTGGCCTCGAGCGCCTCGGTGTGCAGGGGCTGCTCAGCGTGCCGCTCACCGGCAAGTGGCGACTGACCACGGTTGGTCGGATCGGGACGCTGCTGACGGATGCCGAGGAGAGCTCGCTCACCGAGGAGCCCCTCCAGGCGTTCTTTCTGACTGCGATTACGCGCAGGTTCTGAGGACGGCCTGACGGCTATCCGTTCAGAGCGGGGCTATTCGAACTCGAGAATGGCCTGATCTACCTGCAGGCTGTCGCCGGGCTCCGCGGCGACGGTCACAACTACACCGTCCTCCGTGGCTCGGAGGCTGTTCTCCATCTTCATAGCTTCCACGACGGCCAGCTCCTCCCCGGCTTTCACCTCGTCCCCTGCCTTCACGTTCAGGCGCACCAGTACGCCAGGCATGGGCGACAGCAGATACTTGGACAGATCTGGTGCCACCTTCTCGAGCATGTGGTGGGTCAGTTCTGCGGCGCGAGGCGTGACCACCAGCGCCTGCATCTGGTTGCCGCGATAGAAGAGGCGATATCCCGGCCCATCCGGATCGACCTGAACGATTTCCGCTTCGCCGTTGATCGTGGCGCGCACCAGCGGCTCACCGGCCAGCGTTTCGGACCTTACCCGGTAAACGCTGTCCTCGTGGGTGATGGCGTAGCCGTCTTCATCGTGAGCGATGTAGACCGGGTAGTGTTCGCCGTCTGCAATCACCACCCATTCGTTGGCGGGCTCGACGCTGGGCTTGTTGAGCCCGACGACCTGATTTGCCGGTGCAATGGTGGCCAGGCGCTCCTGTCGTCTGAAGTGGCAGAGGGTGGCAATGGCAACGGGGATCATCGGATCCGCCACCGGTACGTCTTTGGCGGAGAACCCGTTGGGGTACTCCTCGGCAATGAAATTGGTGGTCAGGCGTCCTTCCCGAAAGCGCGGATGCAGGAGCAACGCGTTGAGGAAGCTGATGTTGTGCGCGACGCCGCGAATGTAGTACCCGTCGAGCGCATCGGCCATCTCATCGATGGCCGCTTCCCGGTTCTCGCCATAGGTGACGAGCTTGGCGATCATCGGATCGTAGAACATGGAGACTTCCGAGCCCTCCACGATACCGCTGTCAACACGGACCGTCGCAGTCTCTGCGGGGGGTTGGTAATCGACCAGGCGGCCGATGCTGGGCAGGAAGTTGCGCTGCGGATCTTCCGCGTAGACCCGCGCTTCCATCGCCCAGCCTTTGAGTTCGATATCGCCCTGGTCCATCGGCAGGGCCTGACCCTCGGCCACCTTGATCATCAGCTCGACCAGGTCGAGGCCGGTCACGTATTCGGTGACCGGATGCTCGACCTGCAGCCGCGTGTTCATTTCAAGAAAGAAAAAGTTGCGGTTGGCATCAACGATGAATTCGACGGTACCGGCGCTTTCGTATTCCACCGCCTGCGCCAGTGCGACAGCCTGCTCCCCCATCTGCTTGCGGGTTGCTTCGTCAAGAAACGGGGAGGGGGCCTCTTCGATGACCTTCTGATGCCGACGCTGAATGGAGCACTCCCGCTCGCCGAGGTACAGGGCCTTGCCGTAGCGGTCGGCAATGACCTGGATTTCGATGTGCCGCGGCTCTTCAATGAATTTTTCTGCGAAGACGCGAGTGTCACCGAAGCTGGAGGCTGCCTCGTTGGTTGCCTGCTCGAAGCCGGTGCGGCAATCGTCATCGTTCCAGACCACCCGCATCCCTTTGCCGCCGCCGCCGGCGCTGGCTTTGAGCATCACCGGATAGCCGATGTCGTTGGCGATGCGCACGGCCTCGTCGGCATCCTGAATGGTTTCCGTGTGACCGGGCACCGTGCTGACGCCCGCGTCGGCGGCAAACTTCTTCGAGGTGATCTTGTCGCCCATCAAATCGATGGCCTTCGGTCCCGGGCCGATGAAGACGATACCTTCGGCGTCGAGCGCTTCGCGAAACTTGGTGTTCTCCGATAGAAAGCCATAGCCGGGATGTACCGCTTCTGCGCCGGTCTGCTTGCAGGCCGCAATAATCCGGTCCATCCGCAGGTAGCTCTCGGCGCTGGCTGCCGGCCCGATATGCACGGCCTCGTCGGCCATGCGCATGTGCAGCGCCCCGTCATCTGCGTCGGAGTAGACGGCGACGGTCTTGATGCCCATCTTGCGGGCCGTCTTGATCACCCGGCAGGCGATCTCGCCGCGGTTGGCAATCAGTATCTTTTTGAAGGTCTTGGTGGTCTGCATAGCTTCTGCTCGTTCAGTGGGCGCCTGGCGCCGTACGTCGATCGAATCCCGGTGCTGCTCGGAGTCGGCCCTGCCTTAGAGCGGAATGTTGCCGTGCTTGCGCCATGGGTTTTCGAGCTGCTTGTTTTTCAGCATTGCGAACGAGCGTGCGATACGGGCTCTGGACTCCGAGGGATTGATGACGTCGTCGATGTAGCCCCGGGTGGCAGCGACGAAGGGGGTCGCAAATTTGGCCTGGTACTCGTCGGTACGCTCCTGGATCTTGTGGGGGTCACCGAGATCTTTCCGGAAGATGATCTCTACCGCACCCTTGGCGCCCATGACCGCAATCTCAGCGCTGGGCCAGGCGAAGTTCACATCGCCGCGCAGGTGTTTCGACGCCATGACATCGTAGGCGCCGCCGTAGGCCTTGCGGGTAATCAGCGTCACCTTCGGCACTGTGCATTCGGCGTACGCGTAGAGCAGTTTCGCGCCGTGCTTGATGATGCCGCCGTACTCCTGGCTGGTGCCGGGCATGAAGCCCGGAACATCGACCAGGGTCAGGATGGGTATGTTGAAGGCATCGCAGAACCGCACGAAACGCGCCCCCTTCTTCGACGAGTCGATGTCGAGGCACCCGGCGAGGACCATGGGCTGATTGGCGACCACGCCGACCGTGTCGCCATCGACGCGGATGAATCCAATGACGATGTTTTGAGCGTACTCCGGCTGCAGCTCGAAAAAGTCCCCCTCGTCGGCGATTTTGCGGACCGCTTCCTTGATGTCGTAGGGCTTGGCCGGATCCGGCGGCACGAGGGTTTCGAGCGACGGCTCGAGGCGGTCGATCGGATCATCGGTCGGCAGGGTTGGTGGCCGTTCCCGGTTGTTGCTCGGCATGTACTCGAAGAACCGGCGGGTGATCAGCAGGGCTTCCACGTCGTTATCGATTCCGAGATCCGCAACGCCGGACTTGCGGTTGTGAACTGAGGCGCCGCCGAGGTCCTCCGGGGGTCACTTCTTCCGCCGTGACCGTTTTCACCACGTCGGGACCGGTGACAAACATATAAGACGAGTCGCGGACCATGAAAATGAAGTCGGTCATTGCCGGTGAGTACACGGCACCACCTGCACAGGGACCCATGATGAGGCTGATCTGCGGGATGACGCCCGAGGCCAGCACATTGCGCTGAAAAATCTCAGCGTAGCCGCCCAGCGATGCTACGCCTTCCTGTATGCGGGCACCGCCGGAATCATTGAGCCCGATGAACGGTGCACCCACCTTCATCGCCTGATCCATCACCTTGCAGATTTTTTCCGCATGGGCTTCCGACAGCCCGCCGCCGAAGACGGTGAAGTCGTGGGCAAACACAAACACCAGGCGACCGTTGATGGTGCCGTGACCGGTCACCACGCCATCGCCCGGGATCTTGTTTTCCGCCATGCCGAAGTCGACCGCCCGATGCTCGACCAGCGTGTCCCATTCCTCGAAGCTGTCATCGTCCAGCAGCAGATCGAGCCGATCCCGAGCCGTCAGCTTGCCCTTGGCGTGTTGGACTTCGATACGGCGCTTGCCGCCGCCGAGCCTCGCGGCCTCGCGGCGGCGTTCGAGTTCTGCTTTGACGTCGTTCAGGGTCGTGGCCATGCGTGCTCCCGTGCTTTGGGTGTCGCTGATTCCTACCGCGATCAGCTCTGATCTGCATTCCGATCAGGTCTGATCAACATTCCGATCAGGTCTGATCAGCATTCCGATCAGGTCGTTGCTTCGTGTTGCGTCGGGGACGGTGGTCGTGCGCCCAGTGTGGATGCCCTGGTTCCGCACGCCGCAGCCCCGTGCTTCGTCGCCCATCGGTTTTGCCTCCGCGAGCCTCCGCAGCGCCTGTCTGGTGCAGGCTTCAGAGGGTCGTGCCGGGGGGCGTGCGAACGGGCGCGCGAAGTATATCTTGCGTCCCGTGCGGCTGCAGCCGGAAAGGTCCTGTGATACACCGCGCCTGCCAGCCCGACCGACTGCGCGGCCGCGACCGCTCAGCTCGCCCGGCGGCGAAACTCGATGGCCTCGCTGCGGGTGGGAAAGTGGCCCGTTTTGCGATCGTCGAAGAAGTACCTGAGGGTGCGGGTCATGACCGGAAACGCGAGGTCCTCCCAGGGCACTTCGGCTTCTTCGTAGAGACCGACGTCGAGGGATTCCGGGCCCGCGCCATAGTCCTCGCCGATCAGCTCTCCGCGGAAAAAAAGATAAACCTGAGAGATGTGCGGCAGGCTGAACACGGTATACAGCCCGTGGATGTCTACCTTTGCCAGTGCTTCTTCGTAGGTCTCCCGAGCGGCGCCCTGTTCCACGGTCTCGCCGTTCTCCATGAAGCCAGCCGGCAGGGTCCAGTATCCCAGGCGCGGTTCGATCGCACGCTTGCAGAGCAAAACGCGCTCGCCTTTGGTCACCAGGCAGCCGGCGATGATCCGCGGATTGATGTAGTGGATCATGCCGCAATTGGTGCAGACGTGGCGTTCCCGGTTGTCACCCTCCGGGATCCTGAGCACGACCGGGCCCCCGCAGCTTGAGCAGAATTTCATGGCGTCCCTGGGCGATGAAGTTTCGCCATTGTCGCCTGGCTGGGTGTGCGTTTCAGATCAAATCGGGATCGCCGCTGTCGCTGCGGCGGCGATCGAACGGGAGAATGGTTGCACTGCCGGCCGCGGGAGCCGCAACCGGTCCTTTGCCGTCCACGGCAACGACTTCTTCAACCGGCTCGACGCCGGTGTCCAGCGGGGTGATCAGCGAACGGTGCAGGTCTGCCAGCGACTGACACATCATTTCCGACAGCTTGATCGTCGCTGCCAACGGTGAGGCGGCGCGGCGACGCTCCATGTCGACCTTGAACTGCAGGCCCTCGAGGCGCCGCCGTTGCTGTTCGGTGCTGGCGCCGCCGATGATCTCGGCGACGAGCTCCTGCCGCAGCAGCTCCAACGCATCGGGCCGGTTCCGGGCCATGTGCACCAGATCATCGAAGTCTGGTAAGCGTGTTGCCATCTCTTCCCCCAATCTCAACAATGTCCGCCAGACAGAGCGACCGGTCGTCACTTGCTGCCTCTATCTGCGAGAGGTCCCAGGGCAAGTCCTTCGTACCTGTCAGCCTGTTCTGCTCGACCGGCCACGATGAACGTGGCTTCTTGGCGTTCTTTGCGTTTCGAACAGCACGGCGGCTGCGAACTACTATGCTTGGTCACCGTCACGGCGGGTACGAGGGGGGTGTAACCAACTTGTGAGCCTGGCGGTGCTGCGACGCAAAGATCGGCTTGACCCAGGCTCAGCAGGGATCGGAATCCGGGTGCTGCGACAGTTTGGCTTTGCGCAGCAGCGAACAACACAGAGGAGAAAAGATGTTGTATCAGCTCGATGATCGGCGCGTCTTTGCCGAGGACGAGTATTTCGTGGCCGAAGGGGCCGTTGTGCTCGGCCGCGTGGTGCTCAAGGCTCGCGCCAGCGTCTGGTTCAATGCCGTGCTGCGGGGCGACAACGATGTGATCACCGTTGGTCGCGATTCCAACGTACAGGACGGTGCCGTGCTACATACGGATCCCGGATTTCCGCTGCTGATCGGTGACTACTGCACCATCGGCCATCAGGTGATGCTGCACGGCTGCGTGATCGGCGATAACACGCTGATCGGAATCAACTCGGTGGTTCTGAACGGCGCGAAGATCGGCAGGAACTGCCTGATCGGGGCCAATACCCTGATCACCGAAGGCAAGGAGATTCCGGATAACTCCATGGTGATGGGGGCGCCCGGCAAGGTGGTTCGCACTCTCGATGAGAACGCCGTCGCCGGCCTCAAAGCCTCGGCCGTGCACTACGTGGAGAATGCGCGGCGGTACCGCAACGGCTTCCGGTTGCAAGGGGACGCGGACCGGCTATGATTTCGCGCGGCGCCAGTGCCTGACTGGCAGCCACCGATCTGCTTGAGTCGCGAGCGTTGAGGGTCTAACCTTCGCGGCATGACAGTAGCCGAAACCAGCTTCAGCCGACCTGCGTTCAGGTCTACACCGAGGGCCGCTGCCGCTCTTGGTCCGCTGCTGCTGGGCGGTCGCCTGCTGCCGGCGCTGCCGGCATAATCACCCCCCGCAAGGGCCTTGGTGCCCACCCCAGATTTCCAGACATCGCCGAACGGCTTCGCCGTTGCGGCGCTTCGTAAGGCTGGTCGCGTACGCGTCCAATGCCAAACCCGTAGTCATGAGGTGCAATATGGCCGTTCCCAAGGCTGGCACAGACGTCGATAAAGGCCGTGCGGGCCGAGCCGCCGGTTCAATGCCGTTCTACAAATACAAAGCTTTCGAGCCGGTGTCTCTGCCGGACCGGACCTGGCCCGAAAAGCAGCTGACAGCGCCGCCGCGCTGGTGCTCGGTCGACCTGCGCGATGGCAATCAGGCGCTGATCGATCCGATGAATCCTGACGAGAAGCTGCGGATGTGGAACCTGCTGCTCGAGATCGGCTTTGCCGAGATCGAGGTCGGATTTCCGGCAGCCTCACAGCCGGACTTTGATTTCATTCGCAAGATCATCGACGAGGGGCTGATCCCGGAAGGCGTGGCTATCCAGGTGCTGTGTCAGGCGCGGCCGGAACTCATCGCGCGCACGGTCGAGGCGCTGGACGGCGCGTCGGATGTGATCTTTCACCTGTACAACTCCACGTCGACGCTGCAACGCAAGGTAATGTTCGAGTCCAGCTTGGCCAGCCCGTCGCGCACGATCTTGGTACCGTCGAGCGCCAGCTGGATAATGCCCTGCTCGTCCATCTCGAAGACCACCTTGCGTTGCAGCGTCGACGTGGAGTTGTACAGGTGAAAG
>JBCDGJ010000226.1:0-7113 GCA_038757945.1 Pseudomonadota bacterium
CGCACGTGGGGCGCCGGTTCCGGCACCGGCAGCTTGCGATTGACGAAGGTCCAGCCATAGGTCCTTACGCCGATGGTGGCGATGTTGTGGATGCGATCGGTGTGCGTTCGCGGGACGCCGAGAAGGTCGTAGATTTCCCAGGCGTGCGCCCAGGTTTCCATCTGTCGTGCGGTTGCAAACATGCGTGGCTTCATGCCGGGACCCGGCCAGGTCAGGCGGACTTCCGGATCGGCCTGCCGCAGTCCATCAATCAGCTTATCGAGTGCCGTGCACCAGCGCTCGTGCAGCACGTCTCCGGTAAGGGGTCCCAGCCAGTCGCGCGCATAGGCGGCCATGCCGCCGCTGGCCTGCGCCATGTCGTTCATCAGCGCCTGAAACGCCTCCGGGCCCTTTAGGGTCGTCAGCCCCATGTGATCGGACAGGTGCAGGTGCGCGACGACGTCCCATACGGACCAGTTCTTGAACGCGGTTACCCGGTCCCAGTCCGAGGCATCGAGCTGTGACAGCAGCTGATCGAGATCCCGGGCTTCCTCAGCCAGGGCTTCGATCTGGGGGGTCGCTGAGTTCATGGTGTGGACTCCGTTGGTTGGGATGTTCGCGATGTTAGGAAGCTTCGGCGGCCGCTTCAGGATCGAGTACCTGCGCCGACTGGCTGACCAGGCCCCGGTGCGGACGCTCAGCCACGCTGGTGCCGATGCTCAGCTCGAAGTCACCGGCGGGGACCTCGAACCGCTGCCGACCCTCATGCCAGTAGGCGAATTCGCGAGCCGGTACGGTGAGCTCGATACGTCGGCGGGCGCCCGGAGCCAGTTCCGCCTGCGCAAACGCGGCAAGTTTGAGCGGCGGCTGAGCGACCGCTGCCGTGCGGTCCGACAGGTACACCTGCACCGTCTCGCGGCCGCTGCGCTGGCCGGTATTCTCGAGCGTTACCGCGATGCGGGCTCCCCTGCTCTGGGGATCGAGCTCGATCTGCGGATCGGTGAGCTCGAAGGTGGTGTAGGACAGGCCGAAGCCAAAGGGTGCCAGCGGCTGGCGGTTGCTTTCGGCAAAGCCGCGATAGCCCATGCTCAGCGCTTCGCTGTAGTGCATCTCGCCGTCGGCATTGTGAAAGAACGGGTCTGCAGGGCTGTCGGCCCGAGACCGCGGAAAGGTCTGTGCCAGCCTGCCGCTCGGGTTCCAATCTCCGAACAGCACGTCCGCCAGCGCGTTGCCGAACTCCTGGCCCGGTAACCAGGCCTGCAGCACGGCCGGTGCGCGTTCGAACCACGGCATGGTCATGGCGCCGCCGCTGTTCATCACGACCACGGTTCGCGGATTGGCAGCCAGCACGCGCTCGATGAGTTCGTTCTGCCGGCCCGGCAGATCCATGTCTGCCCGGTCGTTGCCCTCCGTTTCCCAGTCTGAGTTGGAACCGACGATCAGCACGCAGGCATCCGCTGCCCGGGCCGTCGCCTCCGCCTGCGCCAGCAGCGCCTCGGGGCTGGCGGTCTGCGGGGCGATGCCGTAGCGCACCCCCTGGATAAACCGGTTGCTCTGGCTCTGGAACTCGATGCGGATGCGGATGCGCTCGGCCGCTTCGCAACGGTAGCTGCCGCGAACTTCGGTACTGCCGTGACCGAAGAAGGCATCGCCGGGCTGCTGGCTGCTCCAGTTGTCGATCAGCAGCCGGTCGTTGACGTACAGGCGGGCGAGGCCAGCGCTCTGCAGTCCGAGGTCGTAGACGGCGCTCTGCTCCGGCTCGTAGTCGAACTCGAGCGTGGCAGAAAAGCTGCCGCTGTCGTCGAACGGCGAATCCTCCCGGCCGGGCAGACCCAGGGGGATGAAGCCCCAGGGTGAGACCCGTGCGGAAAGGCTGCGGCTGACCACCGGCTCGCCGGCCGGCTCCGGACCGGCGAACAGCCGCAATGCGAGGCCGTTGCGATCAGCGTCCGGCAGCCAGCAGCGTTCCTGCCCGGGTACCGGCAGATACTTGTTGTTGCTGGCGCCCAGCGCGTAGCGCACGTCATCGACCCGCGCGCGCAACCCGTCCAGCGGAGACACCTGGTAGTGCGCAAAAACCTGCGAGCTGCCACCCCCCTGAATCTGCCCTGGATGAGCGTTGGGGCCGATGACGGCGAGACTGCTCAGACCTTGCGCCGGCAGTGGCAACACATTGTGTTCGTTGCGCAGCAGCACCATTCCGGCGGCGGCAGCTTCGCGCGCTAGGGCCCGGTGTTCCGGCCGGTCTTCGGCGCGCTCGGGCGCAGAAACTGGCAGTGCGTCTGGCTCGCAGAGGCCGACGGTGCGCGCCGTGACGCGCAGCAGACGGCGTACGCAGTCATCGATCATGCCGGCCGGGACGGTACCGTCCGCTACCGCGGTGATCAGACGTTCGCCGCGGGTACGGGGTGGTCCCGGCATTTCCAGATCCAGCCCCGCAAGGGCGTTGTCGACGGTCTCGAGCGCAGCACCCCAGTCGCTGACGACGTAACCGGCGAAGCCCCACTCGCGTTTCAGCAGATCCAGCAACAACGGCTCGTGTGATGAGGCGAACCGGCCATTGATGCGGTTGTAGGCGGACATCACGGTCCAGACGTCGGCGTCGCGGACCGCCATCTCGAAAGGACGCAGATACAGCTCGCGCAACGATCGCTCGTCGACGACGCTCGAGATGCTGTGCCGCTCCACTTCCGCTTCGTTAGCAACGAAGTGTTTGGCACAGGCGGCCACGCCCTGGGACTGAACGCCGCGAATGAAGGCGCAGGCGATGCGACCGGTCAGCAGCGGATCCTCGGAGTAACACTCGAAGTTGCGGCCGCCAAGAGGGTGACGCTGCAGGTTGATGGTCGGCCCGAGCAAGACCGAGACGCCTTTGGTTTTGGCCTCTTCAGCGAGTGCCGTGCCGATGCGCTCGACCAGCCCTGGATTCCAGCTCGATGCCATGGCGCTGCCAACGGGGAAGCTGGCGGCGGCAACCCCGCGCATCGCATCACCGCGCGCGGCGTTCGGGCCATCACAGAGTTTCTGCGCGGGAATGCCCCGCTCCGGCAGTGCCGGTGTTGTCCAGGTACTGTCCCCGCTCATCAGCGCAACTTTTTCCGCCAGGCTGAGTTCGGCGACCAGCGCATCGATACGTGCAGCGTCCACGGTTAGCAGTTCTGATGTCACGCCGGTTCCCCCCGATTCTCGTTGCGCCGGAGTTTACCCTCTGCGGTCCTCGGCGGGTGGTCGTCGGAGCTGCGCGTGGTCAACCGTGCGGAGGTTGGGGACCCGCCTGCCGGTATTCCGATCCTTGGGCTGCAGGACCACCCGGCTCGTTCCCGGCGGGGGCCTCTGCCGGCTCTGCGAGCGGAACCTGTGTTTGCTGCGGCTGCGGTGCCGGGCGGACGGTTTCCGGGCGGCCTGCCGGGCTGTTCTCCGCTGCGGGGGTTCGCTTGCCGGCGGGAGCCGCGGTGGCACCGTTGTCCTGCGCCTCGCTCTCGGCAGCCAGCCCCACAACCGGCAGCAGGGTGCAATGCAGGGACAGCAGCAGAACGAATACCCGCCCCCGCGACGCGGGCGCGGTCCGGGAGCTTTGCAGGCTGGGCAACCTTCAACCCTTCAGAACGACGATGCCCAACAGTATAGCCGGGCCGGGTGCCGTAGACGGTGATGGAGGGTCACGACTTTGTCACGAAGCAGCGCGCGGCGACGCTCTGCCAAGGATCCCGTGAGCCGCTACAATCCAGCGATTCCGCATGGCTATCGGGGAGAGAAATCATGGCTAACGTTGCTCGGGTGCACGGCACGGACGAGGAGATCCGCAATGCCCTTGAATGCGCGCACGTACCGACGCTGGTTGCCTGTCTGGTACACCTGACCGGGGATCTGGACCTGCTGCGGAACACCGAGCGCCCGGTCAACGACTTTTTCGGCGACGTGCAGGGGGGAATCAGCGAAGCCGAGCAGGCGCGCCTCCGTGACCGCGCCTTCGAGGCGCTCACGCGCTATCGCGACAGCGGTGTGCTGCCGCCGGCGCCGTCGCCTGCGACCGTCAGCGAAATGGTGAACTACTTGACCGGCGAGGAGCTGTCGGCCGACTACGCCGCCTTTCTGCACGCAGAGCTGGATCTCGATGAACAGGACAGCTACCGCACCCGGGGACTCGAAGACCTCGATCCGGTGGTCAAGCAGAACTTTACCGTGGCCATTATTGGAGCCGGCATGTCCGGGCTGCTGGCAGCGCTGCGCCTGCGCCAGGCCGGTATTGCCTTCGTGATCTTCGAAAAGCACCAGGACGTTGGTGGGACCTGGCTGCAGAACGTCTACCCCGGTTGCCGGGTCGACAGCGCCAACCAGATCTACTCTTACAGCTTCAAGCCACGCGACTGGCCGCAGCACTACTCAACCCAGCCGGTGCTTCAGGCGTACTTCAGCGAGATTGCCAAGGAGCATGACCTGCGCCGTCACATCCGCTTCGGCTGCGAGGTATCGCGGCTTGAGTGGCACGAGGATGCGGCGGTCTGGGAGCTCAGCTACACGGGACCGGACGGCAGCCCCTCACAGCTGCGGGCCGACGCCGTCATCTCTGCTGTCGGGCAGCTGAACCGGCCGCAGTGGCCGGAGCTTTCGGGGGTTGAGCCGCGTAACGATGCGTTCTCCGGCCCGTCCTTCCACTCGACGGAGTGGGAGCACGAGCACGACCTCGAAGGTAAGCGGATTGCAGTCATCGGCACCGGGGCCAGCGCGTTTCAGTTCGTGCCACACATCGCCCGCACGGCGAAGGAGGTGCGGGTTTACCAGCGCACGGCCAACTGGATGGCGCCGGTGCCCGAGTACATGCAGGACATCCCCGAGGGTCAGCATTGGCTGCTCAACAACGTGCCGTTCTACCACCGCTGGTATCGCTTTGCGGTCTTCTGGCGCTCCGCGGAGGGCATGCTCGGTGCTGTATCCAGGGACCCGGAGTGGCAGGGCGACCTGCAGACCTCGATCTCGGCGAAAAACGACGAGCTGCGACAGATACTGACCGAACACATCGAAGAGTGCGTGGGCAACGACGCTGAGCTGCGCGCCAAGTGCGTGCCGGCCTATCCGCCGGGCGGCAAGCGGATCCTCTTCGATGACGGCACCTGGCTGCGCACCCTGAAGCGCGACAATGTCCTTCTCGATGTCGACCCGATTGCTGCGGTCGAGGCGGACGGCGTTCGTATGCAGAGCGGCGCGTTGCACGAGTGCGACGTGCTGATCTACGGCACGGGATTCAAGGCCAGCAAGTTCCTGTGGCCGATGGAGGTGATCGGTCGTAACGGCCGGAGCCTGCAGGAGGAGTGGCAGGGTGATCCCCGGGCCTACCTGGGCATTACGATTCCAGGCTACCCGAACCTGTTCTGCACCTACGGGCCGAACACAAACATCGTGGTCAACGGCAGCATCATCTTTTTCAGCGAATGCGAGGTGCGCTACATCGTCGGCTGTCTGCGCATGCTGATCGAACGCGATGCCCGGTCGCTGGAGCCGCGCCGCACGGTCCATGATGCATACAACGCCGAGGTTGATGCGGCGAACGCGAACATGGCCTGGGGTATTTCCAAAGCCAACACCTGGTATCGCAACGAGGCCGGGCGCGTCACCCAGAACTGGCCCTTCGCGCTGATCGATTTCTGGCAGCGGACGCTGGATCCGGACCCAGCCGATTTCGAGTTTGTGGCGTGATGCTGTGATGACCCGACCTTGAGCGTAAACGAGGCGACAGAGCCGGGCCCGGCGGAGGGCCCGACGGCTGCCTCTGCTGTTGCGGCAGGGTCTGGCCCGGCCCCGGGCAGCGGGGAGTGGCAGGCGTTGCTGCGGCTCGCCTGGCCGATGATGCTGGCGCAGTTTTTCATCATGGCGACCGGTTTTCTGGATACGCTCATGGCGGGGCGGTATGGGGCTGCCGACCTCGGAGGTGTGCAGCTGGCCGGCAATCTGATGTGGCCGATCTTCCTGCTCCTGACCGGTGTCACCATGGCGCTGACTCCGGTTATCGCGCAGCTGCGCGGGCGCGGAGATCTGCAGGGCAGTGGCGGCTATGTTCGGCAGGGCTTGTGGCTCGCGGCCCTGGCGTCGCTGCTGATGGTGGGGCTGCTGCGCAGTGCCGAACCCTTTTTGCGGCTCGTTGGCGTCGCCGACGAAGCGGTCGTGCGCATCGCCGCGGACTATCTGCGCGCCGCGTCCTGGGGTGTGCCTGCGGTGGTCCTCTACGTTGCGCTGCGGCAGGTCTGTGAGGGCCTCGGCCAGACGTTGCCGGGCATGCTGATTGCCGGAGCCGTGGTGCCTATCAACGGGGTACTGAACTACGCCTGGATCTATGGCAAGTTCGGTTTTCCCGAGCTCGGCGGGGTCGGCTGTGGGCATGCGACGGCTGTGGTCTTCTGGATCGAGCTCTCCCTCATGGTGTTCTTCGTGCGGCAACCGTTCTTCCGGGTACTGGGGGTGTTCAGCCGGTTCGAATGGCCGCGGTTTGCTCCGCTGCTGGAGCTGGTGCGGGTGGGTCTACCGATCGGCTTTGCCATTTTTGCGGAGATGGTGATCTTTTCCGTCATCAGCCTCATGATCAGCCGCATCGGCGTCATCGATCTGGCTGCGCACAGCATTGTCGGCAACATCAACTGGCTGACCTACGTGCTGCCCATGGGCCTTGGCGGTGCGGCCAGCATTCGGGTTGGCTACTTCGTTGGGGCCGGCAACCTCCCGGCGGCGCGCCAGGTCTGCATGCTGGCACTGCGGCTGGCGCTGATCTACGGCGTGCTGGTCAGCCTGCTGCTAGTGCTTGGACGGCAGTGGCTGGTGTCGATCTACACCCTTGATCCGGCCGTGCAGGGGATCGCGACGGCGCTGATCCTGTTTGTTGCCGTGTACCAGATCTTCGACGACACCAATGCGGTGGCAATTGGTGCGCTGCGCGGCTACAAGGACACGACGGCATCGATGGTGTACGGCCTCGTCGGGTTCTGGGTGATTGCGCTGCCGGTTGCCGTGGCCCTCGGCGAGGGCTACCTGGGACTGCCCGAGCTCGGTGTCTACGGCTACTGGGCGGGCCTCACGCTGGGGCTGTGCCTGGTCGCCGGAGCTGCCTGCTGGCGACTGTTTGCGACCAGCGCCCGGCCGGACCGC
>JBCDGJ010000227.1:0-7110 GCA_038757945.1 Pseudomonadota bacterium
GAACTGCTGCAGGTTTACCTGGATCGTTGGCCGCCGATTGCCGGGGTGAACAGCTGAGGCCACTTCCTGCAGCGTGGTTCAGACCTCGCGGGTTGGGGCAGGCGACTGCGCTTCTGGCTGTGCGATTTTCTCAAGGCGCTCGAGCAGCCGCCGCAGCGCGGTTGCAAGCTGCTCATGGCCTTCGACTTCAAGCCGTTCGATTTCGGTCCTGATCGAAGCCAGCTCGTCGGCCAGCAGGTTGGCTCCTTCTGCAGCACGATCGCCGACGGTATCGAACAGCGCCCCGACGGTATCCAGCACCGTTTCGGCGGCCTGCCGGGAGTCGTCGGCCAACCCGGCGATCTCGGCTTCAACCTCAGCCTGGGCCTGCGTCCACTCTTCGCCCTTTAGGTAGTCCGCAACTTTGCGTCCGAACTGATCAACGATCCCGGCGACAATCTGGGCGGCATCGCCGCCCCGCCAGAGGGCCGCTTCCAGAGGCGAAAGCCCCCGCAGCCGGCCGCCCGGCGCAACCGGATCGGCGGGCTCGGAGGGATTGCTCAGCACCAGCGCTGGCTGGCCTTCGAGCGCGGTGTACGCGACCGCGTTCGACTGCACCCGCTGCGCCTGTTCCGCCTCGATATCGATAGTCACTGCGATGCCGGACGTTGCTTCGCTGACTTCGATCGCGCGCACGGTGCCAACTTCCTGATCAGCCAGATAGACCTTGTCGCCCGGCCGGAGGCTGCTGGAGGCAGGAAGCACGGTAGAAACGGAAAGGTCGCGGCTGCAGGCGGTCTGCAGCAGCAGAATGGCTAACAGCAGGCTCCGGATGATGCTCTGGTTCATTGTGCTGACAACCTTGTCCATACCCGTGCAGGGCGTCGCAGGGTATCACGCCCCGGTAGGGTGAATCGGCTTGTTCTGCCGCGGCTGGTTTGCATTTCCTGATGCCCAGAGGCACGCTCATTTTGAGTTGCCGGTGTGCTCCGTAGTAGAGGGTTTTGGATGAGTGCTGTTCCTGCATCGCGTCTGTCGCTGTTCTGGCGCTACAACGGCTGGTTCGGCCTGCTCTGTGTTGTGGCTGGGCTTTTGCTGGTCGCCAGCGCGTACACGGCTGCGGCGCTCTTTGCGCGTAGCCAGAGCACGGCGATTGAAACCGATGCAACCGTGACCCTGCTCAGGGAGTCGAGCTACCGGCGGGGGGACGGGACCACGGAAAGCGGCTATTCCGTGTACGTCGAGTTTTTGGCGGAAGGCAAGCCGTACAGCGGCTCGGAAGGCGTTTCCTATTGGTTCTACTCAAAACTCTCCGAAGGGCAGACCGTACCGATCAAATACCTGCCGGACGACCCGGACACCTTCTGGGTCGCGCCGTTCTGGACAAAATCCTGGCCAGGGAAACAGCTGCGCTTTTTTGGGCTGCTGGCGTTGGCCTTCGGTGCCTTTCTCATCCGGGGTCCGTGGCTCCACGCCGGGGCTGCCTTGCGGGTGTACGCCAACGGCGAGCGGTCTACAGCCCGGGTGGTCGATATCATCGATGCGTCCAGTTCGCGCAAGCAGGCCTACAAACTCTTGTGGGAAGATCCGAACGGCGAACTGAAAGAGACGTTTAAGCACGGGAAGGAGATCCAGGCCCGCTATCCCGTTGGCGGCACGATCGAAATCCTGCGCGATCCAGAGGGCAAGATGCCCCCGATATGGGTCGAAGATCTGCGCTAACCGTTGAAAGAGTCGCGCCGGGTTATCGTCGGGTGGTGTGCAACAGCAGATGCAAGTCGGTGCAGAGACAGGTTTTCCCGAAGCTGAGCTCAAGCAGAAGCTGATCGACGCCGTGGGCGATGGCCTCGAGTTCGCGGCCGACCGCCAGCCGCCGAAGTTCTGGTTGCGGCGCTTTCCAGGCACGTTTCCCGCAGCTGCTGAAGTCACGATCCTTTCCCGAGGCGCCCGGAGCGAAGTTGTGCTGCGGCTGATGTGGGGTCCGCTGCCCGCGCTGGTCCCCAGAGCAGGCGCGGCTGCTGGCCTGCTGGCAGGGCTGACAGCGTTGATCCTCGGCGGCTTCGGGCTGGCGGACCTGCTGCTCGCGGCAATTCTGGTGATCATTCCTGGCAGCGGATTGCTGTACCAGAGGGCTGGCGAGCAGGAGCTTATGAGCAAGTTGGCACGCTGTCTGGGCGTCGAGGCGTTTGTTCCGACGGACGTTTGAAGCGCCATCCGGGACTATTCCCTTATTTGAAGGCCCGGCTAGAGCAGGTGAAAGCCGTGCGAAGGCGTAGCGGGGCAAAAAGTTGCAAAGCCCGACAGGCCTGTTCTAGTTTTGTCGAGGTCAGGGGGAAACCCGAGGAGAAAGAGCATGGCGGAAGCACAATCAGACCCATCGGCGCTCGATACGCCGGCCGAACTGATCAAGTGGCCGGACCAGGAAACCCGGGGCCACACCATTCCGGGGAACCGTTACACGTCCCGGGAGTTCTTTGCGAAAGAGTGGGAAGGCATGTGGACGAAGACCTGGCTGCTGCTCGGTCGCGAGGCCCAGATTCCCAACGCTAACGACTGGCAGATGGAGCCGGTCGGGCCTGAAGAGATCCTGATGGTTCGCCAGAAGGATGGGGGTGTGAAGGCGTTCTACAACGTCTGTCAGCATCGGGGTAATCCGCTCGTCAGCGACACTCGGGGCCATGTCCGCAGCCGGTTCGTCTGCAAGTATCACAGCTGGGCATTTCTGCCCGATGGTGAGCTGAACTTTGCGCCGGACAAGGATGACTTTCCTGAAGGCAATCCCTGCGGCAAGGTGCGCCTCGCCGAGATTCCCTGCGAGACCTTTGCCGGTTTCATCTGGGTCAACATGGATCCCGAGGCGAAGCCCCTGAAGGAGTACCTCGGACCAATCTGGGACGAGTGGGAAAAGCGCGAGGTCCACACCTGGAAGCGCACCATGGCGAACACCATGTGGCTGCCGTGCAACTGGAAGGTGGTGCTCGACAACTTTAACGAGTCCTACCACGTGCCGACCGTGCACATGGGCGCCACGCCGAATACGGATCGCAAGCAGATCCGCGGCAACATCAACACTTACTACAAGGAAACCCGCTTCGATCTCTCGGATGAGGGCCACAATCGGATGGTCATGAAGGGCGGCTACGGGGCCGGCCAGACCGATGCGGATGGCAACATCATTGAACCGTTGCTGAGCACGCTGAAGTACTGGGATATCGATCCGGCCGAATACAAGGGCCGACCCGAGGACACGCGCGAAGCGATTCAGGACGCCAAGCGCAAGTTGGGACCGGACCGGGGCTATACGCACTACGGCAATGTCCCGCCGGAGCAGCTGACCGACGCGTTTCACTACACGCTGTTCCCTAATTTTGCGGTATCGCTGTGGTCCGACGGTTTCCACTTCCTGCGGGCGCGCCCGCATCCGGACGATCCTGGCCAGTGCCTGTTCGACAACTGGTGGTACTCGAGCCCCGCGTCGCTCGAGGAGCCGTCAATTAACCGTTCGCGCATGGAAGGCAATCTCGAGAACGCGAATCCCGACACCGGCGAAGTCGACGTCAGCCTGCTGTCCTATCCCGAGGACTCCATCGGACCGGCCATCGAAGAAGACGTTGCCGTTTTCGTCACGCAGCAGCGCGGTTTCCGCTCACGGGGTTTCAAGGGCGTCTACCTGGCCAATCAGGAGAAGCGGATCCGGCGGTATCACGAGCTGATCGATGACTACATCGAGGGGCGCGTGCCCTAGGGCTGCCGTTCGATCAGCCGAATCCGCAGCGGCGGGCGTCCGCTGCGGGTGCGCTGCGAGCGCACCCATACCAGAATGGCCGAGCGGGTAGCTCGGCTGCTGACGATCAAACGGGGGGCGACTCCACGTTCTGCGTTCCCTGGCCCGGCGTGACAAACAGCGCCCGGCTTGGCCGGTGCGGTTCCGCGGTGTGCCAGACGCCTTTCGGTACGATCACATAGCTACCGGGTTCGCTCAGCCGATGGCGCCGGTCGTCGCCGTCCAGGCGCAGGATGAAGTCCGTATCGCCCTCCAGCAGGTAGACCAGCTCATCGCCTGCGGGGTGCATTTCCCAGACACCCCAGGGTGCATCCCAGCTGAACTGCGACACCAGCGTGCGCCCCGCGAAGTCACCGAGTTCTTCATAGAACGTTTCGGTTACCGCTTTGAGCTCGAAGTCGAGCGTCGGCTTGAGAATGGCGCGAACCTCATCCAGGTGGTTCACCGTGGCCCCTCGTGCGTCAGACATCGGAAGGTCCTCCTGCTGCGGGATTTTTGGGTAGCCGACGTCTAAGGTACGCGCCTTGAGAGCATCTGCCCAGGTATGCCGGCGCCAGGCGTTGCCGTGGACAGGCACTGCGCGCTGCGGAATGATCGCGCCTCCTGAATCGCGCCAGTTGCACGGTACGAGTGATGACCCCGACAGTACCGACGACCGAGCCGGGTCGTTTCGAAGCGTTCACCTTCGCGCCTTACGCGCGCTACTGGACAGCGCGCCTGTGTTCGACGCTGGCCATTCAGATCGTGGCCGTTGCCGTGGCGTGGCAGATCTACGATCTGACGCGGAATCCGGCCGACCTCGGCATCATCGGCCTGGTGCAGTTTCTGCCGTTGCTGCTGTTTGCGCTGGTGACCGGCAGCGTTGCGGATCGTTTCGGCCGCCGTAACGTCATGGCCCTCGCCGTCGTTGCGCAGATGCTGTGTGGGGGCGCGATCCTGTATTTCTCCTGGCGCGGCCTGACTTCTCCGGTGCCGGTGTTCATAGCGCTGGTGGGTTTTGGAACGGCTCGCGCATTCTTCGGCCCGGCGTCGCAGTCGCTGGTCGTAAACCTGGTGCCGCAGCGCGTGTTCCCGAATGCCGTGGCCTGGAACTCCTCGGCCTGGCAGGTGGCGACCATCGGCGGACCGGTGCTCGGCGGGTTGCTGTACGGGCTGGGTGCGAACCTTGCCTATGCTGCGGCCATCGCGCTCTTCGGCCTGGCGCTGGTCCTGATACTGCTGGTGCCACAACCGGCGCAGCGGGCGACGGCGAACAAGGTGACCTACAGCTCCGTGTTCGACGGCTTACGCTACATCCGTCGCGAAAAGGTGGTGCTGGGTGCGATCTCGCTGGATCTCTTTGCGGTGCTGCTCGGTGGTGCGGTGGCGCTGCTGCCCGTCTATGCGCGTGATGTGCTGGATCTGGGGCCAACGGGGCTTGGCCTGCTGCGTGCAGCACCGGGAATCGGCGCGCTGCTCATGGCTGCCTATCTTGCGGCGTCCCCGGTCAGAGACCATGCCGGGCGCATCATGTTTTTTTGCGTCGGACTCTTCGGAGCCTTCACGGTGCTCTTCGGATTGTCTACGGTCACCTGGCTCTCGGTGCTGGCCCTGTTGCTGGTTGGCGCCGCCGACATGGTCAGCGTCTACATCCGGGAAACGCTGTTGCAGCTGTGGACGCCCGATGAGGTCCGGGGTCGGGTCAACGCGGTCAACATGGTTTTTCTCGGGGCCTCCAACGAGCTGGGCGAGTTCCGGGCCGGGTTCATGGCGGCCTGGATTGGCGCCGTGCCGGCGGTGGTGTTCGGCGGCGTCGGCGCCATGGTCGTGGCCGGGTGCTGGGCCTGGCTGTTTCCGCAGCTGCGCGAGGCGCGTTATCTTGATCGCCGGGACCTCGAGTGATGGTGCAATGGCGCGAGGAGCCTTCTCTTGATTGATCTGTCCCAGCCCGTGAACCTGGCGTCTCAGGCGTTCACGCAGTCGAAGTTCGAATGGCTCGAGCGCATTCGCGAAGAGCAGCCCGTGCACCGGGCCCGCATCAGCGCGCTGACGGTGTATACCGTTGCACGCTACGATGACTGCACCACCTTTCTCAAAGACCCCAGGGTCTATCGCAACCGAACGACGGCGACCGGCGGCAGCCGCTTTCCGATTCCGCTGCCGAAGTCGGTACGCCCACTCGCCGAAAGCATGATTCAGGAGGACGATCCGAAGCACCGGCGCCTGCGCGAGCTGGTCCGGCGGGCGTTCCAGCCGCAGGCGATCGAGCGGCTCGAGCAGCAGATTGCCACCCATACCGAAGTGCTGCTCGATGAGCTTGCGAAGCAACGGTCCTTCGAGCTGCAGTCCGCCTATGCACTCCCGATCCCGCTGCGGATGATCGGTGACATGATGGGTGTGCCGGAGCAGGATCGAATGCGGTTCCAGCAGTCGCTCGGCGTGCTCACGGAAGGCTTCAGCGGCTGGCGCATGATCAAGACGCTGCTGAGAGATCTTCCCGCTGCGGTTCGCTTCGTGCGCGAGCTGGTGCGTGCCAAGCAGCAGTCACCTGGGGATGACATTCTGACGTCGCTCATCGAAGCCGAGGACGAGGGCGATCGGCTGACCGAGGACGAGATCGTGGCCATGGTGTTTCTGCTCATGATCGGCGGCTTTGAAACCACGGTCCACCTGATCAGCAACGGGGTGCTGACATTGCTCGAGCATCCCGATCAGCTCGACCTGTTGCGTTCGCAACCGACCCTGATCGATTCCGCGGTTGAAGAAATTCTGCGGCACCGCGGACCCATACAGAGCACTAAGCCGGGTTACGCGAACGAAGATCTGCGGCTGCACGGGATCACCATTCCGAGGGGCAAGCCGATCATGCCGCTGCTGGCTGCTGCAAACCATGATCCGCGCGTCTTCGAGTCGCCGCAGCGCTTCGACATCCGCCGTTCGCCGAATCGGCATCTGGGCTTCGGTCATGGCGTGCACTTCTGTCTCGGTGCCCATCTGGCACGAGCGGAAGCTCGCATTGCGCTCGGCCGGCTGATTGAACGGTTCGATGATCTGCACCTGGCGGTCGACCCGACGGAGCTCGAGCTGCAGGCCATGCCAGGATGGCACCGCTATCGGCGTGTGCCGCTCACGGTCGGCTGAAGCCTGCGCGTTCCGAACCGTTTCGGCGAGTTGGTAGCAGCAAGCTGGCTGCGTCTCAGCCTCTTGCGTCCGGCGTGTAGAGAAACGCGTTCCAGTAGGGCGCGTCGCCGAAGCGCTCGGTGAGAAAATCGATGAACAGGCGGACGCGTGAGGAGAGGTGGCGCGTCGGGGGATACACGGCGTAGATGGCCATGTCATACCAGCGGTGGTCCGGGAAGAGCGGCTGC
>JBCDGJ010000228.1:0-7062 GCA_038757945.1 Pseudomonadota bacterium
CAGCGCTCCGAAATGGTGTAGGACACTGGTGCAAATCGCAGGTTGCCTACCGACTTATGTTAAGAAACAATACTAGGGAACCTCTGTCGAAGTATCGACAGTTCACGCTCGCGCGACTGTCGGGCGACAGCGAGGCTGCGGGCAGCAGACAGCCAGTGGGTGCCACAGGGCGGACACGATGGGCGAAACACGAGCGAGAGATGCTCAGCCAGGGGTTCTCTGAAACCGACAACCCGCCGACAGGCACCTGCTACTGGTCGTGAAGATCGATAGGTTCGATCTGTCCGACCGGCGACAGCATGATGAGGCAAGATGATGGACAATCACTCTAACGAAGTACTGATGCGGTCGCTGTTGCGGGCGTATTACTGGATGGACGAAAGCCTGCAGAACGGTCTGCAGCAGGCCGGGTACGCACCGCGCACCCGCACTCAGACCATGATCCTGATCAATATCTCCAACGGCATAACGCGCGCAGCCGAGCTGGCCCGCGTGCTCGGCGTCAGCCGGCAGGCCATTCAGCAGCAGATCAACGAGCTGGAGCGGGACGAGCTGGTCACCCAGATTCCCGACCCTGACGACCGCCGTGCAAACCGCATCGTCTTTAGCGAGAAGGGCTCGGTGCTGATCAACGCTGCCCTCGAGTCGCTGCGTGAAGCAGAGCAGACGCTGTCGCAGCGGATCGGCTGGGAGGCGACGAGCCAGCTGCGCCAGGCCTTGAGCAGCGATTGGGGTCCGGTTCTCGGCGAGCGCCATGCACCGGGACGCAAGCGCTCCGTCAGCTGACGCCCGGCTTCCGCCCCGGTTCCAGAGCGCTGCAGGCCACACGCCTGCAGCGACGGCTCCGCAGCGAATCAAGGCTTGCATCCGGCGACCGCGCGCGCGGTCGCAGGCTTGCGGTGCGGTGCCTGCATCGCGGTACAGGCGTCGCCAGCTCCTTTAGCTCATGACACTCAGCTGGTTCTTCCGCTGGACCGATCGTTGGGCCCACCCGCTGGCACCCGCCCTGGCACCGTTAATTGTTCTCTGCGTGCTGGGCCTCGTGTTCTGGCTCAGCGCGGGACGCGGCGGCGACTACATCCGTAGCGCCATCCCCATCCGCCAGGCCATCGGCACCAGCCTTCTGTTCGTGCTGATGCCCGCGTATCAGCTGCTGATGGCAACGCTGCTGTATCGCCGCACCCGCTGGCTGCTGAAGGAGCTCGAGCCCTACGCCGCATCGGCGGCATTGACGAGCGTTGGTGAGCGGCTGCACCGGGCTCCGCGTTGGAGCTGGCTGAGCCTCGGCATCGGTGCCGTGTTCGGCCTGAGCCAGAACTACTTCGTCTTCGAGACGTTCAGCAGCCTCAGCCCGCACCCCTTTGATCTGGCTTTCGTGCTCGGGAACTGCCTGCTCTGGGCCGCAGTTGCGCTGATGTTGAGCTGGTGGCTGCCAATCAGCCTGCAGACCGCGCGGCTCGGCGCCAGCCTGCCCGTCGATCTGCACCGTCTGGATCGGCTGCAGCCGCTGGCCCGGGTAGCCACCCTGGACGTGCTGATCGTTGCCGGTGCCCTGGCGCTCATGCCCCTGCAATCCCTCGATGCCGAGTTCCGGCTCGAAAACTATGTCTGGGGGATCGCGATCGGCGTGCCGGTTGCGCTCTACCTGTTCCTGCTGCCATTGCTCGGTGCCCGGCGCAGCATCCGGGCAGCAAAGACGGCCCGGATCGCGAGCCTGAACAAGACACTCGACGCGATGGATCGATCCGACGTCGAACCGCTCGAGCTGCTGCTGGGGCACCGCGACCGTATCGCCGCCATACCCGACTGGCCTCTGAATACCAGGCTGATCACCCGGGCGATCGTCTACGTGATCATTCCCCCACTGGCCTGGGTTGCCGCTGCGCTAGTGGACAATGTCGTCGATCGTTTCTGACCCGGCGCTCCCGCTTTCGACGGAGCGACGCGCACTCCGCGGCGGGGCGGCTAAACTCCCGCCACTTCCTGTCTAACACCGTAGTCAAGCCATGGATCCAATCAGCCAAGCCACGCTCGGCGCGGCCTGTGCACAAGCGACGCAACGCGCCCAGCTCGGATGGCTGGCTTTCTTTGGGATCGTGGCCGGGATGGCGCCAGACCTGGATGTCCTGATCAGCTCCCGAAGCGACCCGCTGCTGTTTCTGGTCTATCACCGGCAGTTCAGCCACAGCCTCTTGTTTATCCCTTTCGGTGCACTGCTCATCACCCTGGTCCTGTTCTGGCTTCCGAAGCAGCCCTTGCCGTTTGCCCGGGCTTACCTCGCGAGCTTTGCGGGCTATGCGACGCACGGCCTGCTCGACGCCTGCACGTCCTATGGCACGCAGCTGCTATGGCCCTTCTCCGATGTCCGCATCAGCTGGAACCTGATCTCAGTGATCGACCCGCTGTTTACGCTCCCGCTGCTGGCAACGGTCGTGCTCGCTTTAAAAAAACAGCGTCGGCTGCTCGCCACCGCCGGGCTCGGCTGGGCATTCACCTACCTCGGTATCGGCTTCTGGCAGCAACTTCGCGTTACCGACGCTGCCGAGACGCTGGCACGGACCCGTCAGCATCAGCCCGAGCGCCTCCTCGTCAAGCCGGCATTCGGTAACCTGGTGCTCTGGAAGTCGGTCTACGCCCACGAGGGTCACTTCTTCGTAGACGGCCATCACGCGGCGGGTGACGTGAGCCACTGTGGCGGCGAACGAATTGCCGAGCTCGAGCTGGCCAGGGATTTCCGCGAGCTGCCGCCGCAGCATCAGCAGGCTCGCGACATCGAACGCTTCCGATGGTTCTCCACCGGCTACATCGCCCGCCTGGACAGCGGCCTCGAGTCGCTCGTGATCGACGTGCGTTACGCGAATCTGCCCAACCGCATCGCGCCGCTCTGGGGAATCGTCGTTGATCCCGCCGCGCCCTTGGATCAGCACGCTGCCTGGTGGGCTAACCGAAAGTTGAGTCCAGCACAGCGCGCCGAGTTTGGTTCTCTGCTCAAAGGCCGCAGCTGTCGCCCGACGCAGCTGGCCACTCGACCGCCAGCAGCGGCCGAGGCCGAGTAAGGGCGCGATCAGTGCTCTTACCCGCGGTCAGCACGTGCTGCCCGGAGGGGGCTGCTCCTTCATCGCAGCACATGCAGGAAGTGGAGATGCTTCTCGTACTGCTCGAGGATATCGTTCAGCACCTGCTGCTGCGTCCAACCCATCACGTCGTAGTTCTGGCTGCCCTCGTTCAGCTGGACTTCCGCGCGAAAGTAGCCGCCCTCGCCGCCAGTCCGGTCACCGGACAGATGAGCGCTGGGCTTGTGGTGAAACCGTCCGACGACCGCATACTGAAAGTCGACCTCGTCACCATGGAGCACGCTCAGCCGGACGTTCGTCGACGACAGGGCTTCCACTTCGACGGCCAACCCGTGCGCCTTGAGCTCCTCGGCAAACAGTCGCATGGCCTCGATCGCCGTCTGCCCGATGTATGCACCTACCGCAGCTTCGGTAGGATACTGGAGCAGGTTGCCGAGGCGGGCTTTCCAATCCGCTATCCCCGCGCCCACCGTTGGACCAATGGTGCCAAGCGCCAGGGTCTGACGTTTCGCATGGTCGATTGACAGCGCCCGGACGAAGCCCCAGATCGCCACCAGGATTACCGCGGAAAAGGGCAACGCACTGGCGATCGCTGCGGTCTGCAGCGCAGGCAGGCCGCCGGCGAGCATCAGCACGAGCGCCGTTACGCCGATCATCGCCATCCAGAATACCCGCCGCGGCAGCGGCGTGTCGTCGCGGCCATTAGAGGACAGCATGTTGAGCACCATCGCTCCGGAATCGGCGGACGTTACGAAAAACACGACGACCATGGCCACAGCTACCATGGAAAGCACCGACGCCGCCGGGAAACTCTCCAGAAACTTGAACAGCGCAACCGACTCATCCTCCTGCACGGCGGTGGCGAGCTCAGTCATATTCTGATCGAGCACCAGCGCGATGGCGGAGTTGCCGAACACGGTCATCCAGAGCAGCGTGAACAGCGTCGGGGCGGCCAGGGCACCAAAGACGAACTCACGGAGCGTACGCCCGCGCGAGATCCGGGCAATGAAGAGACCCACAAACGGGGCCCAGCTGATCCACCAGCCCCAGTAGAAGATTGTCCAGCCGCCGAGCCAGTCCGTCGGCTCGTAGGCGTAGAGGTTGAAGGTCTTGCCGACCAGGTCACCCAGATAACCTCCGGTGTTCTGGATGAACATCTGCAGCAGGTAGACTGTTGGCCCGAAGGCAAGCACGCCCACCAGCAACGCAATCGCGAGAATGATGTTGATCTCCGACAGGCGCTTGATCCCAGCATCAAGCCCGAGCACAACCGAGACCGTCGCCAGTGCCGTAGTCAGAACGACCAGCCCGATCTGCACCGCTACGCCCTTAGGTACGCCGAAGACGATGTTGAGCCCGGAGTTGATCTGCTCCACACCAAGCCCGAGCGATGTCGCGACGCCAAATGTCGTGCTCAGAATCGCAAAGACGTCGACCGCGGTCCCGATCGGGCCGTAGATGCGCTCGCCGATCAGCGGGTACAGCGCCGAGCGCAGCGTAAGCGGCAACCCGTGGCGAAAGGCGAAGTACGCGAGGATGACGGCAACGATGGCGTAGGTCGCCCAGGCGTGCAGCCCCCAGTGAAAAAACGTGAGCTTCATTGACTCTCGGGCGGCATCAATGGTGCCGCCAGCGCCCTGCGGTGGCGCAAGAAAGTGATTGATCGGCTCGGCGACGCCGAAGAACATCAATCCGATGCCCATTCCGGCGGCGAATAGCATCGCAAACCAGGACACGAGCGAATACTCGGGCTCCGAATGGTCCGGCCCGAGCTTGATCTCGCCAAAACGGGTCAGCGCGACCGCAAAGGTACTGACGAGCACGATGGCAACCACCAGCACGTAGTACCAGCTGCCATTGGCGACGATACCCCGCTGCACGCTGTCAAAGAGCGAGCCCGCATACTCCGGCGCCACCGCGGACCCACCCACGATCAGCCCGAGAACCAGGACCGAACCCAGGAAAACAGGACGATCGACCGGTGCCGGATCCCCCACGGCGTCGGCCTCCGCATTCCGCGCGGCTTCCACGGCAGGTTCGAGCTGCGCGCCTTCGGTTGTTGGTTCAGGCAACGTCGACTCCCTCCAGTGCCATTTTCAGCGGATCGAGCCAGCGCTCAAAGCGACGCCACTGATCAATGCTGTCGGTAAAGATCGGCTGGCGGACCTGCTCCGAGCTCGGCGTTCGCACGTTGCGTCTGGTTTCGTAATAGCGAAGGCAGGCAGCTTCGAACGGCAGACCACAGAATTCGAGCATGCGACGCACCTGCGTTTCCAGATCAGCAACCACCGATTCGTGTTCGACACGCAGCACCTGGCCAGGCAGCGCGACGTCCCAGTGTGCCATCAGGTCGACGTAATCGCGGTAGTAGCGACCAATGTCTGTGAGGTCATAGGAAAACTCCTGACCTTCCGCAAACAGTTGCTTGAAGCCGCTGAAGCAGCACGCCATGGGTTCCCGTCGAGCGTCAATGATTTTGGCATTCGGCAGAATCAGTCGGATCAGACCAATGTGCCGGAAGTTGTTCGGCATCTTATCAATGAAGAACGGCGCGTCGCCCCGGTGAATCCGTGTATCCTCGAGGTACTGCCTGCCGAAACTCTCGCAGTCTTGAGCGCTCAAGCTGCGCAGCACCTCGGGGTAGCCCCCACCCTGCGGTCGTCGCCGCAGCCGCTGTGACAGCGAAAGAATGTCGGGCAGTTCAAGCGTACCGTCGACCTGGCTGTGCGACGACAGGATCTGCTCGAGCAGCGTCGAACCGGCGCGCGGCAGGCCGAGAATAAAGATCGGATCGCCGTTCGCGGCACCATAGCCCGAACGCTCCTGAAAAAAAGCCGGATCGCAGACCCGTTTCAGCGCCTGAAACTCTTCGTGCATCTGCGCCGCGTCGTAGCGGCTTTGCGCCTTCTTGAGGCCGTTACCGTCGGCGTACGCCACAAACGCTTTCGCGTAGTCACCGCGATCTTCGCAGGCTTTCGCCAGCGCGAAGTTCAGATACACCCGGTCCATCAGCCCAAGGTTGGGATCCTGCACCACAGTCTCCATACGCTGCACCTCATCGTCCGTAAAACGGTAAACCTTGAGGTTGGCGAGGGAATAGTAGGACTCGCCATGCGTCGGGTGCGCGTCGATAGCGCTTCGGTATGCAGCGACCGCAGCATCGGCATGACCGCTGGTTTTCAGCGCATGGCCCTTCGTGACCAGCGTGCGGGCGTCTTCCGGCAGTTGCAGGAGGACCTCATCGAGCAGTGCCAGGGCGCGGTCGAAGTCCCCGGTCTGCATGTGCTCGATGGCGCAGAGAGACTTGAGCTGCAGGTTGCCGGGATGCGCCGCCAGCAGCCGCTGCGCCTGGCTGAGGGCCGCTTCAAACTTCTGCCGCTTGCGCAGCACCTGGACGTAGTCCATCTGCACCGGCAGATCGTCAGGTGCAAATGCGACCGCGCTTTCCAGCAGAAACTCGGCCTCATCGAGGACGCCGAGGCGCATTCCAATGTCGGCCAGCAGTTGCATCGCGCGCACGTGATCAGGCCGAGCCTTGAGAAAGCTGCGGCACAGCGCCTCGGCCTTCAGCAGCTTGTTCTGCGCCACAAGGTCCATGACCACCTGCAGCTCATTGGGCAGCGCCTGAACCCGCTCCAGCTGGCCAGTCAGCGCCAGCGCCTGCCGTTCCCGACCCGTCGCTCGCAGCAGCGCAATACTGGAGCTCAGGCTTGCGGTCAGCGCGGGATTCAGCGCAAGCGCGCGCGTATAGGCAGCCAGCGCCGCGTCGGCTTCTCCGCAGTCCCGCCGCAAATGCCCCTCTTCCTGATGCACGCGGCTGTGTGCCGGCGCAAGGCGCTTCAGCTGGTCGAGGGCTGCGATGGCCTCAGCCGGTGTTTTCAGGTAGCGGCAGGTGACCGCCTTCAGATAGAGGCTGTCGATGTCGTCTGCAGCAGCGCTGAGCCGCTGCTCGAGCAGTGCCAGAGCTTGCCGCAGCTCACCGGCGGCA
>JBCDGJ010000229.1:0-7031 GCA_038757945.1 Pseudomonadota bacterium
CCAGAACGGTGGCCGTGGTGGTGCCGTCGCCGGCTTCGTCGGACGTCTGGCTGGCGACTTCCTTCACCATCTGCGCGCCCATGTTTTCGAACTTGTCGGCCAGCTCAATTTCCTTGGCAACGCTCACGCCGTCTTTGGTGACGGTCGGTGCGCCGAAGGACTTGTCGAGAACGACGTTGCGGCCTTTCGGGCCCAGGGTGACCTTGACTGCGTTGGCGAGGGTGTTGACGCCTTCCAGCATGCGGCTGCGCGCGTCATCACCAAACTTTACGTCTTTTGCGCTCATCTATGATTCCTCTTGATTCTTGAGTGGTGCTCAGCCTTCGAGCACGCCGAAGATTTCGCTTTCGCTGAGAACGAGCAGTTCTTCGCCGTCGATCTTCACGGTGCTGCCGCCGTACTGGCCGAAAATGACCTTGTCACCCGCCTTGACGTCGAGGGGGCGGACGTCGCCGTTGTCGAGGATGCGGCCGTTGCCCACTGCGAGCACTTCGCCCTGCGACGGCTTTTCGGTCGCGGAATCAGGCAGCACGATGCCACCGGCGGATTTGGTTTCTTCTTCCAACCGACGCACGACGACGCGGTCGTGAAGGGGTCGAATGTTCATTCAGGTGTTCTCCCAGATTGCTCAGGACTCGTGTGAGCTGTTGATCGAGCTTTAGTTGCCCTGTTCTTGCCCTGTTAATGGCCCATTTGTGGCCGATGGTTAGCACTCGCTGGTCCAGAGTGCTAATCCAGCGGCGGGTACTATAGACACGGGATTCGGAGTTTCAAGGGCCCAACGGAAAAAAGAGGCGCAAAATTGCGGACACCGCCCACTGCAGCCGGCCGCCGGGCGGTCCTGAGGCCAGAGCCAGAGGCACAGGGCAGACCGGGTCAGCGGTCGTTGGGAGAGTGGCAGGGCCCGATCGATGACCACTCCGGACCATCAGTTGATGGTCGATCGCCCCTCGTCATCGTGCGTGAGTTCCAGGCGCATGAAGACGTTGGCCCGCTGGTAGGGTGAGGACTGCGCCGCGATCTCCTGAAAACCGAGCTTTCGGTACAGCGCGATCGCAGGTACCAGCTTGCGGTTGGTCTCCAGGTACAGGGCCATTGCGCCACGACGGTGAGCCTCGGCGATAACCGCACGGCCGAGCTGCTCTCCGACTCCGAGCCCTTTGCAGCGCTCGCTCACGCACATCTTCGCCAGCTCGAACTCGCGCTCGGAAGCGACCCTGGGGATCAGCGCACAGGTCCCGACCGGGCAATCACCGTCAAGCGCCATTACGATGTAGCCGCCGGGATCGAGGATTTTGCCGAACGGATCGTCCAGGGCTTCGAAATCTGCGGCTTCCGGCGTCCAGTGTTGCTCGATCCACTCTAGGTTCAACTGCCGGAAGGCCGGCTGATACCGCTCGTCGAAGGTCGTCAGCCGCATGCCCGCGAGGCGCCGGGCGCGCCGCTCGCGCTGCATGCGGGACAACAGATCTTCTGCACTCAACCCGTCTTCGACGCGGCTCAGCAGGTTCAGCAGATCGGCCCCTGCGTCCCCCAGCAGATGGCGGAGCGCCTCCGACGCATCCGTGCACTGCTCCTCCAGTCGGGGCACCAGCGCGGCGCCCTCGGTCGTCAACGTCAGCAATGATTTGCGGCCATCTCCGGCCTCGCTCGATCGCGCCACCAGACCGGCGGCTTCGAGGCTTCGCACGACCTGGCTGACAGCCGGCTGCGTCTGCCCGATCCCGGCGGCCACCTCGGAAATGGTCGAGGCCGGCCGGCCCGCAAGGTAGTAGAACACCGGGAACCAGCGTGGATCGATGGCGACACCGTACAGCGGGTACGCCCCCCGGGACTGCTGGCCGAGCAGCTCAGCAAGGCGCCGCAGACGGCTGCCGAGCGCCGCGAGCCCGGCCTGGTGATAGAAGTCCATCGGTACGCCACTTATGGAACCAGATACATAATTACTTATGTATCGGCTCTCATCAAGGGGACCGACCCGCAGGTGACCAGCCCTCAGCCCGCTGCGCCGGCCTGCCAGAATCGCTCGCGCTCGACACGGCGGCCCTTCAGCAGCGCTCCCTCCGCTACCAGGCGCCGGCGCTGCTCCGCCGCACCCGGGCGATCGACGATCAGCCCTGCAGCATTAACCACGCGATGCCAGGGCAACCGCGTGCCCGCCGGCAGCTCGGACAGGACGCGTCCAACCCAACGAGCTCGCCCCGGAAACCCCGCAAGAGCTGCGATCTGCCCGTAGCTGGCCACCCGGCCCGGTGGAATCTTCGCAACCACCTGCCAGACCGCCTGGCGATCCGGACCCTGCCCCTCCCCTTGCGTTCGGCTTCCCGCCGCGGGAGAGTCGGCACTTCGTTGTTTCCGGGAGCGCCTGTTGGGCCGCTGGCTGTTCGTCGTCTTCATCGTGACGCCCATTGTAGAGATGTATCTGCTGCTGACGGTGGGCGGATTGATCGGCGCGCTCCCGACGATCGGGCTGGTGCTGCTGACAGCCGTCATCGGGGTTTCACTGCTGCGCCGGCAAGGCACGGCGACCCTGCTGCGTGCTCAGGAACGCATGAACCAGGGCACCATGCCCACCGCAGAAATGGCAGATGGGCTGATGCTGGCTGTGGCCGGCCCGTTGCTCCTGACGCCGGGCTTCGTCACCGACGCCTTTGGCTTTGCCCTGCTGACGCCACCGATCCGCCGGCAGATCAGCGCCTGGGTGGCGAAACACCTGTTCGTGCAGGTCGGCCGGGGTCAGGGTCGGCCTGGGGAGCCCTTTGGCGGAAGCGGTACCAGGGGCGCTGGCGGCGACACCATCGAGGGGGAGTTCGAGCGGAAGGATCTCGACTAGCGGTTGTGGCGGAGGCGCTGCGTCAACCCCTCAACGCCCCAGCGTCCAGCAGGACACGGCTGGCGAACGAGAACATTCGACAGGCCGCCCGGCAGGCGAGGCCGGATCAAGGTGCCGCTGGTGTCCTGTCGCCGTGGTTCGTCGAGTTTAAACGGGGTGCTCAGTCCTGCTCGGGACCGCGCCACTGCTTTTCCTGGCCCTGCTGGTTCACGGTGCGGGCCAGAACGAAGAAGTAATCGCTCAAACGGTTGAGGTACTGGGCGCCGGCCTCTGTTTCCGGCGGCAACACCCAGAGACAGCGCTCGGCGCGACGGCAGACCGTACGGCAGAGGTGCGCGGCAACGCTGGCCGCGTTGCCGCCGGGCCGCCCAAATTCCGTCAGCGGCGGCAGCGCATCGTTGAGTTCCGCCACCCAGGCAGTCAGGCCATCGGTGGCCGGAAACCGGCCGCCCTCTGGAAACGCCAGGGCCCCGCCGAGGTCAAAAAGCGATTGCTGGATCTCATAGCTCGTGGCAACCAGATTGTCCCGCCGGGGCTCCTGGCCCTCGAGGGCAAGGATCAGGTTGCCAACGAAGCTGTTCAGCTCATCAACGGTGCCTATGGCCTCGATGCGTGGGTCGAGCTTGCTGATCCGGCTGCCGTCCGCAAGGGAGGTCTCGCCGCGATCGCCGCCTGCCGTCGTGACCCGGGTAATGCGCCGGCCGGACCGTCCTACGGGTGCCTCGGGCCCCTGATCATCTGCGCCGCTCACAGCGGTTCCTGAACCGGAGCGACGCCGTCCTGCCCGCTGCGCGTGAGCTGCTCGAGGTCGAAGGCGTTGACGCTGATGACGCCGGTTGCGTAGGACTGCTGCAGGAACTGTTTGGCGAAGCTGAAAAACATCTTCGGGCTTGGAAACCCGGTGCCAGCGTCCGCCGCGCAGATCGTCACTCCGACGACAATGGGAATGTAGCCCTCGCTGGTCTTGAAAGAATGCATGTAGAGGCTGTCGAAGAGGCGCTTGAAGCTTTGTGAGGTACAGGAGTCGATGCCCTCCTGCTGCATGATCACCGCGAAGATGTTGCCTTCCGGATGCGTCACCACATCCAGTGGCCGGACGAGGTTGCGGATCTTGGCACTGATGCCGGAGGTCAGCTCATCAATGACGCTGGCCTCGTACTGCTGCTCAATAACATCGAGATTCTGTATGCCCACCAGCAGCAGGCAGGCCGCGCCGCCGCGCCCTTCGGTCTGGCGCAGCAGCGCATTCAACCGTTCCATGGTGAACTTCTCGTTGCCAAGGCCGGTGACGGGATCAACCAGATCCGCCGTCTGCAGCTCGCGCATCTTCTTGCGCAGGATGCGGTTGCTGCGAAGCAGCTCGTTCTGCCGTAGCGCCAGCCGCTCCGCAGCCAGCACCCGCTGCAGGAGCAGGTTGCGCAGGTTGGCTTTGCTCAGCAGGTCGTCTGCGCCGGCGGCAAACCCTTTATCGACAGCCTCCGGCTCATCCTTCGCAGTGAGCAGCATGACGTAGGTGAAGTGATCGAGCTCTTCGTCCAGCGCTTTGACGCGCCGCGTCAGCTCCATGCCGTCCATCGATGGCATCAGCCAGTCGGCAATGAGAATGAGCGCCCGGCGCTTTTCCAGGGACCGCAGCGCCTGCAGAGGATTGTTGGTAAACCGGACATTGCTGTACCCACCCGCACGCAGCACCTTCGCAATGATGGCGCTGGAAAACTTGGCGTCGTCGACGACCAGAATTGGTGTGTCCGGATGCGGCATGGGCGCTTGGAATCTTGCCGGATGGCTTTTTCAAAAATGATAGCATGCCAGTTATTCGCGAATTGTGGCCCGGTTGTCAGGGCCTGTTGGCCAGGAGGTTAAGAGTCCCATGCCGTCGTTTGACGTGGTATCCGAAGTGGATGCTCAGGAAGTCAGAAATGCGGTCGACCAGGCGTCGAGGGAACTCGGCACCCGGTTCGATTTCCGGAATGTGAATGCCAGCTTCGACCTCGGCGAGGGGTCGATTCTGATGACTGCCGAGGAAGAGTTTCAGCTTGGCCAGATGTACGACCTGCTGGTCAACAAACTCGTCAAACGCAAAGTTGATACCGCCTGCCTGGAGAAGCAGAAAGTCGAAGCACACGGCAAAGAGAAGCGCCAGCGGCTGCTGCTGAAGGAAGGCATCGACAAGGACGCCGGCAAAAAGATCGTCAAGGCGCTGAAAGAGCAGAAGCTCAAGGTGCAGGCTCAGATCCAGGGCGACCAGGTTCGGGTGACCGGCAAGAAACGCGACGATCTGCAGGCGGCAATCGCCGCGTTGAAAGAGCTGAACCTCGGGCTACCGCTCAGCTACTCAAACTTCCGCGATTGAGCGACCTCGCAGCGCAGAGCGAGGCGCAACGCCCCCGCTGGCAGGCGGCGATCTTCAACCGGCGCATGCTGGCCTGCGTGTTCACCGGCCTCGCCTCCGGCATGCCGCTGTTCCTGCTGATCCAGATGGTGCCCGTCTGGCTGCGGGAGGAAGGCGTGAGCCTGCAGGACATTGGCCTGCTCGCGCTGGTGCAGCTGCCGTACACCTGGAAGTTCCTCTGGGCACCGCTGCTGGACCGCTTCAGCTTGCCGGGGCTGCCACGCCGGCAGGACTGGATCTTCGCGCTGCAGCTCTGCCTGGCAGGCGTCATCGCCGCCATCGGCTGGTATCAGCCAGCGGGCGGGCTGTTCGAGATCACGGTCTGCGCGGTGCTGATCGGATTCTTCAGTGCCAGCCTCGATATCCAGATCGATGCCTACCGGCGCGAGCTGTTGCCGGAACACGAGCTCGGGCTGGGCAACAGCATCCACGTTCAGGCCTACCGCCTCGCCGGGCTGATCCCGGGATCGCTGGGGCTGATTCTGGCCGGCTACATGCCCTGGGCGCAGGCCTTTCTGGTCATGGCGGGCTTCATGGCCGCAGGCGCGATCGTCAGCCTGTGGGTGCCGCGGCTTGGCGCCGTCACCGCGCGGCCGCTGACGCTGCGGGCCTCGTTCGTCGACCCCTTCCGGGACTTCATCCACCGGAAAGGCTACGGCGGACTGGCGCTGATCCTGGCCTTCATCGTGCTCTACAAGCTCGGCGACAACATGGCAACGGCGCTCTCGTCGGCGCTCTACGTCGACCTCGGGTTCACCAGCCAGGAGATCGGGCTGGTGGCCAAGAACGCAGCACTCTGGCCAGCAATCATTGGCGCACTCCTGGGGGGGCTGATCATGCTGCGGCTCGGCATCAACCGCGCCCTATGGCTCTTCGGGCTGGTGCAGCTGCTGACGATCTTCGGCTTCGTCTGGCTCTCGACGACCTATGCCGACCGGGTGGTGCTGGCGCTGGTCGTTGGTGCTGAGTACCTGGGCGTCGGTCTCGGCACGGCAGCCTTTGTTGCCTTCATGGCCCGCGAGACCAATCCCGCGCTGGCAGCAACACAGCTGGCACTGCTGACCGCGCTGGCCGCGGTGCCCCGGGTACTGGCGAATTCGATCACCGGTTTCCTGGTCAGCGGCACCGAGCAGGCCGAAGGACTGAGCGGCGTCGCCGCAACCGTCGCCGGGGCACTCGACGGCCTTGGCTTTCCCGCGGCCGGGCTTGGCTGGACCGGATTCTTCTACCTCTGTGCAGGACTCGCGATCCCGGGCATGCTGCTGCTGGTCTGGGTTGCGCCGTTCAACGCCCCAGGCAGCATCCCGGAACACGACACGGAGACGCCAGCATGACCCCTCTTGCCGAGATCGCCCCCAAATTCATCGCCATGGCCCACGAGATCGTCTGGTGCACGGTCGCCACCGTCGATGCCAAAGGACGCCCGCGCTCGCGCGTGCTGCATCCGATCTGGGAAATCATCGATGGTGAGCTCGTTGGCTGGATCGCAACAGCGCGAACACCGATCAAGGACGCTCATCTCACTGCCAGCGCTTACCTGTCCTGCAACTACTGGACACCGAACCAGGACACCTGCGTCGCGGAGTGCGCGGCCGAGTGGGTCGAGGACGCTGCCAGCAAGCACCGGATCTGGGACTATTACGTCAATGGCCCGGCACCGGTGGCCTATGATCCGGCCATGATTCCCGGCTGGGATAATGCCGACTCACCGAGCTTCAATCCTCTACGGCTAACGCCCTGGCGGCTGCGGGTGATGCCCGGCGAATCACTGATGAACGGGACCTACGCAGCCGAGACCTGGCAGGC
>JBCDGJ010000230.1:0-6986 GCA_038757945.1 Pseudomonadota bacterium
ATCACCAATCTGGTAGCCGGCGCGGTACCGGAGCTCGATCCAGAAGACGTGTCCATCGTTGATCAGGCCGGCCGGCTGCTGACGGCAACCGTCGACAGCCCGGGTGTCAACCAGTCACTGAAGGAGCTGGACTACGTCGAGCGCGTCGAAGCGCGCTTGAAGCGCAACATTTACAACCTGCTGGTGCCAAGCCTCGGTTCCGAAGGGTTCAGCACTGAACTGGTGGCGGACGTCGACTTTACCCAGGCTGAGGAGGCTGCAGAGATTTATCAGCCGGAAGTGACCTCGGTGCGCAGCGAAAGCTCCACCGAAGAGATGGAGATCGGAGAGCAGGTCCTGCCCGTCGGCGTGCCTGGTGCGCTGGCCAATGAACCTGTGCGTCCATCGCCGGCTGCGGACGGGGAAACGGTTGAGCAGGAGCCGAAGCGAACCCGGTCTCAGGTCACGCGCAACTACGAGGTTGATCGAACCGTCAGCTACACGCGCAAGCAGCGGGCTACCATCGGCCGCCTGTCGGTATCGGTGCTGATCAAGGATCGGGCGCCGCTGCCGCCGGCCGAGGAAGGCGGCGAGGCGCAGCCGAACCCGTGGAGCGCAGACGAGCTGGCTCGTTTCGAGGCGCTGGTCAAAGGTGCCGTGGGCTTTTCCGAGGCGCGCGGGGACAGCGTTACGGTCATTGCCCAACCGTTCGCCGAGATCATCACACCGGCGGCGGTGACCGCAGCGTTCTGGGAGCAGGGCTGGTTCGGCACGCTGATCAAGCAGGTCTTCGGGGGGCTGGTCTTGCTCATGCTCATGATCGGGCTGCTCCGGCCGCTGATCCGTAACGTCAGCCAGGCCGGTGCGATTCTCAAGGAGCAGCAGGCCCTGGCGCTGGCGCGCATGAGCCAGGAAAACGAGGCGGCGGAAGCCAACGCTGCGCGTCAGGCGCTGGCGCAGGATGCCGCTGGACCAGCACTCCCGGGACCGGCCGCAGCGCTTTCGTCCGACGGCGGGGAGCTCGGCAACAAGTTCGAAGCGATTCGTGGGCTGGTCAACGATGATCCGGAGCGCGCGGCACAGGTTGTGAAGCATTGGGTGGGTCGTGATGAATAACACCCCGGCGGCAGAGATGCAGCCGTTTCTCACGGACGACGGGCGGTTCTAGTCGTGTCGACCGTAGACGAAGCGGCGGTCCTGCTGCTTGGCCTGGGTGAGGCCGAGGCGGCAAAGATCCTACGGCACCTGGAGCCCAGGGAGGTTCAGCGACTGGGGGCGGCGATCACCGCCCTCGAAAACCTGCCGTCGGATCGCCTGCAGGCTGTCGCCGATGAGTTTCTGGCATCGGTCAGCGACCAGACGGGGCTGGCCCTTGGCTCTGATCGCTATCTGGAAGGCCTGTTGCAGCAAGCGCTGGGTACCGAACGCGCGCAGGTCATCATGGAACGGATTCAGGGCGGCAATACCTCCGGGCTGGAAAAGCTGCGGTGGATGGAACCGCGAGCCATCGCGGAATTTGTGCTGCAGGGGCATCCGCAGGTCCAGGCGATCGTGTTGTCGTACCTGGATCCCGATCAGGCTGCCGAGGTGTTGGCATTCTTCCCGGATCTCGAGCAGCGTCGATCGGTCATCACCCGGGTGGCTCAACTCGACTCCATTTCGCCGGCCGCGCTGAACGAGCTGAGCCTGGTGCTGGAGCAGCAGGTTGATCAAAGCAAAAACCGGCGCTATGCGGAGCTTGGCGGGCGCAAGGCAGCTGCCGATATCCTCAACCACATTGCTCCGGCGGAGAACGAGTCCATTCTGAGTGAGATCAAGGAACAGGACGAAACGCTGTCGGAAGAAATTCAGGAGATGATGTTCGTCTTCGAGAACCTGCTGCTCATCGACGATCGTGGTATCCAGACCCTGCTCAGGGAAATCAGCACCGAGCTTCTGGTGGTGGCGCTCAAAGGGGCCGATGAAGTGCTGCGGGACAAGATCTTCGGCAACATGTCGAAGCGCGCGGCGGAACTGCTGCAGGACGACATGGAAGCGAAAGGGCCGGTGCGCCTCAGCGAGGTCGAAGCGGCGCAGAAAGAGATTCTGGCCACCGCGCGCAATCTTGCTGAAGCCGGCGAAATCTTGCTTGGCGGGAGCGGCGGAGAAATGGTCTAGTGAGCCAGCTGCCGGATGCGGCAACCCCATACAGTTGGCCGGTACTGGGAGATGCCAGGGTTGCAACGGCGCTGGTGCTGCCGACGGCAGATGTTCCCCCTGCGGCCGGCGATCCAGCGACGGTGCTGCCGGAGGAGCGACGCGCTGCCCGGGAACAGGGCTACGCCGAAGGGTTACGGCAAGGGCGCGATGAGGCCCAGGCAGAGCAGGCGGCCGTGCTCGCCGAGCTGAAGGCTGCGGCGGTTGGCTTCGTTGACGAGCTCAGAGCCGAGAAAGCCCGTGCACGTGATTTGCTGCGCTGGCTGCTGCAGACCCTTGCCGAAGAGCTGAGCGTGCAGCAGCTGAACCGGTCTCCGGAGCTGCTGGATCGGCTGCTCGACGAAGCGGTCACAGCGGTTGGGCTGCCGTCTCAGGGGCTGGTCGTCTGCGTTGCACCAGGGCTGGAAACCTGGTGGCAGGAAAACGAGTTTCGTGATGACGTGAGCGTGCAGATCGATGACGGCTTGGCCCCCGGCACCGTTCAGCTGCGCAGCCCTTCGCGGGTAGCTGAGTTCGATCCCCGGGCCCTCGTCACTCGGCTGCTCCGGGCAGCGCCGCAGGACGACGGTCACCGGGCTGCGGGCACCGGGCTCACGCCGGACGCGGAACAGCCGGCGGCGCGGGGCGATGCAGACGTCGCGAACGACGCACCGCGAGAACCGCCGACGTGAGCCTGTTGGAAGGCTTTGGTACGCTCAAGCGCCAGGTGGGGCTCCTGCTCGTTGCTGAAGGGGTGCGCGCGGGGCTGGGCGACTGGTGCTGGGCGGTACCCGGCACTGCCGCTGCGGCAGACCGACCGCCGCGGATACCGCTCGAAGTCGTGGGTTTTGACAAAGGTGAAACGCTGCTACTGCCCCTCGGCAGCCACGTAGGCTTCCATCCCGACATGCTCATCACTGACGGTAGTCCACCTCCGGTGCCGGAACCGGCATCAACCTACGGGCGGGTCATCAACGGGTATGGGACCGCCTTTGATGGTGATGACGCCCTGTCCCAGCAGCCGTCCCGATCACCGCCCGTGCCGATCAATCCGCTGTCGCGTGCCCCGATAGAAACCGTATTCGATACGGGGGTACGGGCGATCAACGGGCTGCTGACCGTTGGCGTCGGGCAGCGCATCGGGCTGTTCGCCGGCAGCGGGGTGGGTAAGAGCGTCCTGCTCGGGATGCTGGCACGGTGCCCTGGCGCAGACGTCGTGGTCTGCGCGCTGATCGGCGAGCGGGGCAGGGAAGTACAGGAGTTCGTTACCGAACATCTGGCGGAGCAGCAGGCCAGGGTAATTGTGGTCGCTGCACCGGCCAGCGATGCGCCTGGCCTGCGGCTGCGCGCTGCAGAGCTGGCTCACGATCTCGCAGAGCAGGAACGGGCCGCCGGCAAGCGCGTACTGCTGCTGGTGGACTCGCTCAGTCGCGTTGCCCAGGCGCAGCGTGAAGTCGGCCTCGCCAGTGGCGAGCCGCCAACCAGCAAAGGCTATCCGCCATCGGTATTCACGCTGCTGCCGAATCTGCTCGAACGCGGTGGCGCACTCCGTGATGGGGGTTCGATTACCGCGTTCTACACGGTGCTGATGGAAGAAGACGACCCCGATGATCCTATCGTCGACGCGGCCCGCGCAGTGCTTGACGGACATATCGTGCTCAGCCGGAAGGTGGCCGAGGATGGGCTGTATCCGGCCATAGACCTCGGCGTTTCCCTGTCGCGGCTGGCGCACCGCCTACAGGATCCGGACTGGCGCGCGGCTGCCGCCACGTTCCGGCGCCGCTGGGTCCGTTACCAGGAGCAGGCCGATCTTGTGCTGGTGGGCGCCTACCAGGCCGGCGTCGACCAGGAGCTGGATCGCGCGATCGCTTCCCAGGATTTGCTGCGAGCCTTCATCGAACAGGTACCGGAAGCACGCGTTGACGCAGCCGAGGCCAGGGCGGCTCTGCGCGGAGCCGTCGCCGATACCCGTACACCGCATGCTCTCCAGCAAACGGCTTGAGCTGCTGCTGACGCTGGAACAGCGTCGACGCGACCAGTGCGAACGGCTGTGTGCGGGGCGACGCGCCGAGCTCCAGACGCTGATGACCCAGCGAGCACAGCTCGAATCGCTGCTGGCTCAGTATCAGTCGGCGCAGACCAGCTTCCGCGGCGCGGTCAGCCAGCTGCGCCAACAGGTGCGGCTGTCGGAACGTCTGCTCAACGGGATCGAGGAGCTTGCCGGGCTGGCCGAGGCAGCGCAGCAGCGTCTCGAGCTTGCGGAAGCCACCCTGCGCCATTCCCAGCAGCGGTGTGACGGCTGGCAGCGTCAGCTGACCAAAACGCGGGCCGCTGAGCGCCGCAGCTGGCGGCGCCGGGAACGTCGCAAACTGGAGCGTCGCTGGCTCGAAGGCCGCCGGGAGCAATCGGAAATCTGAACTATGCTTTCCCTGTAGCCAACACAGCCGAGAGCATTTGATGAGCATAACCAGCGAGTATCTTGCCGGTAGCAGGACCCTTCGCATCCAGGTCAGCGGCCGATTCGATTTCTCCTGCCATGAAGCCTTCCGTGCCGCCTATGAAAGTACCCATTTGGGCTGCGAGCGCTTCGAAATCGACCTGACAGATGCCGAGTACCTGGACAGCTCAGCGCTTGGCATGCTGCTGGTCCTGCGGGACCACGCTGGAGGTGACAGCGCGGATATCGAGATTCAGAACTGCCGCCCGGGTGTTCGCAAGGCGTTTTCGATCTCAAACTTCGATCGGCTGTTCGACATTCACTGAGCAGGATCCGATCGCTCTGATGCAGCAGTCCGCAGCGCAAGCCATCCCGGTGGCGGGAGACGACGCGCCGATTCTGGTTGCCGATGACAATCCTGTGGATCGGCGCATCCTGGCCCGCTTCGTTGCTGGCGAGGGGTACCGGGTTGTCGAAGCCAGAGACGGCGTCGAAGCACTCGAACTGTTCCACGAAGTGCAGCCGCAGCTGGTGCTGCTGGACGCGCTGATGCCGGGCATGGATGGCTTCGAGGTTGCGCAGCAGATCAAGGTGGAATCGAGCGATCGGTTTGTCCCCGTCATCTTCCTGACCGCGTTGACGGGTGCAGAGGATCTGGCGCGATGCTTGAGTGCGGGTGGTGATGACTTCCTGAGCAAGCCCTACAATCGCATTATTCTGAAAGCCAAGCTTGAGGCAGTGCAACGGCAGAAACAGCTGCATGAAACGCTCCGGGCGCAGCGCGACGCCATTGACCGGAGCAGCCAGCAGCTGCTGCGCGATCAGGAAACGGCTAAGGCAACCTTTGATCGGATCGCGCACCGGGAACATCTCGAGCAACCCGGCATCACCTACCTGAGCTCGCCGCTGGCGCTGTTCAATGGCGACGTGCTGCTGGCAGCGCCAACGCCGAGAGGGACCCTCAACGTGCTGGTCGGTGACTTCACTGGCCATGGCCTTACTGCCTCCGTTGGCGCGCTGCCGCTTGCCGAGAGCTTTTATTCGCTGACTGCCCGAGGCTATTCGCTGCGCGCCATCGTGCGGGAATGTAACCAGCGCCTGGGGCAGATACTCACGCCCGGAACGTTCTGCTGTGCCGCCTTTATCGAGTTGTCGCCCGCCCGCCTACAGATCGAGTACTGGAACGGTGGGCTGCCGCCTGCCTATCTGATCAGTGACAGCGGCGACCCCCGATCGCGGGAGCTTCCCGCTCGGCATCTACCGCTCGGGCTCCTGCAGGGAGAACGGTTCGACGACCGGACGGAAACGCTCAGCGTGCGTTCCGGCGATCGCTTGCTACTTATGTCCGATGGCGTTATCGAGCGGTCGAATGCGCAGGAAGAACAGTTTGGCAGCGAGCGGTTGCAACATCTGCTCGATCAGCTGGCGCCGGGCAGCAGCGCGGTCGCATGCGTGCTGACGGCGCTGGACGAGTTCTCCGGGACCGGGGCTCAGGAAGATGACCTGACGATCTTCGAAGTGGTCGTTGATCCGGATGTCCGTTTCAACTTTGACGCCGGCGCGGTCGGGACCGAAGCGGCGCTGGCACCGCCGGTCTGGTCGATGCGTTATCAGGTCTGTGACGAAGCACTGGCAGCCTTTGATCCCGTTGCAGTGCTGGGCCCGTTGCTACAGGGCGTACCCGCGTTGCGTCCGGCGCTGGGGGACATCGGTCTGGTGTTGTCGGAGCTGTTTGCCAACGCCCTGGAACACGGTGTCCTGGGGCTCGACTCGGCCCTGAAGGAGGGTCCTGCCGGCTTTGCAGAGTACTTCGCGATCCGCACCAGGCGCCTGGCAGCCGCCAGGGGTTCGGTCTGCATTGAGCTGACCTGCGGCGATCGCTCAGCAGCTACAGAGCTGAAGATTCTGGTCACAGACTCTGGCCGCGGCTTCCTGCGTGCGGCCGAGCCGACCGCGTTCCCCGGGCAGGACATCGGCGCCACGCCGGAGCTGCATGGTCGCGGACTGAAGCTGATACACCGGCTCTGCGCAGCCGTACGACACCTGAACGAGGGGCGAACGACAGAAGTGGTATTCAACATTCCGAAGGAGGTTGCGCATGTCGCTCCCTGAGGCCATTGAACTGGAAGTGCTGGAAGGGCTCCGGGATGTCATGGAGGAAGACTTCGACGATCTCCTCAACGATTACCTGACGCAGTGCGATGAACTCTGGCGCGAGACGTGTGCCCACTTTGCCGCCGGCGACATGGCATTGCTACGTCGATCCGCCCATACCTTCAAAGGCAGCTGCCTGAGCATTGGCGCCGAACCGCTGATGCAGCAGATGAAGGCGCTTGAGGCAGCTGCTGCTGCGGGGGAACGGGAAACGGTGGCGCAGGTCATTGCTGCAGCCGAG
>JBCDGJ010000231.1:0-6895 GCA_038757945.1 Pseudomonadota bacterium
AGAGGATGTCCTCGCCGCTCGAGCGGCGGTGACGGCCGCAACGGTACCGACCCTCTGGTACGACATTCGTTGCTGCTGGCTACCCTCATCTGCTCCTACGCTCGCTCAACGTCTATCAGTTTGACCCTCGGCGCTCTATGAACAACGGGTACTGCCGATGAACCACAGTGCAATTGATCATGCGACAGAGCATGCGACCGAACTTGCGCTCGACGACTTGAGCGTACGCCTGCTCGTCAGCCTGCGCACCCGCAGCTGGAGCCGGCTGCTCGAGCTTCTAGCCTGGATTCAGGACCAGCAGGGACACATCGTCTTCCTCAAAACGCACACGGCCGGGGAGCAGGAGACGCAGGTGAATCTCGGGATCGACGGCATCAGCAGCACCGAGCTACGCGGGGCGCTGGCTACGGGCTACGACTTCGGCGGGATGCGGATCGAACACCTGCATCACCGACAGAAGGGCGCGCCATCCCGCGGCGGCTGCTGCCGCTGAACCCGGCCGTAGCTGCACAGGGCGGCTCGAAAGCCGCGTTCATTCCCACTCGATCGTGGCCGGCGGCTTCGACGAAAAGTCGTAAACAACCCGTGATATGCCACTGATTTCATTAACAATTCGATTGCTGACGGTTTCGATCAACTCGTAAGGTAACCGGGCGGCGCGAGCCGTCATGAAATCGACGGTCTCCACCGCGCGCAGCGCGATGACGTGCTCGTAGCGGCGGGCGTCACCAACGACCCCCACCGACTTGACCGGCAGATACACTGCAAACGCCTGGCTCACACGGTGATACCAATCCGCTTTGTGCAGTTCTTCGAGGAAGATGGCGTCGGCCTCCCGCAACACGTCCGCATAGTCGCGCTGCACAGCCCCGAGAATCCGCACGCCGAGCCCGGGACCGGGGAATGGATGTCGGTCGATCAGCGTATCCGACAATCCCAGATGCCGCCCGATGTTGCGGACCTCATCCTTGAACAGCTCGCGCAGCGGCTCCAGCAGCTTGAGGTGCATCCGCTCCGGCAAGCCACCGACGTTGTGATGGCTCTTGATCACGTGCGCCTTGCCGTACTTGCTGGCCGCGGACTCGATGACGTCCGGGTAGATGGTGCCCTGCGCCAACCACTGTACGTCGGAGATCCGGTTGGCTTCACGCTCGAAGACATCGATGAACGTGTTGCCGATGATCTTGCGCTTGCGCTCCGGGTCCGTTTCGTCGGCCAGCGCCTCGAGAAACTCGTCACGGGCGTCGACGACGATCAGGTTCAGCTTCAGCGCGTTGCTCGGCCCGAAGGCGGCTTCCACCTCTTCACGCTCGTTCTTGCGGAGCAGGCCGTTGTCGACGAATACGCAGTACAGCTGCTCACCGATGGCTCGGGACAGCAGCGCGGCAACGACGCTGGAATCGACGCCGCCGGACAGCCCGAGCACAACCTTGCCGGCGCCGACCTGCGCCCGTGCCTCAGCAATGGCGTCATCGACGATGTTGGCCGGGGTCCAGAGCCCGCGGCCGCCGCAGATGTCATGGCAGAACCGCGCCAGCAGCGCGGTGCCCTGGACCGTGTGCGTGACCTCCGGATGGAACTGGACCGCGTAGAACCGCCGCGCGGGGTCTTCCATGGCGGCGATGGGCGCCGCCGCGCTGGCGCCGGTCACGACAAACCCCGGTGGAACTGTCGTCACCTTGTCGCCGTGGCTCATCCAGACCGGCGTCGTGCCGCTGGCTACGGCAAGCCCGCCGAGCAGCTCAGACTGGCCGACGACCTGCACCTCGGCGTGGCCGAACTCACGCTGCTGCGAACCTTCCACGGCACCGCCGAGCTGGGCCGCCATGGTCTGCATGCCGTAGCAGATGCCGAGCACGGGTACGCCGAGCTCGAACACCGCAGCGGGCGCTCGCGGCGTCATACCGGCGGTGACGGTCTCCGGGCCGCCGGAGAGAATGACGCCGATGGGCTCAAAGCCGCGCACCGTCGCATCATCGACGTCGAACGGCAGGATTTCGCAGTACAGCCCCTGCTCGCGCACCCGTCGGGCGATGAGCTGGGTGTACTGCGCTCCGAAATCAAGAATGAGCAGTCGCTGCTCGTGGGCGAGGTCGGTCAATGCGGGCGTCCTGCTGCAGCGGTCAACTCAACGGATAGTTCGGCGCTTCCTTGGTGATGGAAACGTCGTGCACGTGGCTTTCGATCATGCTGGCGTTGCTGACCCGAACGAACTCCGGGCGCGTCCGCATGGTCTCGATGTCAGAAGAGCCGGTGTAGCCCATGGCCGCACGCACGCCGCCCATGAGCTGGTGCACGATGGGATGAACGGGTCCACGGTACGGGACCCGCCCTTCTATGCCTTCCGGCACCAGCTTGCCCTGATCGCCGTCAGCGTCCTGGAAGTAACGATCCGCGGAGCCCTGCGCCGATGCCATGGCACCGAGCGATCCCATGCCCCGGTAGGCTTTGTAGGTGCGCCCCTGATACAGCTCAACCTCGCCGGGCGCTTCCTCTGTGCCTGCGAGCAGGGACCCCACCATGATCACGCTGGCGCCAGCCACGATGGCCTTGGCAATGTCGCCGGAATAGCGGATGCCACCATCGGCAATCACCGGTATGCCAGCCGGGTTGGCAGCTTTGGCCGCCTCACCGATCGCGGTGATCTGCGGAACGCCGATCCCCGTGACGATGCGCGTGGTGCAGATGGACCCCGGGCCGATCCCGACTTTCACGGCATCTACGCCGGCATCGATGAGCGCCTGAGCGCCTGCCTGAGTCGCTACGTTGCCACCGATGATCGGCAGCTCGGGAAAGCGCTGCTTGAGCTTGCGGATCTGATCCAGCACCCGCGTCGAGTGCCCGTGGGCAGTATCTACGACGAGCACGTCGACACCCGCCGCAACGAGGACTTCCGCCCGGGCATCAGTATCAGGACCGGTGCCGACGCTGGCCCCGACCCGCAGCTGCCCCTGAGCATCCTTACACGCGTTCGGATAAGCCTGCGCTTTGCGGATGTCCTTAACGGTGACCATTCCACGTAGCTGGAATTCGTCGTTAACGAGCAGCAGCTTCTCGATCCGGGACCGATGCAGCAGCCGCGTGATCTCGTCGAAGTCCGTGTCCTCCGGCGCTGTGACCAGCCGCTCCTTAGGCGTCATGACCTCGCGGACCCGAGCATCCAGCCGTTCCTCGAAACGGACGTCGCGGTTGGTGACGATGCCGACCAACTCATCGCCTTCGACCACCGGCAGACCGCTGATCTTCTGCTCCTGAGTGATCTCCAGGAGATCCCGGATCGTCCGGTCCGGATGAATCGTGATGGGGTCGCGGATGATGCCGCTTTCGTACTTTTTCACCGCCCGCACTTCGCGCGCCTGGTGCTCCGGCTCCATGTTCTTATGGACGATGCCGATGCCGCCCTCCTGCGCAATGGCAATCGCCAGCCGGGCTTCCGTGACGGTATCCATGGCCGCCGACATCAGCGGGATATTGAGTTCGATACCAGGCGTAAGATGGGTCGACAGGGACACTTCAGAGGGCAGGACTTCGGAGTAGGCAGGGAGCAGCAGAACGTCGTCGAAGGTCAGGGCATCGTCGGCGATACGCAGCATTTGGGGCTCCGCAAAACGCGCATTCTAGCCAACGCCCCCGATACTGTAAATGAAGCTGACCGGCTGACCGCTCCTCGCCGGAACTCCGGTGTACAATCGCACCCGAACCAGAGCAGGTGCAGCCACTATCAGCAGCCGCCGCCCCGCAGCGCCCAGCCGGTCCGTTCCGTCACGGCAGAGCGGGCGCCCCGATTCGCCCGCCGAGGCCCGCCACAACGAAGCGCCGCAGATTCTCACGGTCGGTGCGCTCGCCCGCAGCGCGCGCCTGCTGCTCGAAGAGCGCTTTGCGCAGGTCTGGGTAGAGGGCGAGCTGTCCAGCTTCCGCCGCCCCGGTTCCGGGCACTGGTACTTCACGCTCAAGGACGAAAACGCGCAGATCAGCTGCGCGATGTTCGCCGGCAGCAACCGGCGCGTGCGCTTTCCTGTCAGGGAAGGCGACCAGGTCCTGATCCGCGGCCGGATCAGCCTCTACGAACCCCGCGGCAACTTCCAGCTCATCGCCGAACACATGGAGCCAGCCGGCGAAGGCGCTCTGCGGGCTGCCTTCGAAGCGCTGAAAGCGCGGCTTGAAGCCGAGGGCCTGTTCGACGAGGCGCGCAAGCAGACGCTGCCACAGCGGCCAGCCAGGATCGCCGTAATTTCTTCTGCGACCGGGGCCGCGATCCGCGACCTGCTCCATACCATCGAACGCCGCTACCCGGCGCTCGAGGTCTGGCTGCTGCCCGTCGCCGTTCAGGGCGAACGGGCAGGCCCGGAAATCGTCGCGGCGCTGGAACAGCTCGCCGCGCTCCCCGTCGAACTTGCGATCCTGACTCGCGGCGGTGGCTCGCTGGAAGATCTCTGGGCGTTCAACCTTGAACCCGTGGCCCGAGCCATTGCCGCCTGTCCGGTACCGATCGTGTCGGCGGTCGGCCATCAGATCGATTTCACCATCGCCGACTTCGTGGCCGATCTGCGGGCGGCGACGCCAACCGCTGCCGCCGAGCTGATCACGCCCGACGGTGCCGCGCTGCTGCGAGGCATCGGCCAGCTCGAGCAGGCGCTCGAGAGCCTGGTCGGGCAGCGTTTGAGAGAACTGACCAACCAGCTCGAGCAGCGGCGCCTCATGCTGGTCGATCCGCGGCGCGAGCTCGAACAGCAGATGCGCCGTGCGGACGAGCTGGACGCACGCCTGCGTCGGGCTCTGCTGCTGCGCCTGCAGGGCCAACGTCAGCGGCTCACCGGGCTCTGGCAGCGCCTCAAGCGGCAGCAACCCCGGCGCCGTCTCGACAACGCAGAGACGCAGCTTGTCAGCCGTGCGCGGCGACTGACCCAGGCACAACACGCAGCGCTTAAGGCCCAGCACCAGCGGCTGGCCAGCAGCCTGCGCACCCTCGACGCCGTGAGCCCAAGCAAAACACTGGAGCGAGGCTTCGCCGCCGTGCTCACCGAAGACGGTTCGGTGCTGCGTCAGGCAGCGGACGCGCAGCCCGGCGATCGCCTCAGCGCCTACCTGGCGGCAGGCCGGTTGTCGCTGACGGTCACGGCGGTGGACGCTGACGCGACCCTGACCACGTCTGGAGATCTCGATTGATGAACCGGAACTGCTTACGCCTCGTTCTGCTGCTCGGCCTGGCTCTACACGGGGCTGCGGCCGTCGCGGCGGAAGCGTCCCCTACCGGCGCGGCAACTCGACAGACACCACCCATCGAGCTGCCGGCCTTACCGCCGGAAGGTGCCGCGGTCCCCGGCGGCATCTACGTCTACAGCGCACCGCCAGGGGTCACCCGGGTCCTGTTCGAAGACCGGCCCGTGCTCAGCCTGAACGGCCGTTACCTGGTCGGCATCCCCATCTCTCGCAAGCCGGGCACTGCGGAGCTGACCGTCTTCTTCGGCAATGCCGAGCAGCTGGCCCATCGTTTCGAAGTGGAGGCCAAGGCCTATCCTGAGCAGCGGCTGACGATCAAGAATCGGAAGATGGTCAACCCCGACCCGGAAAGCCTGGCGCGGATCCGCGAAGAATCTGCGCGGATGCGCAGCGCCTACCGCAACTTTGATGCTGTCGACCTGCAAAACCTGGCGCCGTTCACTCAGCCGGTGTTCGGCATCGTCTCCAGCCCTTTCGGCCGGCGCCGGGTGCTCAATGATCAGCCGCGCAGTCCGCACAGTGGGCTCGACATCGCCGCAACAACCGGCACGCCCATCCTCGCCCCGGCACCCGGTCGCGTCACGCTCACCGGCAGCTTCTACTTCAACGGCAACTCGGTGTTCGTGGACCACGGCCAGGGGCTCGTCACCATGTACTGTCACCTGGATGAGATTGATGTCGAGGACGGCATGACAGTTGCCAGGGGTGATCTGCTCGGCAAAGTAGGCAGCACCGGACGGTCCACCGGACCGCACCTGCACTGGTCCGTCAGCCTGAACGGCAATCGAGTGGATCCGGTGACCGCCATGTCGTTGTTGCAATGAGCCGGCGCAAGCAGTTCCGGAACGCTAGGAACGCGAGTGCGGACTGGAAGCAACAGCCGGGCCCGGCCGGAAAGAAGCAACAGCCACGCTGAGATCAACTGAACGAACGCATCACTCATGCTGATTCCTGTCGCCGATCGGGGTTTGCTGTTCGACCTGGACGATACGCTCGTTCAGACGGGCGTCATCGTGAAGCAGAGCATGCAGGTGTGGTGCGAGCTGCATGAATTCGACCCGGACGTTGTTCTTGCGCACAGCGCGGGAAGACGAACAGCAGATACCGTTGCGCTCGTGGCCCCGCACCTCGATCCGATCGTCGAGGCTCTGCGCATCGAGCAGATCGAGGATTCGCTTCTCGACCAGCTGCAGCCCGTCGCCGGCGCGGTGGAGCTGCTGAGCGGGATTGCCGGGCTGAGCTGGGGGATCGTGACGTCCAGCGGAGCTACGCTGGCCCGATCGAAGATCAAAGTTGCGCGCCTTACCTTGCCCCAGTGCCTGGTAACCGCCGAATCGGTCTCCGCAGGAAAACCAAGTCCCGAGGGTTATCTGCGGGCGGCCCAGGAGCTGGGCATTTCCCCAGCGCGGTGCATCGTATTCGAGGACGCAGATGCGGGGGTAGAAGCCGGACTCGCTGCGGGGTGCAGTGTGATTGGCGTCGGAAGCAACCTGTCGAAGATCGACGGGTTGCTCGCAATCATTCCGGATTTTCGGCAGGTCGTTCTGAATGGAAACGAACTGCGGGTTGCTGAATAACCCGCCGAGTAGAGGAGAAGTCATGGACAAGGTTTCTATCAGCGAGATCCTCGCGGCATCGTATACAGCCGTCGAAGCGCCGGTTCCCATGACGCGGG
>JBCDGJ010000232.1:0-6856 GCA_038757945.1 Pseudomonadota bacterium
ACAACCACGTCATCAGCGCCCGAGGCTTGCAGGGTTTGCTTCGGATACCCGACGACGGACAGCCCGCCCGAACCACCGGCGCTGAAGCCCCTCTGTATCTGCCACTGGCGACGCTGGTGGTGGACGATCCGGCTGCACGCGCGGCGGCCGGCGCCGATTTCAGCAGCACGCCCAGCGAGCGGGACCGGGCCGGCACGCGCAACAACCTGCTGGGCCCGAAAGTCCTCAACGCCGAGCAGTATCCGTACCTGCAGGCGACCGTTACCCTGCTACGGGCTGATCTCGCCGAGGTCATCCTGTCGGTGGCCGGTCACGAGACTACGCATCAGATCCCCGTGCAAATCGAGCAGCGCGAGGGTGACGCCCTCGCCGTCACCGCAGACTTCGAGCTGACCCATGCAGCGATCGGCCTGACGCCTTTCTCGGTCCTGGGCGGCGCAATCGCGGTCGCCGACCCGATCAGGGTCAGGCTGGAGTTTGCCGCCCGGCCCGCCAAATCGATTCAGGGAGCGTTCAGCCAGCAGCGTTAGGGTCGAAACAGCGATAGGAGCCCTGCCATGGTTGACCGCGCCTTCTCTCCCCCACGCGCGCTGCGAGCTGCAGCGCCGCGTCCTCTTGAACCTCTGACACGGCTGCTGACCGCGACCGCGCTGGCGCTGTTCGCGCTGCCCGCGGCCAGCCTGACCCGTACCTATCCCCTGCCGGAAATGCCCGCAGACAAGGCGGTGACTGCGTTGCTGACCCGAGCGGACACGACCCCGGTCGACGCCATCCGCTCCGTAGAACGGGTGGAATCCTGGCAGACGCTTGGCACGCGCCACGTTGTACTGAGCGTTGATGCCAGCCGAACCTACCTGCTGACCCTGCAGCGTCATTGCCAGGTGCTGAATTGGGCACAGAGCGTCAACGTCAGCCGCTCCGGCAACGTGATCTGGGCGGAGTTCGACTACGTCAATGCCGATGGCGAGCGCTGCGGCATTGGCGCGATCCACCGCCTGGCACCGCAGTTGGAAAGCGACGCGCCGCCGGTCGCAGCGCCGCTCTAGGGCCAGCCTATCGGCGATCAGCTCGGGAGGAAGTGCACCGGATAGCTGATCGTCGTGGTGCTGACGTCGCGGGTCCCGAAATCAAACAGCTTGATCCGGTTGATGATCTTGGCGATCACCGCATCGTCCGCCAGCTCTGAGGCGACGACCTTGCAGTCTTTCACGCGCCCGTTCGGATCGATCACCAGCTCCAGGACCACTTTGCCCTGCAGGGACGGATCCTTGCGCAGTGCGCGGTTGTAGATCGCAAAGATCGCGCCTTTGTTGGCGTCGAAGATCCGGCGAATCTCCTCAATGCTGCGGGCTCGGGCATCCACCACCTTCGGTTTGCGCGCACCACGTTCCCCGGTGCTCTGCCTCGGTGCGTCCACACGCGTCGTCTCCCGTCCGGAGAGCGCGACGCCGCCCGTATCACTGGACAGCGCAGCCACGTTGACCCCGGCGCTGCGGGCGCTGTGCTTCGACGTCAACAGCGACCGATCGATGGTCGCCGCCTGGCCTGCGCCGCTGGCGATCGCACCGGTGGCCTGCAGCTTGCTGCTGTCGACCGCCTCGCGCATGTCCGCAAAGGCGTCCTTGAACTGCAGGAGGCCAGAGCTGGCTGCTTTCTCCCGGGCACGGTCCACATTGAGCTTGGGTTCCGGCTTTGGCTTGGGCTTCTCGAGCTTGGGCTTCGGCTGCTCCTTGGGCGGTTCTACCGGCTTCGGCTGTTCCTTCTTGATCTCGGGCTTGGGGGGCGGCGGCACGGGCTTCGCCTTGGGTTTCTCGAGCAGGATTCGGGCGAGCTGCGGCGGCAGTTCCTCCAGGGTCTCGCGTTCGACTTCCGGTACCGGCAGCAGCGGGATGGCGATACCGCCGATGGTGACCACCAGCAAGCACCCGATGAGCAGGCTGCGGAAGCGGCGGACATCCTCCCGGCCAATATCCCAGGGAAGCGGAAAGGCCGGCAGTGCGACCGCAGCACTCACGATGCGGCCTCGCTTTCGACTTTGTTGACCGCAAGAGAGATCTTCGCAAAGTCGGTGCTCTGGCAGGTCAGCATGATCTGCTTGAGCAGCCAGTATGGGAGCGCCCGATCCCCCATGATGGTGATCTCGAAGCCGCCATCGGGCACCGCGCCTTTGCGCGATGCCTGATACTCGAGCTCGGTTTTCAGACCGTCGATCACCTGCTCCTGCTCCGGGGACAGCTCGGAGACCTGCGCCACGGCGCGCCCCTGCACGACCAGATCATCCGCGCTGACGGAGATGGTCAGGCGGTTCTCCGGGCGCTGCTCACTGGTCGAGTCCGGCAGCTTGATGTCGCTGCTGGTCTGTAGCACTTCGACCTCGGAGGAGTTCACCATGAGGAAGAAGACGAGGATGGTAAAGATGTCCATGAGCGACACCAGGTTCAGCGGTGCGGACTTGCGCTTCTGCTGCTTCTCGCGCCGGGCGCGGTGATGATGCTTGCTCATGATTGCGGTGCCCGGGTCGTCAGCGCCGCCGCAACGGCAGCGCCTTCCGGTGCAGGGCTGTCACCCAGCGAGATCACCGGGAACAGCTCGGCCTGGACCACGTCCGTGCCCTGGACCGCCGGATAGGAGCGCACCCGGTCCATCACGGAAACCAGGGTCTGGTACTCCGTTTCCTGAGTCAGCAGAACGGTGATGTCTTCCTTTTCGGGCATACGGCGCTTGAGCTCCTGCATCACCGCGGTAAGCCCGGCATAGTCGTGAGCGCCCTCTTTCATCGGCAGGCGCTTGATGGTGCCGCCACGGCCATCAGCCACTTTCAGCGCATCGGGCAGCACAACGACTTCCAGATGCACGGCATCGGGATCAATCGGCCCAGACGCGGCATCGCCGGTGGGAAAGTTGAGGTCGATCACCGTGGTGTGGGTAAACACCATGGACAGCAGCAGCACGGGCACCAGCACGATCATGAGATTCATGAACGGCGTGACGTCCAGGTCCGCAGCTTCCTGATGGCGCCGGGCACGTTGCCGGAGTCGGGACATGAGCGCTTCCTAGCCTGGGTGGAGGCCTTAGGCCGTCGCCGCCTGTTTGCCTGCCGCCGGTGCGGCGCGATCATCACCCTCCATGGAGTTCACGAACTTCACGACGGCAATTTCCAGGCTCTCGACGATCGCGCTGGTCTTGCTCTGCAGCAGGGAGTGCACGAGGAGCAGCGGAATGGCCACCATCAGGCCGAACGCCGTTGTATTCATGGCGATGGAAATACTCTGGGAGAGCAGCGTGGCCTTCTCCGCCGGGTCGGCGTTGGCAACGGCGGTGAACGCGGCGATCAGGCCGATGATCGTGCCCAGCAGCCCCAGGAGCGTTGCGATGTTGGCAAAGGTCGCGAGATACGGCGTGCGGCGCTCGATGTTCGGCAGAATCTCGAGCAGCCCCTCTTCCATGGCGTACTCGATGTCATCCCGCCGCCGGGAAGTGCTGCGGCGCGCCATGCCGTCGGTCAGAATACGAGACATCGCCGACTTTGATGAACCAGTGAGATTCTGCAGCTCTTTCAGGCGGCGCTGCTTGAGCAGCGGCAGCATGGCCTTGAAGTCGCGGCGATTAACGCGCGTCTGATTGGCGAGATACACGAAGCGCTCAAGCGCAATGGCCACACCGATCGCCAGCACGACAGCAATCGGATACATGAAGGGTCCACCTTCCTGAAAGAAATTCACCACGGTGGTGTACAGGTCCATCGGATACTACTCCTCGCTATCCGCTGATCGATTCAGTGTGTTGAAGTACTCGAGTTCCCGGCGATAGGACGGCGGGTACAGCTTTCGAAATACTTCTGCTTCGGTGAAGTCCGCCTTCACCTGCAGGTCGGGCAGGCCCTCCGGCGCTTGCCAGGGCAAGATATACAGGACTTTCGGCAACTCCTGATTGCCTGAGATCACGGTTTCATCGAGCTCGATGACCGCGGTACCGCCAGAGCCCTCCTGGGCGAACGCAATTGCGACGGGCAGCACACTCAGCGCAGCCGTGAACAGCATCCTGATCGGAGCGCGCATGTTAAGAGCCCGTCCGGCGTTCGAGGTCGAGCACCCAGCCGGCGACCTTGCGATCCGGCTCCGGCACCAGCGACTGGTACTGTCGGTAGGCGCCGAGCGCGTCCTGCAGGCGACCCAGATACAGCTCGTAGAGAATCCCCAGATTCAGGTACACGTCGGCCGAGTCAGGCTGGGCCGACAGGCACTTGAGATAGTGATTCTCCGCCTGGGCGAAATCGCCCATCTGCCGCGACAGAACGCCCAGCTGGTTGTAGGCCGCGCAGTTAGCAGGGTTCGCCGCGATCGCCCGACGGAACGCCAACCGCGCCTCTTCGGCGTTGTCGAGCTGCAGATAGACCTGGCCCAGGTTGACCCAGGGACCTGCCAGTTCCGGCTGGCTGCTCGTGACCTGGCGCAGCAGGCGCTCAGCAGCGCGGTAGTCCGCCTGCTTCATGGCCACCACCGCCTGCTCGAACAGCTCGGCGTTGCGGCCCTTGACCCGCGGTGCAGGTACCGGCGTCACAGGGTTGCCCGCGCTGCGCGTATCCGCGCTCGCGCCCTGCCCTGACCCGGTCGCCGGCGCGCTGCTGCTGGGCTCACCGCCCGGCAGCACTGAAGACATGCACCCGGACAACAGCGCAGCGCCCAGAAGCACAGCGCAGGCTCGCAGTGCAGAGCGACTAGTGAATACGTTCAACATAAGCGATCTGTCGCTCCTGCTTGTCAAAACGGCCCGGCATCAGCGCACGCAGGGCAGCAAAGCTCTTCTGCACCCACTCGTCGTAAACGCCTTCCCAGCTGCGCTGCATATTGATCTCGTGCAGCTCGATGGCCTGCTCCTCAAATGGGTAGGCCTGTTCTTCCAGCAGCAGGTCGTACTGCTCCTGCTCCAGCTCCGACAACCCTTTCGGGCGCTCGGAGCGCATGATCGAGGTCGCCAGCTGCGCGTACAGATCAGCGATCTCGAAGGTCGATGCGGAGGCCAGCGCGGCCACCTTGTAACCCGCGACCCGCTCATAGGCGGCCACCGTTGCTTTCAGAGCCCGGGTTTTCTGCTTGAGGCTCTTCTTGAGCGGCCGGCGCAGTTCGATGCGCTCAAAGCTTGCCCGTTCCCGGGTCGCCAGTACGAACTGAGCGTCGGCCGCGAGATAGGTCGCGCGCTCACTGGCCCCTGAGCCCATGCGCTTGTGCAGGCGGATCTTGCGTTCCAGCCAGGGGGTTCGAGCGGCGTCATCACCGCGATTGGCAGCGAGGGTGTCGAGCTGCTGAACCGCCTCGAGGTTCAGATCGAACGGTTCCGGATAGCGCTCGACGTAATCACGATAGGTGCCTTCAGCTTGCGTCAGATCCTGCTGCGCCAGATAGAGCTCAGCAGCCCGATAGAGCGACTGACGGGCAACCGCCGGGTCCGCATGGCTGCGGGAGACCTTCACGTACTCAGCCGCGGCTGCGCCGGGATTGTTGGTCTTCTCGTAGAGGCCGGCCATGCGCATGTCGATCCCGCGGGCCAAGTCGCTGTCCGGATAATCGGCGCGAAACTGATCGAGCATGGCCGCGGTACGATCCAGCGCACCGGTTGCCTCGACCACCGCGATCGCATCGTACTGGCCCTGGACCGTCAGCTCGGCGGCAAAGTCGACCTCTTGCATTCGCTGAAAGTGGCCGACCGCTGCTTCCGGTTCGCCTGCAGCTTCCGCGGCCTCAGCCTGCCGGTAGATCGACGCCAGCAGATTGGTCATGACTCCGGCACGCTCCTGCTCCGAAGAGGCGCCAGCGAGATAGGCCTGATAGGCCTGCTCAGCCTGTGCGTAGCGACCGAGCTCAAAGCCACCATGACCGAGCACGAGCAGGTTCGTGCTGCGCAGGGCATCGTCCATGTCCGGCCAGCGGGCCAGCGCGGCCTCTGCGAGCGCGGTTGCCTCCTCGTAACGCGCCAGACGGAACAGGCTGTCACCAGCGTCCGTTTGCACGGTCCTGGCCCGGGGGTCGTCCGCAAACAGCAGCGCGTATTCCACCTGGGCATCGATCCGCGCCTGGGTCAAACGCGCGAACTCGCTGCCTTCGCCCTGAGAGGCATCCGCCGGCAGGGACTCGAGCAGGGTACCCAGACCCAGAATCGCCGCGTAGCCGGACTCATTGGCACGCTCGTGTTCCGGGAACTCGCGCAGCAGCCGCTGATAGGCCGCGACCGCCCTGCCGGGCTCCGCCGCTTCCGTGTACACCTCGCCCAGCAGGAACAGCTGGTCGGCCACGGTCACGTCCTTGGGAAAGGTCTCGATGATCTGCTCGTACCAATCCGCTGCCGCGAGATAGGCCTCGCGCAGCCTGCGCTGCGCGCCGGCGCCACGCTTACCGGCTGCCGCCAGCTTCTGTGCACCGGCATGCTCGATCGCCGCCAGGTCCTTCAGATAGGTCTTGAGCGTCGGCAGATAGCTGCTGCGATCGTCGTCAGCGTGCACCTGCCAGAACTCGCTGCGAACGCCGTAGCGGCGCGCGAACTCCGCCTTCTTCGGCTGGATCTCGCTGGGGAAGTCCGCCGCGATGAGCGTATCGATCATGCCGCGGTGGGCATCGGGCGCCCGCAAATCGAGGGGGTTCTGATCGACGAAGGTCTGCCAGGTCGCGACGCTGTCGAGAAAGCGCTCCTTGTCCTTGTGATCGTCCGCCAGGTGTCGATAGATCAGGTATTGCCAGCTCGGCTTGCCGATCTCGCGCATCTGCTGCGCGAGCGTGGCCGGCCCATCCAGATAGTTCAGCGCGAGGGTGACCACCCGCAGGCTGTCGAGCACCAGTTCTCGATCGGTCGCTGGCAGCTCATC
>JBCDGJ010000233.1:0-6846 GCA_038757945.1 Pseudomonadota bacterium
CCAATCATGCGAGCTCTGGCGCCGGAACGAACAAGGACAAGACTCGCGCCGATATTCATTCAATGACTCGTGTTCGTTCGGTAGGCCATGTCGACTCGGCCGGCGATTCTGCCTTCTTATTTCAAAAGTAGTCATAAATTACTGTAAAATATAAATAATGTATCTTGATCGATTCGTTGGTATACGCGACCTGCCCGCGGGTTGCTGAACATCCCGCCCACCCCGACCCCTTGTTATAGTGGTGGCTTCCCCGCGAAACGGATGCTCCCCATGACCTACGCCCCAGCCACCCGCGCGTACTACGACGCCGACAGTCACATCATGGAGCTGCCGAACTTCCTGAAGGACTACGCAGATCCGTTGTTGCGCGAAGAGATCTACGAGGTCAGCTACAGCGCCTCCCTGGTTTCCGACGAAGAAGTGGCCGAGATCATGGCGCAGGGCGGACAGCACAGCCCAGAACATGTGCAGGCGCAGATCGACCTCGGCGATGACCTGATCGCCAAGTCCAAAGAGATTCAGGCGCTGGGCGCCTTTAACGGCTCTGATCGGCGTACCGCGATGGACATGCTTGGCTTCAAGAAGCAGCTCGTGTTCGCGACCCACAGCGTTGTGCAGCCTTTTCACCCGAGCTCCAAGATGCGTGCAGATCTGCGCTATGGCGCGACCCGCGCGCACAACCGACATATGGCTGACTTCTGTGCCCACGATGACCGTCTGATGCCCGTGGGTGTGGTGCCGCTCGACAGCCCGGAGCATGCCATCGCTGAGCTCGACGCAGCCCTGGAGCTGGGCATGCAATCCATCTGGGTGCCGCATCGGGCACCGATTGGCATGTCGCCGGGGCATGTCGATCTCGAGCCGTTCTGGGCACGGCTGGCGGAGTCCGGCACGCCGTTCCTGCTGCATGTGGGTGGATCCCCCCTGCAGTCGCTGAAAGCCTGGAGCAACAACGGCCGAGCGCCGGTGAAGGACTGGATGGGTGGCGGCGAGAACGTGCGCACGAAAGATGCAGCGCTGATGCACCAGCCGCCGGAGACCTTCGTCTCCATGCTCGTGCTCGACGGTGTCTTCGAGCGCCATCCGACTCTGCGCGGCGCCGCTGTCGAACTGGGCGCCGGCTGGGTACCGGAACTCCTCAGTCGTCTCGATGCCATCACCCGGATCTACTCGCGCGTGGACGAATCGGTGCGTTTCGAGCGACCGCCGTCGGTGCAGCTGACCGAACAGATGGGCTTCACGCCATTCCCTCACGAAAACGTGGCCGATCTCATCGCCCGCTCCAATCCGGAGCTGTATCTGTTTTCCAGCGATTACCCGCACGTGGAGGGTGGGCGCGATCCCATCGGCAAGTTCGACAAGCACCTCGCGCCCTGCAGCGAAGTTGTGAAGGAGCAGTTCTACAGCGAGAACTTCCTGCGACTGTGGCCCGAGGCGCGGGTCGCCTGACAGGGGGCGCGGAGCAAACGGGCACAAGAAGAAAGGCGAGGAGCGAATGAGCGAAGCGAACTCAGCGGACGAGGCCGGGGCGAACGCGGCAGGCAAGCCGCAACAGGCCAGCGAGATGGAGCGCATCCAGAGCAACCGTGAGTGGTTGAAAGACTGGGAGATCGATCCTCACGTGGATCCTGAGACCATCGATCTGCCGAAGCTCAACCCCGCGCACCATGCCCTGTTCGAAGCCAACACAGTCCTCCCGTACTTCGAGCGACTTCGGCGCGAAGCGCCGGTGCATCTCTGCGAGGAGAGCCAGTTTGGACCGTACTGGTCCGTCACCAAGTTCGATGACGTGAAATGGGTCGACAGCCATCACGAGTTGTTCTCGAGTGATTCACTGAACGGTGGGATTCGCCTGGGCGGGCGACCGACCACGGAAGCTCCGAATCCGATGTTCCACCTGCCCATGTTCATCATGGAGGATCAGCCCAAGCACGATGTACAGCGGCAGGTATTGGCCCCGTTCTTCACGCCCCGCAAACTCCATGAGCTGAGTGATCTGATTCGTGAGCGAGCCTGCCAGATCCTGGATGAGCTGCCCCGAGGCGAAACCTTCAACTGGGTCCGCAGCGTCTCGGTCGAATTAACGGGTCAGATGCTGGCAACCCTGTTCGATATTCCGCAGGAGGATCGCCACAAACTCATCCACTGGTCGGACACGGTTGAGCGGATCGGGGATCCCGATTACTTCGAGTCTCCGGAAGAAGGCTTCGCCGAGCTGTGGAAGTGTTGGGAGTACTTTGACCTGGTCTGGAAGGAACGCGCTGCGCTCAGTGAGCCGGGCTCAGACCTGATCTCGATCCTCGCCCACGGTGAGTCCACCAAAAACATGCTGCCGAACGAGTATCTGGGCAATGTGCTGCTGTTGATCGTCGGCGGCAATGACACCACGCGCAACTCGATCTCCGGCGGGGTGCTGGCGCTCAATGAGAACCCGGATGAATACGACAAGCTCAAGGCGAATCCAGGGCTGATCCCCAACATGGTGCCGGAGATCATCCGCTATCAGTCACCGGTGGCGCACATGTGTCGGACCGCCATGGAAGACGTCGAGCTGCGCGGGCAACGGATCCGCAAGTGGGACAAGGTCGTCATGTGGTATCTGTCCGGCAATCGTGACGAGGAAGCCATCCCGCGTGCGAACGAGTTCCTGATCGACCGGCCCAATGCCCGGCAACACCTATCCTTCGGCTTTGGCATCCATCGCTGTATCGGCAATCGGCTCGGCGAAATGCAGCTAAACATCATCTGGGAAGAGATCATGAAGCGCTTCCATCACGTCGAGGTCGTCGGCGAGCCGAAGTTTCTCAAGTCGTCCTTCATCCGCGGCATCACAGACCTGCCGGTGCAGGTGCACGAGCGCTAAAGGGGCGAAGGAAGCCTTCGCCAACGCATTAGCTTCGCTAATGCGCCCGAGCGAAGCGAAGCTTCGCGTCCGCACTAGCGGCGCAGCCGCTAGTGCGCAGTCATCCCCGCATCGATGGTGAATTCCGTTCCGGTGACGTAGTTCGCCTCGTCTGAGGCCAGATACAGCACGCAGTTGGCGATATCCAGCGGCTCTCCCATGCGCCCCAGTGGGACATTTGGGGGTGCTGGCGGCGCTTCGTTGCCAGCGCCGTCTGCGCCACCCGCCTGCGCCTGCATGTTGGTCCAGATCACGCCGGGGTGCACACTGTTGCAGCGGATGTTGTCCGGCGCGCCTTCCATTGCCACGCTCTTGCTCATGATGCGTACGCCGCCCTTCGCTGCCCCGTAGGCGGTGCAGCGGGGCAGGCCGATCTGGCCGGCAACGGACGAAAGATTGATGATGCTGCCACCGCCACCATGAGCCCGCATGGCGGCCATCGCGTACTTGCAGCCCAGGAAGACACTGGTCAGATTGACGTCGATCTGGCGCTGGAAGTCTGCCAGAGACATCTCGGCCATCGGCATCAGCACGGCGATACCGGCGTTGTTGACCAGCACATCCAGTGGGCCGAGCGCTGATTCAGTCTCGCCGATCACCGTGCTCCAGGCGGCTTCGTCCGTGACGTCCTGAGCCAGTGCAATCGCGTGCCCTCCGGCGTCGTTGATCGCGGCAGCGGTCGCGCGAGCGCCGGCTTCGTCAATATCCGTCACGCAGAGCTTGGCCCCCTCCGCAGCCAGCCGCAGGGCCGTACTTCGCCCCAGCCCGGGATCAGAAGCCGTACCGGTAACGATGATGACCTTGTTCTGGACTCTACCCATGTTCAGCTCCCGAGAAATGATCAGGCGTTGATGCCGGTCTGGAAGGCTTCTCGAGCCTCGATCCGGTCGATGTAGGCGTGCAGCGCCGCGTAGTCTTCCGGCACACAGCCCAACCGGCGACACATAAAGGCGGCATGCCCGAGCATGATGTCCGCGCCGGAGAAATCACCAATCAGGTAGTCGCGGCCTTCGAGCGCAGCATTGACGGGTTCCAGCGCGCGGGTAATCAGCTTGCGAGCCTGGGCCAGCACTTCGGGGTTGCGGCGGTCTTCCGGCAGCAGCACCGTTTGCACGACGACCGTGTTCACTGGCGGCATGACCATGCCCTCACAGTAGTGAAACCACTGCAGGTAGTCGGGATAGCGGGCGTCACCGACGCCCGGGCGCAGCGCGCCATCGCTGTGGCGGGTGAGCAGATACTCGACGATGGCCCCGGACTCGAACAGCCGCACCTCGTCATCATCCAGCACCGGGACTCGACCCAGCGGGTGGCGGGCCCGGTGCTCGTCAGACTTCAGGTCCTTGGGATGAAAATCCATGCGGTTGAGCGAGTAGGGCAACTTCAGCTCTTCCAGCAGCCAGACGATGCGCCCGGATCTGGAGTTAGGGGCGTGGTGCAGTGTCAGCATAGGGTCTCTCCCGAATCACGCCTTGACCATAAAGGCGGGGCCAGTCCCATGCAATTCCCAGGCGGGGGCGTCAGGGAATGCGCATTCGCAGTCGCAGCTCGAAGCTCGGGGGTGTGCCGGTGTTGCCCGGCATCACGCCCTTGGGATTGATCTGCAGAAAATCGATCGCTGGTACGGTCTGATCGAGGCCCTCGCTGTCGACGCTCGGCGTGATGAAGCTGGTGCCTCCGTTGTTCGAGAAGCCGACGTCATCGGCGGGATCCGAGAGCGTCGTAAAGTTCAGGGTCAGGCCGGAAGAGGGCGACCCATCGACCAGCGTCACCGGTGCGCCAGGGGACAGGACCAGGCGTAGCTCCGGCGGCAGCAGATCATTGACGAAGATGCTGTTCGCCTCGATGGGATCAGCGCCTGTGTTCGCAACCCGGATCACGTATTCAACTTCTGCGCCGGGAATCGCCTTGGGGATTCCGCTGCCGCCGTCGCTGAGCACCGTCAGCGTCTTTTCCACCGTCAGTCCGGGGCCGCCGGTCACGGTGACCGATGCTGAGGCGGTGTGGGCGATCGTGCCCTCGGTGCCTTCCTCGGCCGTCACCACCAGGCGCCAGTCGCCGTTGCTGGCATCCGCCGGGATCGTGATCGGCACTTCGTACGTCTTGATCGCCCCCGCTGCCGACAGCTCGGCCATGGGCCCACTCGCTACCTGCGCCGCGGACGGGTCGAGCAGTGCATAGCTGGCGGCGGTGATGTCATCTGCGCCGAAGGGATCGCTGACCGACGCCCGCAGGAACACTGTCGCGCCGGCGGCGACCCCGCTCAAGGCGGTGCCGCCGCCCGGAGCGTCGAAGACCTCGACGCTATCGACGTTGATGATGGTGTTCGCGGGCAGCTCCAGGCCCGAGGCGTCGCTCGTAGCCGTGTCCCAGGGATACAGGAAGATCGCCTGGCCACTGCCGCCGGTGGGGCTGTTGTCGACGTTGAGGCTTAAGAAACTCCCGGCTGGAATCGTCACCGGGGTTCCCCCGGTGGGGTTGCAGTTGGCATCTGTGCGTTCGATGTTGAAATCGAATGCACGCGTCTCGCTGGTGCTCAGGCCAGCGCTGCCGCTGGTCAGCAGCGTGCGCTGGCTGCAGCCGATGAAGGTATTGCTGACGCCATGACTGAGGGTCACGCGAATCACCCGGTTCGTGGCCTGGCCGTTCCGGCGCAAATACAGGCGTACGGGCACCGGATCGGCATCCAGCCCCAGGTCCGCAGCCAGTAGCGGCGCCAGCCGCCAGGTTCGATTGTTGTCCTGGCGTCGGATTCGCACCCGCTCCGGGTTCGACGCGGTTCCCAGCGGGACCCGGCTCATGGTCAGCGGTACGATGGGGTTGTTGGTGGAGCCGTCGATGTCCCCGAAGTACAGAGGCTTGATACCGCTGGTGGGAACCACACGGGTGCCGACGGTCACCTCCGGCGCTGTCACGCTTTGTGAAAGCCCGACCGTCGTCTGGGTCAGTGTGGCCGTGTTGTTGATCCGGTCGCCGTCGCCGGCGGTCGCAATCACCTGCGCATCGAACACCAGGGTCACGCTGCCTGATGCGGGGACCGCAAGGTTGGTGACGCGTAGCTGGTTGCCCAGGGACTCGTCTGTGCCGCCCGCGAGGTTCACCCACACGGGGTTCTCAAGCCCCGGATCGAGCGTATCTTCGAGCGTTAACCCGGCCAGGTCGGCACCGGCGCTTTCCTCGATGAGGATGCTGTAGCGCAGCGTGTCCCCGGGGAGCAGGTCTCCATCGTCCAGATCAACGACCGTCTTGCCCGCCGTGCTCAGGTCCGGGGTCGAGACACTGCTGATCGTCAGGGTGGCCTGGTTATTGCCGGTGTTGCCGTCGAATACGGGGCTCGTGACCGTCGCCTGGTTGGTGACCGGCGCAGTGATGGCTGGATCGACAGCGGCGATCAGAATGGCTTCCGGGAGCGTTGTGCCGGCGGCCAGGGGCCCTGGATGGGTACAGGTGACAGAGCTGGCACCCGAGCAACTCCAGCTTCCGTCCGCACTGTCGACGCTCTGAAAGGACAGGCCCGCCGGCAGCGTATCGGTGAGCGTGATCGGCCCGGTCGCCGGCGACGGCCCAGCATTGCTGACCGCCAGGCCGAAGCGGGCTGGGGCAGCGTTACTGAGGCTCGGGCTGACCAGGCGCTTGGCCAACGACAGGTCTGCCGTGGCGGTATTGGTCGTCGAAACCACCTGCAAGCTCAGCAGAACCAGGTCGCCCCCGGAGGCGTAGGTGGTGGTCGCAGATGAGTCTCCCGCCCGCAGCCGGCTGCTGATGTCGTAGCTGTCGAAGTCGACACCGTAGCTGGTGCTGGTGCCGTTGACGTTGATCGTGCTGTTGAACTGGTTGTTGAGTGGGTTGAGTGAGTCGGTCAGGTTAATCGGCCCAGTGCTTGCGCCGTCAAAGGTCAGGTTCTCGGAAACGCTATTCGCTGGCGTTGAGTTCTCCACATCGCC
>JBCDGJ010000234.1:0-6811 GCA_038757945.1 Pseudomonadota bacterium
CCGACACTAAGGAAATTATGATCGAATTCAATCCGACGGCGACGGAACTGCTGTTCTGGAACGCGCTCGCGCTCATCGTCGTGTCCTGCGTGCTGGCTCCGCTGTTCGTGCGGCTGCGGCTGGGCTCGATTCTCGGCTACCTCGCCGCAGGCCTGCTGGTGCAGCTGTTCTATCCCGGCGCGCTCACCGAACATCCTGAAGAACTGCTGCACTTTGCCGAGTTCGGGGTCGTGCTGTTCCTGTTCGTCATCGGCCTCGAGCTGCATCCGTCGGAGCTGTGGCGCATGCGGCGCGACATCTTCGGTCTCGGCACCAGCCAGATGCTCGCCTGCGGGGTGCTGCTTGCCGGCCTGACGCTGCTGGCGGCGCCGATGCTCGGTGCGCCGCTCAGCGTTGGCGCTGCGCTGCTGGTCGGCCTTGGCCTGGCGCTGTCCTCCACGGCACTCGTCATGCAGAACCTCGATGAGCGCGGTGACCGGCAGACCACCTATGGGCGTGTCAGCTTTTCCGTGCTCCTGTTCCAGGACCTCGCCATCGTACCGCTGCTGCTGCTGGTCACGCTGCTGGCGCCCACGGGCGGCGAACTCGACTGGCGCAGCAACCTGGTTGCGGTCGGGCAGGGGCTCCTCGCCATCGCGCTGCTCATTCTGATCGGCCGTTTCGGGCTCAACCGGATGTTCGTCGCTCTGGCGCGCAGCGGCGTCCGGGAACTCATGACCGCTGCGGCCCTTGGCGTCGTGATCGGCGCCGCGCTGCTGCTTGATCTGGTCGGCCTGTCCTATGCCATGGGCGCGTTCATCGCCGGCGTGCTGCTGTCCGAGTCGGCCTTTCGCCACGAGGTCGAAGCCAATGTGGAACCGTTCCGCGCCTTGTTTCTCGCCCTCTTCTTCGTGGCCGTCGGCATGTCCCTCGAGCTCGAGGCCGTGCTCGAGCACGGCATTTTCATCGTGCTGCTCACGCCGCTGGCGATGGCGCTGAAGGCGGGGATGCTGTATGCGCTGGCGCGCCTGTTCGGGCTCGAACACAACGATGCGGTCCGCTTCAGCCTGGCGCTGCCGCAACAGGGCGAGTTCGGCTTCGTGCTCTTTGCCGCAGCAGCGGCAGCGGGTGTGCTGGTGGGTCCCTGGCCGACAGTGCTGATTGCCGTGGTCACCGTGTCCATGGCGCTGTCACCGCTGCTCACGCGCCTCGAACCGTTGCTCCTGAAACAGGCTGCGGCGCCGGAGATGCCCGAGAACTACGAGGATGCAGAAGGGACGGTGCTGATCATCGGCTTTGGTCGGTTTGGCCAGATCGTGTCGCAGCCGCTGTTCGCGATGGGCTACGAGCTGCGCATCCTCGATGCCAGCGCCGAGCGGGTGCAGGATGCGGAACGGTTCGGTTTTCGCGTGCACTACGGGGACGGTACGCGGCGCGATGTGCTGCAGGCCGCGGGCGCCGCACAGGTCGATCTGATCGTCGTAGCCGTGGATGATCCGGAGCTGGCCGATGACATCGTGCGGCTGCTAGCTGCGAAGTTTCCTCAGGCGAAACGCTACGTGCGTGCCTTTGATCGCCGCCACGCGCTGGCCCTGCGGCGTGCGGGCATCGACTGTGCGGTCCGGGAGACCTTCGAGTCTGCGCTGTGGATGGGCGAGCAGGTGCTTGTCGGTCTGGGTAATGAGCGCACGGTTGCGCAGCAGACCATCGAGGCCGTCCGTGTGCGTGATCGGGAACGGCTCGAGGAACAGTTCGAAGGTGATCTGGGCTCCGGCCTCGATCGCCTGCACGTGCAACCGGTACGTCCGGAACCGCTGCTGCCACCGGACTCGGCCACCGGTATCGACGCTGGCCCTGGCGCAGATCCGGTACCCGGCCACTGAGAGCCGGGCGCGCGATCGCCTGTCAGAGTGCCGGATTGTGTCTCGTCAGGACCCGGAAGCTGACCACCAGCACCAGCATCGACAGCCCCATGGCGGCCCACCAGGGCACCCCGTACATAGCCGGCAGCATGCCGAAGCCGAGTGCGATCACTGCGGTGTAGAGGGCGTAGGGGAGCTGCGTTCGGATGTGATCGACCAGATCACAGGAGGTGGCTGAAGCCGTCAGGATACTGGTATCGGCGAGCGGGGAGCAGTGATCGCCGACCACAGCACCGGCAAGTACCGCGCTGGTAGCCGCGTACAGCAGCACTTCGGGATTGGCAGCGCCCTGCAGATCGGCGGCGGTCCAGACCAGCGGAATCACGAGCGGCATGAGGATGCCCATGACGCCCCAGCTGGTACCGGTGGCAAAAGCCGTCAGCGCTGCCATGAGAAACACGATCGGCGGCAGCAGGCGCGCGTCGACCTGGTCACCGAGCTGGGCGCTGAGCCATTGCGCGGTGCGCAGCTCCTCGTTGACCGCGGCCAGCGCCCAGGCGAGCACCAGCACGATCAGGGCCAGCAGCATGGTTTTGGCGCCCACCAGCCAGGCTTCCATGGCCTGCCCCAGCGTCAGCGTCCGCTGCACGACCGTCATGCTGACGGACGCGATTATGGCGGCCAGCGTCGCCCAGATCATCGACACGTAGGAATCCGAAGCACCGATGATCTCCATCAGCGACGCATCGCGACCGACGTTGGCCGAGCCGGTGATGTAAAGCGCTGTCATGACGCCGAACACGAGTATGGCGAGCGGTACGTAGGCATTAATGGCCCGCGGCGTTGCGCCTTCGACCGGATCGAGTGCAGCAAGCTCGGTGCTGTCACCGATCCGGGCCTCGGGGCCGAACAGCTGCCCGGTTTTCGCGGCTCGCTCCTCGGCGCGCCGCATCGGACCGAAATCGCGTCCGGTCGTCGCCACCATCAGCACCAGCAGCAGGGTCAGCACCGGATAGAAGTTGTAGGCCAGGGAGTTAATGAAGACCCCGTAGGCGCGAACGTTGAAATCCGGGATGGTCTCCAGCGCGTCGTCGATCAGGCCAACCTGAAAGCCGATCCAGGAGCTCACCACGGCCATGGTTGCCACCGGTGCCGCCGTCGAGTCGACCAGGTACGCGAGCTTCTCGCGGGAGATCCGCAGGGCGTCGGTCACCGGGCGCATGGTCTTGCCGAGCACGAGCGTATTGGCGTAATCGTCGAAGAAAATTGCGAAGCCCATGGTCGTCGTTGCGGTCTGTCCGCGCCGTGGCGTGTTCGCCCAGGTGACGATCTGGTTGACGATGCCCAGCGTGCCGCCACAGCGTGACAGGATGGCGACCAGGCCACCCACCATGAGGGTAAAGACGATCAGCATGGCATGACCTTCGTCGGTCACGGACTGGACGCCGTACACCGAGGCGGCCTGCATGAGGCTTGGCACGATCGTGCTGGTTGCCGGTCCGATGATCAGGAAGGTACCGAGCCACAGCGAGACGAACAGTGCTGGTATCACTTCACGGAAGACGATCGCCAGCACGAAGGCCAGCAGGGCCGGGGTAATCGTCAGCCACCCGGACAGCACCACGCGTTCGGCCTCGGCAATGACCGTGCTGCCCTGGCGCACTTCGAAGCGGTGCTGGCCGCTGGCGGTCGCGGTGAAGGGGTAGCGGCCGTCGGTGTCTGCGTTGAGCAGTTCACCATTAACGCTGAGGGTGAGCGGGGCCGTCGCCACAGCAGGGGCCTCGATCGTCAGCCGTTCCGGCAGCCCGACCAGCATGACCCTGGGCAGTTCGAGCACCGGTTCGGTCGGTGCGTCTTCGGCGGCGACGGTGAGGGCCGGGAACAGCAGGGTGCAGGCGAGCATGAGGCAGGCGGTCAACCCGGTTCGGCAGCGGGTGAGCGTTCGGGAAATGTTCAGGATCGAGCTCCTACAACCATAGGGTCAGACATCGGGTCACGTGTCTGAGCCACGTAATCGGGTTACGGCTGGTGTCACGCCGGGTCGGTGCCGCCTGGTCCGGGGCGGGCGTGCTTGCCGAGACCAGCAGCAGCTCGCTATCTTGGCCGCGCCAGCGGACGAGTGTGCAGCAAGAGGAATTTGAATGAAAACGCTTCTGAAGATACTGGCGGTCATCCTGGTGCTGAGTGCCGCGGGCGTGGGCGCTGCGCTGTATCTGCTGAAGGACCCGAACCGCTTCAAGCCCCGGATCGAGGCGCTGATCAGGGACACGTCGGGCTACGAGGTCGATCTGGCCGGTGACCTGGCCTGGCAGCTGTGGCCGCCGGTGGTCCTGAAGGGCACCGACATCCGGTTCTCCGACGACAGTACCGACTATGCGCTCGCGGCGTTCGGCGTGCGGGCCAACCTGCTGCCGCTGGTTACCGGGGGTGAGCTCGAGATCACCCAGCTGCGCCTTGACGACCTGGTCATGACGGACCGGGAGTTCGACGGAGTGACGCGCGTCGACCGGCTGCGGCTCGACAATTTCAGCATCGGGGAGCCGAGCCCGCTGCGCGTCGAAGCGACGCTGGTCGGCGCTGACGGGGTTGATTCCAAGGTGACCATCGAGGGTCCGCTGACCTACTTCAGCGATGCCGATCGGCTTACCATCAAGCCAATGGCGTTTGACTACGACGGCATTCGCGGCAGCTGCGATGTGGCGGCATCGGAGCTGTCGCGGGAGCCCATTTTCACCAGCCGGCCGACGGCCGATGATCTGCTGCCGCTGGATACGGTGCGGGCCATCGACTGGGAGGTGTCCTGCACGATCCCGGAGCTTGCGACGGAATCACAGACCCTGCGCAACCTTGCGGTCACTTCGGCCAACGCCGGTGCGCGTATGGCCAACCGGATCGAGGTCCCGGACGCCTTCGGTGGCCGCGTGACGACCACGGTGGATATCGACAGCCGCAAGCGGCCGCCCGTCTGGACCGTCGATACCGATGCCAACGACATCCAGTCGCAGGCGCTCATGGATGTGCTGGCGCCATCGCTGACCTGGGCGGCGCCGTTGCTCGCAGGGGGCAAGCTGACCCTGACGGGCAACACCATGGATGCGCTGGTGGAGAGCGCCAGCGGACGCATTGCGCTTCAGTCCACGGCAGGCCGGATCGATATCGGCGCTATCAAAGATGCCGTGCTCGGCCTGGCCCAGCTGGCCGGTAAGGGTGAGGAAGTGGCGCGCTGGCAGCGCGAGCTGGCCTACACGACGCTGGACGGCAGCTGGACCGTCGACGGCACCGATCAGGACATCCAGTTCAGCATCGACAACCTCGAGCTTAAGGCGATGGGCCTGCTGAACGCGCTCAGCGGTGCCATGGATCTGCGAGCGACGGTGACGGTGGAAGACAACCCCGAGCTCGACGTCCTCAAGGTGTCGGAGGAACTCTACGGTCTGCCGATCCCGCTGCGCTGCCGCGGTACGCTCGACGTACCCGACTGTGGGCTGGACAGCGAGGCAGCCCAGCAGACGCTGGCCGACTACGCAAGTGGGCGGCTGAAAGGCGAAGCCAGCGAAAAGCTCGATGAGCTGCTGCAGGAGAAAGTGCCGGAGGAATACCAGGAATCGGCAAAAGAGCTGCTGAAGGGGTTGTTCGGCGGTTCCCGCGAGGAGCGTGACTGAGATCCTGTATCACGGTCGCCACTGGCCGATAATGCGACGCTTAAGGCGCACCGAAAACGCGTTCACCGGCGCCTTGGCACTGGAACCTTGGTCACCGGAGCAGTTTTCACAGGAAACCGGCGCACCGGAACCCATTCACCGGAAACAACATAAGGGCTGCCCGTGCAGATCACCAATATCGAATCCATACCGGGCCACGTCGTGCGCCGGCACCTCGGCATGGTGCAGGGCAATACGGTCCGCGCCAAGCACGTTGGCAAGGATATCCTCGCCGGCTTCAAGAACATTTTCGGCGGTGAGCTGCGTGCTTATACGGAGTTGCTCAGCGAGGCCCGTGAGGAAGCGGTTGCGCGCATGGTCGAGCAGGCCCAGGCCATCGGCGCCAACGCGGTGGTGAACGTGCGCTTCTCGACGTCATCCGTGAGTGCCGGTGCGGCCGAGCTGTTCGCCTATGGCACTGCCGTCGTCGTGGAAGCCGAGCACCCATGATCGAGCTCGGGGTCGTCGCGGCGCTGACGCTGCTGGGCTTCGTCTTCGGCAGCATTGCCGAGCGGCGCCACTTCACCTCCATCCGGGTGCGGGAGCCCGAGTTTGCCGAGCTGCTGATGTTCAACGAGCGGACCCCGCCGCCAGGCGAGTGTGCCGAGGCCGCACTCGTCGGCGGCAACGTGGTGATCTCCGTCGACTACTTCAAGCGCCTGGCCGCGGGACTGAAGAGCCTGTTCGGCGGTCGCCTCGGTACCTATGAGTCGCTTGTCGAGCGGGCGCGCCGGGAGGCCCTGCTGCGCATGAAGGCGGCCGCCCGCGCCCGCGGCGCCAGCCTCGTGATCAACGTTCGGCTGGAAACCGCAAGCATCGCGAAAGGCGGTAATGACCAGATCGGCAGCGTCGAGGTCTATGCCTACGGCACGGCGCTCACGGGCCGGCTGGCGGGATCTGGCGAGGGCGGGTGAGCTACGAAAACCGGGTGCCGCCGGAAGGCACCAATGTCAGTGCCACGTCGCCCCTGCTCGAGTTCTTCCTGCTCCTCGGCGCAGTGCTGGTCGGTATTCTGATTCTCGTGTTTACGCTGTCTGTGGCTGCCGGCACCCTGGCCCGCTTTGTTCCGTTCAGCGTTGAGCAACGGCTGGCGAGCGTAGTGCTCGCCGAGACCGACGCTGAAACCGGATCTGGGACCGCGCCGGCGCAGGGCGGATCGGGAGATCCTGCAGCAGGCGCCAGCGCAAGCGGCGATACCAGCCTCGAGGCGCGGCGGACGACTTACCTCAGCGCGCTTACGGCGCGTCTCGCCGACCGCATGCACCTGCC
>JBCDGJ010000235.1:0-6694 GCA_038757945.1 Pseudomonadota bacterium
GAGCCGATAGGGCTCCAGCTCGGCCGGCTTGGAAGACAGGTTGATCCCGGGGCCATCCAGCGCAACAACCCGAAACTGGTCCTTCAGCGCGCGCATCTGATGGTGCCAGGAGAACCAGAACAGCGGAAAGCCGTGATAGCAGATGATCAGCGGCCCGGCTCCGGCCTCGACGTAGTGCAGCCTGACTCCGCCGACCTCGAAGTAGCCCTCCGATAAGTCCGTCATCTGCGGTTGTTGTCGATAAGCTCATCGCGCAGCTGTTCGGGATTCATTGCCTTGGCCCGATCGCGTTCGACCGCTTCTTCCGGTACGTACCAATGCACCTTATCGCCCTGGTAGGCGTCCCAGACGCAGGCGGCAACCGCCTCCGCGGGCAGCGTCCGGGCGGCGTCGCTGCGCTCCCGGTTGAGCGCCGGCAGGTTGCGGACAGCTTTCTGTCCGCCTTTCGTGTAGCGCTTGCCTTCGCTCCAGAGCGGCGTGTCGATAATGCCCGGCGAGACGTCCGCCGCGCGGGCGCCGTAGCGTGCAAGCTCGACGCTCATCGCCTCGGTCAGCCCCTTCACGGCCACCTTGGTGGCTGAGTACGCGGCCATGCCCGGCACGCCGAAGCTGGCCGCAGACGAAGCGGTCGAGAAACACAGGGCATTCGGCGTCTTCTGCAGCAGCGGCAGCGCGGCGTGGATACCGTTGAACACGCCAACCAGATTGATGTTGATCGTGGCGAGCACCTTCTCGTAGGGCACCTCAGCGAGCAGGCCGAAGACCGCGATACCGGCGTTGTTGAACAGGATGTCCAGCCGGTCGCCGGCGGCCACTGCAAACTCCTCAATCACCCCGTCGAACGCCGCTTTGTCGGTCACATCCAGGCAGGCCGTGAAGCAATCCCCGGAGAGCTCCGCGCTCAGCCGCTCAAGGCCCGCCTCGTCAATGTCGACCGCACCCACAAACCAGCCGCGCTCATGAAACTGGATAGCGGTCGCCCAGCCGATGCCGCTCGCGGCGCCGGTAATGAAAATGGTCTGTCGTGTCACACCCGCACCTCGCAGTCAGCCGGCAGCCAACCTCCCCTGCGGATCCGGATTGGTCGCCGATCGCCCTCGCTGCCCGCATTGTGATTTTCCGCTTGCGCCTTCACAAGGTGCGAATGCCATTCCGCAGCAGCCGGCTGTGCGAGCAGTTCTTTCCACCGAAGACCCGCTGCCTTAACCTCCACCCGGCGCCGGCCGTACGGCCGGCGTCGCAGAGAGCCTGCAAGGATGTCCGCGAGGATGAATGTGATGAACGGTTACACCCGGCCGGCACGCTGGCTGCACTGGCTGATCGCCGGCCTGATCGTGCTGCAGTACGTGCTCGCCGAAGCAGCCGAGAATGCCGACGCCGCAGGGACGCTGGTGCGCGAGCTTGCGCTGCTTGCGCACCATAAATCCGTGGGCATGACCGTGCTGGCGCTGGCCGTACTGCGCCTCGCCTGGCGGCTGATGCAGTCCGCACCCCCGCACGATGCAGCACTCCCGCTCTGGCAGCGCCGCAGCGCGACAGCCGCGCACTGGCTGCTCTATGCACTGATTTTTGCCCTGCCGATCAGCGGCTGGCTGATGTCCTCGGCGACCGCCTACTCGGTGAGCTGGTTCAACCTCTTTGCCTGGCCAGATCTGGTTGCACCCGACGAGGCCCTCGCAGACCGTCTGCACGAGGTGCACGAGACGCTCGCGAAGCTGCTGTTGGTCACCGCGGCCGTGCACGTCATCGCCGCGCTGAAGCATGCGCTCTTCGATCGGGACGGCGTGCTCGGCCGGATGACCGATGGCGCAGCACTGAGCGTTACCGGAGTTGGTGGCGGTGCGCTGCTCTGGTGGATGCTGACGCCGGCGACGGGTGCCGCGCCGGTGGCTGATCCTGCCGCCGGGACCACGGCGTCACCGACAACACCGGTTGCCATGCCGGACCGCCGGACGAGCACGTTGCCTCGATGGCAAATCGACTTCGACAACAGCCACATCCGCTTCAGCGCGGAGCAGGCCGGAGCTCCCTTCACCGGGCAATGGACCGACTGGGACGCGGAGATCGCCTTCGACCCATCGGCGCCGGCAGAGAGCTTCGCCGTCGTCCGAATCCGCACGAACGCCGTTGCCAGCGGCGATGCAGAGCGGGATGACACGATCGTAGGACCGGCCTTCTTTGCCGCCGCTGAGCATCCGGACGCGCAGTTCGAGGCGCAGGAAATCACCCGTACGGGCGCTGCCAGCTACCTGGCCCGGGGACCGCTGACCATCAAAGGCATCAGCATTCCAATCGAATTCACCTTTGCTGTGGAGGATGGGGCGATCATCGGGTCTGCCCAGCTCGACCGCCTGCTGTTCGAGCTCGGAACGGGCGACTGGCAGGACACCAGCTGGGTGGGACAGTTCGTCGAAGTAGACGTCCGGGTGCAGCGGGCAGCCGAGCCGTAATCAGTGGACGGACTCAACGTTTCGGGATTATTGGTACCAATAAAAGTAACTAATTCAAGAGGTTGAAAATGGTTTCAAAACAGATTCGAAGAAGCTTTGGCGCGCTTGCACTGCTCGCCGCCCTGGTGGCCCAGCCGGTCAGCGCGGACAACCACGCTGCCTTCAGCGTTCCGACCGGCACCTACAAGCTCGAACCGACACACGGCTACATCGTGTTCTCCTACAGTCACCTCGGCTTCTCCAAGCCGCACCTGCGCTTCGATAGCTTCGACGTCACGTTGAATGCGAACAGCGAACAGCCGGACGCCAGCACCCTGGCAGTGACCGTTGCTGCGGCCAGCATCAACAGCCAGGTTGAAGAGTTCGATGAGCATCTGAACGGCGAGGACTACTTCGACTCGACGAAGTATCCTGAGATCAGCTTCTCGTCCACCAAGGTAACCCGCAGTGGCGACGATACCTTCGAAGTTGTCGGCGACCTGACCATCAAAGACGTGACCAAGCCTGTCACCCTCGAAGCCACCATCAACAAGGCGGCCAACCATCCGATGCGCGGCAAGCCGACGATCGGCGTCAGCGCGAACGGCCTGATCAAGCGCAGCGAGTGGGGGCTTGGTAAGTACGTCCCCAACGTCGGTGACGAGGTTTCCATGGACATCCAGGTCGAGCTGATCCAGGAGTAGACGTCGTAGTGGCCGGCCGCAGGCGGACCGCTCCGGCGACCCAGGCCGCGCCCACCGCTCAGGCATGTAGCGAATGAGCTACTCGACGACGGATCGCGGGCGGCAGGTGCGGTTCCAGTCGCTACGCGAGCTGATGGCCAAGGCCTCCCCGGCCCGCTCCGGCGATCAGCTGGCCGGCGTCGCCGCCACCTCGGCCGAAGAGCGTGCCCTCGCGCAGCGCTGCCTGGCGGAGGTACCGCTGCGACGGTTTCTGGAGGAACCGCTGATTCCGCCGGAGACGGACGAAGTCTCGCAGCTCATCTTCGAGCAGCACGACACCGACGCGTTCGCACCGGTCGCCGACCTCACCGTTGGCGAGTTCCGCGACTGGCTGCTGCGCTACGAGACAGATTCTGCAACGCTGACCGCGCTGGCACCGGGGCTGACCCCGGAAATGGCAGCCGCCACCAGCAAGATCATGCGCAATCAGGATCTCGTGCTGGTCGCGAGCCGCTGCCAGGTCATCACCCGCTTTCGCAATACGATCGGCACCCCAGGGCACCTGTCCGTCCGTCTCCAGCCGAACCATCCGACCGACGACCTCAAGGGCATCGCGGCGTCGACGCTGGATGGCCTGCTCTACGGCTGCGGGGACGCGGTCATCGGTGTCAATCCCGCCACCGACAACGTCCAGGCCATGGAGCGGTTGCTGGCCATGCTGAGCGAGCTGATCGAAAGCTACGAGGTGCCAACCCAGGCCTGCGTGCTCGCCCACGTAACGACGCAGATGCAGGCCATGGAGCGCGGCGCGCCGGTCGACCTGGTCTTCCAGAGCATTGCCGGAACGCAGCAGGCCAACGCCAGCTTCGGCATTGATCTCGCCATGCTGCGGGAGGCTCGGGCCATGGCACTCGAGCTCAAGCGCGGTACCCTGGGCAACAACGTCATGTACTTCGAAACCGGCCAGGGTTCCTGCCTGTCTGCGGACGCGCACTTCGGCGTGGATCAGCAGACCCTTGAAGCCCGCGCCTACGCCGTTGCCCGGGAGTTCGAACCGCTGCTGGTCAATACGGTCGTCGGTTTCATTGGCCCGGAGTACCTCTACGACGGCAAGGAGATCGTCCGCGCCGGGCTCGAAGATCACTTCTGCGGCAAGCTGCTCGGCGTGCCCATGGGTTGCGACGTGTGCTATACGAACCACGCTGAAGCCGACCAGAACGAGATGGATACGCTGCTCACGCTCCTCGGCGTCGCCGGCGTCACCTTCATTATGGGCGTGCCGGGCGCTGACGACATCATGCTCAATTATCAGAGCACGTCCTTTCATGACAGCCACTACCTCCGACAGGTGCTGGGCCTGCGCCCGGCACCGGAGTTCGAAGCCTGGCTGGAGCGGCGCGGCATTCTGGGAGACGGCCGCCTGCTGCCTGCGCCTGAGGCCATTCCTTTGCCGCTCAAAAAGCACCCGCGCCTGTTCGGTACGGACTCGTGAGCGCGCCAGATCCCTGGGCTGACCTGCGACGCCATACGGCAGCGCGCATTGCCCTCGGCCGCGCCGGTGGCAGCTTGCCAACCGACGCCCTGCTCGACTTTCAGCTGGCCCACGCCCGCGCGCGCGACGCTGTGCAGCACGCCGTTGATTTTGCCGGTGTCGCCGCCGAGATCACCCGCGCGACCGACCTCAACACCCTCAAGCTCGACAGCGCCGCCGCCGATCGCCAGAGCTATCTGCGCCGACCGGACCTGGGCCGGCGGCTGTCGACGGCCTCGAAAGCACACCTGGTCGAACAGACCCAGGACCTGACGGAGAGCAGGATCGACCTGGCCCTCGTCGTCGGCGACGGCCTTTCCGGCTTCGCGGCCGAACGCAACGTGCCGCCGCTGCTCGAAGCGCTGGCACCGCTGCTGCGGGACCGCGGCTGGCGCCTTGCCCCGGTGGTGCTGGTCGAGCACGCCCGGGTTGCGATTCAGGACGAAATCGGCGAGCTGCTGAACGCACGGCTCTCGGTGATCCTGATCGGCGAGCGCCCGGGGCTCGGGACGGCGGACAGCCTCGCGGCTTACTTCACCTGGGCACCCCGAATCGGGCGCAGCGATGCCGAACGCAACTGCATTTCCAACATTCGCGCGGAAGGCCTGCCCCCCGCGGATGCGGCCCGCCGCCTCGACCGCCTCCTGGGTGCGGCGTTCGAGCGCCAGCTCAGCGGCGTCTCGCTGAAGGACGATTCACCCCTCGAACAGCTCGGCGGGTCTGTAGACACTCGGAACCAGGGCCTGCTCGAGTAGTCTGACCGCTCGCCGACCGGCCAAGGACTTCCCGACGGTCCTTCCTAAGGCTCCTGCTGCCACCGGAACTGAAACTCCAGCTCTTCGCTGTCGCCATCTACTTCGTGTTCAATGGAAAACGTGGCCCGAATGGGTACATAGATGCGCTCGCCGGCAACCTGAATCTCAAACGGCTGCCCGATTTTCATGCATTCAACCAGCCGTTCGAGCTTCTGGATGTTCTCCCGGTCTGAGTACTCTTTCTGGACGTCTCTGTCAGTCATTGGCGCGCTTCCTCATCTGCGAACATTCGATCTACGGTAGCGTCGGCAGGTAACACCCCTGTGACCGTTGGGTTGAGCCCAAGGCCTTGAGGTTTGCAAGTGCTGACCCTCAGAGAAGGCCGACCTGATCGCGATTTAGAACACGATTGCCCAACGCAGACAAACCAATCCGGCCGAAGACCTTCAAAAACACGCTTCGCCGGTCAACCTCACAAGCCTGCGATCCGTGCAATCCATCCGGCAAGGTGCTTTGATGCGAGCCAACTTGCCGATCAACCAGGGCCGCACATGTCCGATCAACGCTGGCTGTTAGGGCTCCAGGTCCTGACGACATTTTTTCTCGTCGTGGGGCTGGTGTTTGTCGTCTGGGAACTTCGCCAGGCAAAGCAGATTGCGTTGGTCGAGTACCAGGAAGCGCGCATAAACGCTGGCGTCCAGACTGGTTTCCTGACCGCCGGTGACTCTTTGGCGGAGTCTTTAGCGCGTATTGAGAGCGGCTCCGCGGAGATTACAGATGCCGATCTGATCCGCTATGACGCCTACGTCGCCAGCGTCGTGATCTTTGGAATTTGGGGGCGACAGGTAGCGGAACTGGGTTTCACGGATAGGGACTGGAGAGCTGCGGGTCCGATGGCCACGCCCTGCTTGTATTTTGGCCACCCGGTCGGTCGAGCCTATCTGCGCAGCCCCGCCTGGCCGGATCAGGAACACCCGGTCATTGTTCATCTCCAGACGGTTGCGGATCAGTGCACGGATCGCCAGAGTTACCTGAAATTCATGCGTAAAGAGCTCGTCAGCGAAGGCCTGCGACCGGTAGCAGCAGATGCGCCTGCCGATGCGAATCGGGGTTAACGAGGCAGCATAGAGATGGCGACAACGCCGAACCTTTGTTGCCTTGCAACCTCCCCTTCCGCTTAAAACCTTGCCGAAGGATGCACGACCAATGGTTCACGGACACATCAAGAGAAGGCGTTTTCTCTCCAGCGCTCTGACAAGCGGGATCGCGCTGAGGGCAACCCTCTCTGGGCTGGCC
>JBCDGJ010000236.1:0-6656 GCA_038757945.1 Pseudomonadota bacterium
GCCGGCGTCCCCAGTTCATCGCCGACACAGTCACCGAGCGCATTGAGCTCTGTCCGTATCCCACCGAGCTGCGTGCCGCGCGTCGATGCCGTAAGCGCAGACAATCCATCGACTGCAGCCGCGGTCGTTCCCGGCGCTGCAGCCGGCGGCAACCAGGCATAGGCAAAGTCCAGCATGCCATCCGTGCTGCCTGTGGCACCCACGGCCTCGCCATCCGGTGCCTCGATCTGCCAGCGCCAAGCGCCTAACGGCGCAACCCCCTGCAATGGCGCCAACGCAGCCGCTTGCAGCATCGGGGGCAGATCTTCCGACAAGCCGTTGCGTGTTCGATCAGCAAGGCTGCGAACCAGGCGGTGGGGATCATGCCCAAGCAGAGGCAACACAGTCTCTGCCCGGAGCCACACACCACTGCGGTGCAGCCAAGGCGCGGTTTCCACCGGCCAACCCTGGGCACCAATCGATAGCTGCAACGTCAGATCACAGCCCTCGTCGCAGCCCGGCAAGGCCAGCGCAAAGTGGTCGCCATCCACCTCGACCGTCTGCGCACGACCATCGCGCTCGACCTGCTGTAGCTCGATCCCGTGAGGCAACGTCCCGTGCAGGGCTTCGGCCTGGAGCCCTTCGAGTTCCCAGGTCACCGAGCCGCTGCGAGCGTCGGGCTGAAGCTGTATCGCAATGCTGCCACCCGCCACCGTGAACGGTGCGCCCCTCGACCACCAAGCCTGCTCCCACTGCGCATCGCCCGCGAGACTGCTCGCAGTCGATTCAAACTCGCCCTGCTCCGTCAGCTGACGGTTCAGCAGCCCTCCGATCAGCACCATGGCACCGACCGCCGCCGCGCTGACCAGGCCGGCGGGCCCGGCCAGGCGGGAGCCCAAGGCGCGCACCCGATCGCCCAGAGTGAGCGCGGCACCGCGACGCCAGAGCAACCAGGTGAGACCAATCACCAACACGATGATCGCCCACTTCCAGGCCGCCATGGTGAACACCAGGGGCAACCAGGGGCCCCATCCCACCAGCTCTGAAGGCGTCGCTTCGCTCGGTAATCCGAACTGGGCCGGTGGGTACTCCACCAGACTCAGCTCGTGGTTAACGATCGCGACAAAGCCAACCAACACCGACACCACATAAGCGGGACCTGCGTTTCGGAACAGCGCATGTGCCAGAAACGCCGCCGCGCCAATTTCCGCCAGACCCGGGAAAAAGGTCAGGAACATATAGGTGAACGGGTAGCCAACATCGAGAGACTGGGGCGCACCGAAAGCAGTAACCAGCATCGCGGACAACGCTGGCACCATGCATAGCAGCGCCACCAGGGTCAGTGCCGCCAGGGCTTTCGCGAGCAGCGGCACCGCCAAGGGTGCAGGCATGACGTCCACCCACTCATCGTAGCCGAGCACGTCGTCGCGGCGCATCAGCACCCCTACGAACCCCACCACCACGAAGATCAGGACCAGATAGAAGAACTCCGACAGGAACGGCATCAGTCCCTGAGGGGTCGGTACCAGGGGGCCGTCGACATGCCCGACAAAGTTGACCCAAGCGCCCAGAGTGCCTGACAGCAGCAGCATCAAAAGCGCCAGCCGCAGCCCGAAACCGCTCATGCTCGCCCGTAGCTGCCATCTGTATTCCTGCCATAGCGCAACCGGCCAGCGCGGCTCGGTGATGGGGGGCAGCAGGGTCGCTGCCGGCGCGGCACGACCGGTTTCGACCTGGTCCTGGGGCGCAACGTCGAGCGCCTTGTTCTGGCCACCGATGGCCAGCTGTTCACGGCGCAGACGCATCAGTACGAATGCCAGTAGCGCACAGGGCAGCACCGTCCACAGCAGCCGGTTATAGATGAGTAGATCCGACAGCGCGATGATCGCGGTCTTTTTCTCGGTCGGGGTCCAGGCAAACGACTGACGTTCTGCTTCGGAGTAGCCGGACGGGTCGAGCACGGAGGCAGCTGACACATCAACGTCACCGCCGCGCAGCACGATCATCGCCACCATCCAGACCAGCGCAAAGCCAGCAGCGGCACTGAAGGGACCCGCGGTGGAGCGGGTCCAGATCGCGGCACACAGAAACACCGCGCCGGTCGCAAGCGCATTCGGCAAGGTAAAGACCAACATCGACCAACCGAAGGCAGCCCAGGGCTGCGGACCCACCGCCTCGGCCGGCAACGCGCCCAGCGTGACCAGCACCGGGGCAAGCAGGAAGCCGACAAAGATCGCAGCGCCCATTGCGACAGCAATCACGAGCGCCCCGGTAAAGCGTGCCAGCAGGGTCAGGTGCAGCGGCACTGGTGCCGCGAGCACCACTTCATGCAGCTGCGCATTCCGGTCGCGCAGGACAATCTGGGCGAAGAGCCAGGCCCAGGCAAAGTACAGCCACAGGGATTGCCCGGAGGCCATGAGGTAACTTAAGTGGGCGCTGTTCCGGTAGATGTCGAGGGCACCCATAGTGCGCATGTAGTCGGCGTTGAGAAAGATGAGCACCATGTAGGCGGCCAACCCGACAAAGACCAGCGGCACGACGAGCGAACGCATCGCCATGCGCATCTCATACAGAGCTTCGCCAACAAAATAGGAGAGCGGTGACCGCGTCATCAGGCAGCCACCGAAGAACGGCGCAACGCGGAATGATAAACATCCTCCAGACGGGGCTCCCGAGGTTCATAACCCGTCTGCGGATCACCCTCAAGAATCACCCGGGTCCCCATCGGGGTAGCGCTGGCATGGAGCGCCCCGTCGGGCACCACTGCGGCGCGGGGCAACTCCATTTCCCAGATCCGCCCTGCCAGCGCATCCTTGAGGGTTTCCGGTGTCCCTTCGGCCACAATGGTGCCTTCGTTCAGAATCGAAAGACGGGTGCACAGGTTTTCGACATCTTCCACGATGTGTGTGGACAGCAGGACGACGGCGTCGCTGCCAAGCTCCGCCAGCACCCGATGAAAGCGGTTGCGTTCTGCCGGGTCGAGTCCCGCTGTTGGCTCATCAACAATCAGCAGCCGCGGCGCGCCGATCAGCGCAATGGCGATCCCGAAACGGCGCAACATGCCTCCGGAGTAAGTCGCGACCGCTCGGTGTGCATCGTGGTCGAGGTTGACGCGCTCGAGGAGTGCATCGACCTCCTGCCGCCGCTGCGCCTTATCCGTACGACCTTTGAGCCAAGCGAAGCGATCCAGCAGGCTGCGACCGGAGATCCCCGGATAACTGCCAATCTGCTGCGGCAGATACCCCAGCCGGGCACGCAGATGATCCGGATCTTTAAGTACGTCGACACCGTCCAGGGTGATGGTGCCCGCATCGGGCTGCTGCAGCGTTGCGAGAGTGCGCATGAGCGTGCTCTTGCCGGCGCCATTGGGTCCCAGGAGCCCGTACAGCCCGGGCTCAACCTTCAGATCAACCCCGGCAAGGGCATGAACGGTGCCGCCGTAGGTCTTTTTCAAACCCTGCACGATAAGGCCCTGTGCATTCGTCATCTCAGTTCACTCCCGCGTTACCAGTTCACCTGCACCCCGAGCCCGACGGTGCGGGGCGCGCCCACACGCCCATAGGCTTCGGGAATACCGAAGGTCGCGCCGTTGAACAGACCAAGCTCGTACTCATCGTCGAGCAGGTTGGTGCCCCACAGGTAGGCCCGCCAGCGCTCGCCGCCGTAGCCCACGCGCCCGCTGAGCAGATTGCGCGCATTGACCGCGGTGCCGTCGGGATCCTGGATGTCCGTAAACGTCTCATCAACGTAGCTGAAGGTTGCAGCGCCGAACCAGCCCCGGCCACTGTCGTAGCGGGCGCCGACCGAAGCGTTGAAGTCTGGGGCCTGAGGGAACGGTGTGCCGGCTAGGTCCACGCCGTTGAAAATGAAGTTGTCGAACTCGGCGTCGGTCACGCCCAGGCTTCCGAACAGGCTGAAGTTCGGTGTCGGAAACCACTCCGTTTCCACCTCGATCCCGCGGACGGTGGATTCCCCCGCGTTGAGCACTTCGTCATCGAATCCCGGGAATCCACCGGGCAGCGTGGCGACCACCTGCTGATCGGTCCAGTCGATGTAGAAGGCGTTTGCGTTCAGGGTAAAGCGGCCATCAGCACTTCGATGACGTACGAACACCTCATAGTTGTCGGTGAACTCCTCGTCGTAGGCATTCGCCTGAGCCAGGAACACGGCAAAGGCGATGCCACCTGCCTGGAACCCGCGGGCGTACTTGACGCCAACGCTGGTGGTATCGCTTGCCTCCCAGGCGAGCTCGACCATCGGGATGAACTGGTCGAAGGACTCAGACTCATCCAAGTCGGAAACCAGGCCATTGTTGTCTGTAAAGTTCTCCGTCGTTCGTTCCTCGCGATTGAGGCGAGCACCGACGGTCAATTGAAAACGATCCGCGAACCGCCAGATCAGCTGCCCGTAGAGCGCCTGCTGTTCAATCGTCTCAACGTTGTCGGTGAGGGTGTTAAACGGTGCAATGCCGCCCATGCCGTCAGGAAAGAAGCCGGTACCGGAGAAGCCAGAGCCGTATTCACCATCGGAGTAGAACAGACCCACGAGCGCGCTGAGCTGATCACCTTCGTAGTTGAGCCTCAGCTCCTGGCTGAACAGATCTTCTTCGATAAAGCCATCCACCGCCAGGAAGTCGAAGGGCGTCAAGTCCCCATCGAAACCCTGGTCGAGCCTGAAATCACTGGCGCCAGTGATCGAGGTGAAGCGCCAGTTGTCGCTGAGCTGCCAACCCACTTCCAGCGAGAACAGGTCAAAGTCCGACGGGTAGTCGTCTTCCGTATTGAACGGCTGCTCGCGATCAAACAGGTCTCCGCCGGGGGATGACACGAGCAGGCCAAAGGGGTTGGAGTCGGACTCATTGCGAAACCAGGTGAAGTCGACCGTCAGCTGATCATCACCCATCGGCTGCAGTCGCAGTCCGAGCCGCAGCGTCTCTTCATCGATCCGCCGCACGTCATCGGCGCCGGTGACGGTGTTGACGGCATCGCCCTCAGACTCGCGCTTATCGAAGGCAATGCGGGCGGCAAAGATGTCATCGACCAGCTCGATGTTCTGCGCCGCACTGATGCGCAGGGTATCCAGCTCGCCGCCTTCCACACGCACCTTGCCGCGGCTGTTGTCGAACTCCGGACGCGCGTAGTTCAGATACACCGCGCCGATCAGCGAGTTAGGACCCTGGAGTGACGACTGCGGCCCGCGCAACACTTCCGCCGATGCGGCATCGAACAACGAAGGCACCACGTAGTCCCCGGAGTTCACGCCCAGAGCAACACCGTTCACGACGATGGACGCAAGCGCATTGGAGTTGTTGAAGCTGCCGGTAATGCCGTTGTTGTTCACCCCGCGGATGCTGTAGGCCCCAAACCCGGCGGTGCCCGTAAAGGCGTTGGCAGTGCGATCAAAGACGTCCTCGACGTTGTAGATGGCCTCCGCCTCGATCCGCTCCGGACCGATGTAGCCCACGCTGGTGCCGAGTTCCTGCCGGCTCGCGCTGGTCTTGCTGCCGATGACGATGACCTCTTCAATGATGTCATCCCCCTGCGCTTCGCTTGCGAGTGCAGGCTGCAGCACACAGGCCAAAAGCGCCCCTAGCGCCGCAGTCGGCGCTATTCGAATAGTCATGAAAACCCCCTGAAAAGCGGAAATCCGCCAGTGTTACAAGGTATCAGATGAGAATACTTCTCGATGGTATGTTAACGTCATTAACACCGCAACATCGGTTGACACAAAATGTGTCAGGCAATCCATTACGGCAAGAGGTGCGAATTCCGTGAGCACAGTCATTGCGAGCAAACGCTCGCTCCGCCGGTGGCTTTGGGTGCACGAATGGACCAGTCTGATCTCCACGATCTTCGTGCTGATCGCCTGCATCACCGGCCTGCCGCTGGTGTTCCATCACGAGTTGGAGGCCCTGTTCGCCAGCGAGCAGATCCAGGCAGCCACCGAGGAGCGGAGCTTCGATGCCCTGATCGAGGCCGCCGAAGTGGCGCATCCCGGACACGTCGCCCAGATGGTGCTGCGCCAGCAGACAGACCCCGGCGCCACTATGATCGCGCTCGGCGAAACCATCGACGCGCCCCTCGAGTCGGCCCTGATGGCGCGGGTGGCGAATGCCGATGGCGCGGTGCTCGATGCCGCCGGCGTTTACGACGGCGTGCTCGGCACCATCACGCAGATCCACGTGGAGCTGCTGTCAGGTCAGTTCGGCATGCTCTTCCTTGGCCTGATGACCCTGCTGCTGCTGGTCGCGATCATCAGCGGCGTGGTGCTCTATGCGCCGTTCATGGGCAATCGCGCCTTTGCGACCGTACGCGACGGCGACGTGCGCCGGCGCTGGTTCGATCTGCACAACGCCCTGGGCATGGTGCTCGCACTGTGGCTGTTCGTGGTTTCGATCACCGGCGCAATCAACACTATCGGCTCGCCGCTCATCCAGATGTGGCTCATGACCGGCATGCAGGACGCGGTCGCGACGGACATGGCCGAACCAATCGCACCCGAGGCGCAGCAGACCTCTTTTCAGGATGCCTACAACCTCGCCCAGCAGCGTATGCCAGACACCGATTTCTTCTTTGCGATGTTTCCTGGCAACGGCTACTCCAGCGACCGTCACTACCTGATCTTCAATACGGGGCGCGACCCTCTTTCCAGCCGGCTCTTCAAGCCCGTAATCGTCA
>JBCDGJ010000237.1:0-6597 GCA_038757945.1 Pseudomonadota bacterium
GCGTGCGCACCAGCCGCTGCGCCATGACGCCCAGCAGCGTCGCTTTGATCATGTAGCTCGGCACGCCGAGATCGAGCAGGCGGGTGATCGCCGTCGGCGCATCGTTGGTGTGCAGCGTGGAGATCACCAGGTGGCCGGTGAGCGCCGCCTGAATAGCCATCTCCGCCGTTTCGATGTCGCGGATCTCGCCGATCATGATGATGTCCGGATCCTGACGCAGCAGCGCGCGCACGCCGGACGCGAAAGAAACATCGATGTTGCTCTGCACCTGCATCTGGTTGAACGCCGGCTCCACCATCTCGATCGGGTCTTCGATGGTGCAGACGTTCACCTCGCTGGTCGCGAGCTGCTTCAGCGTTGAGTACAGCGTGGTGGTCTTGCCGGATCCGGTTGGGCCGGTAACCAGCAGAATGCCGTTCGGCTGGCCGGCCATACCCTGCCAGCGGCGGTAGTCCTCGCCGGTCAGGCCAAGCTCCGCGAAGCTGCGCAGCAGTACGTCCGGGTCGAAGATCCGCATGACCATCTTCTCGCCGAAGGCGGTTGGCAGCGTCGACAGGCGCAGCTCGATCTCGTCGCCATCCGGGCTCTTGGTCTTGACCCGGCCATCCTGCGGGCGGCGCTTCTCGGCGACGTCCATGCGCCCGAGGATTTTTAAGCGGCTCGTGACCGCCGCGTTCACCGCGCTCGGCAGCTCGTAGACATGATGCAGCACGCCGTCGATCCGAAAGCGCACCAGGCCCTTGTCGCGCCGGGGCTCGATGTGGATGTCGCTCGCGCGCTGCTCGAACGCGTACTGCAGCAGCCAGTCGACGATGTTGACGACGTGGGCGTCGTTGGCCTCCGGCGACTTGAGGGCGCCGAGCTCGAGCAGCTGCTCGAAGTTGGCGACGCTGGACACCTCGAGACCGAGTTCCTGCGCTTTCGAGACCGAGCGCGCCATGGTGTAGAACTCGAGCATGTAGCGGCTGATGTCCGCCGGGCTCGACACGACCCGCCGGATGCGGCGCCCGCGCAGGGTCTGGGTGAGCATGCCCTCCCACTGGAACATGTAGGGCTGCGCGCTGGCGATGACGACCTCGTCGTCGGCAACGTCGACCGCAAGAATGTTGTGGCGCTGCGCAAAGGCGTAGGACATGACCTCGGTGACCGCATTGACGTTGATCTTCAGCGGATCAATGCGCAGGTACGGCTGCCGCGACTGGTCGCAGAGCCACTGCGTCATGGTTTCGAGATCGAGGGTCGAGCCGGGCTGCTGGCGATTCTCGTACTCGCGCGAGGCGAGGATCTCCATCGGGTGCTGCGACAGCTCGCGCTTGGTCCGCGGCGCGATCAGGATGTCTTCGGCCTGGCGCTGGCTGATGAAGCCTTCGGTCACCATCTCGTCGAGGAAGCTCGGCAGATCGATCAGCCGTTCGTCCTGCGCGATGCCGAACAGCGGCTGCACGTTCGACGGCTTCGCTTCGCTGGTGGCCGCTTCACCCTCGGCGACGGGCTCGGCCGGACGCTCGCTGTTCGCTGCGTCCGCAGCGATAGGCGCCTGCGCGTCTTTCGCAGCTGCTGCCGGGTTGTTGGCGAGGTCCGGTTCCGGTGTGCCGGAATCGTCGGACCCTTTATACGTGCTGGCCATGGTGACTGCTTGCCTGATGCCCTTTTCTGGCTCTAATGAGACTGGCTCTTACGAGAACTGGCTCTTGCCGGCTCTGATACTCGTTCGCGCTAGCGCCCGCTCGCGACGCGCGCTGGCGTGCTGCGGCCCGTATCAAGTGGACGGGCCACGCGAATTCGTTGCTCATCAGGCAGTTAACGGGATGCCCGAAGGCTTTGCAAGGCAGCCCGGGCGCACAGCGAGGTGCGTCACAGCCCCATCGATACCTGAGCCCGGGATCGCGCTGGTGTATGCTCCGTCGCCCTATGGATATCGCCCAGTACGCCCAGTGGTTCCGCAACTCGACGCCCTATATAAAGGCGCACCGGGGCCGTACCTTCGTGCTGCATCTGCCCGGCGAGGCCCTCGAACCCCCGCATCTGGTCAACCTGGTTCACGATCTTGCCCTGCTGCACAGCCTGGGCGCGCATCTGATCCTCGTGCACGGCGCCCGACCGCAGCTCGACTCCCGGCTGCCGGACAGCCAGATCCACGCGGGCCGGCGCATTACCGGCTACGACGATCTGCCGCTGCTGCAGCGCATCTGCGGCGAGCTCAAGGGGCGCCTGGAAGCCGCCTTCTCTACCGGGCTGCCGAACACGCCCCTGCACGGCACGGAAATCACCGTCGCCTCGGGCAACCTGGTGACCGCACGCCCGCTGGGCGTGATCAACGGGATCGACCATCTGTACAGCGGCGCCGTGCGGCGGGTGCGCGGACCGGCGATCCGCGCGCTGCTCGACACCGGCGCCATCGTGCTGCTGTCACCGCTCGGGTACTCGCCATCGGGCCAGGCGTTCAACCTGCCGTCGGAGGAGCTGGCGGCACTGACCGCCGCCGCCGTGCAGGCCGACAAGCTGATCCAGCTGCAGCCGGACGCCCAGCTCGAGAACAGCGACGGGACGTCCGTCAGCCAGCTGCACCCGGACGATCTGGAGACGCTGATCGAAGACACCGCGCAGCCCTTCAGCCACCGCCGGCGTCTTCAGGCCGCGCGCGAGGCGCTGCGACGCGGCGTCCCGAGCGTGCAGTTCGTGTCGTTCCGGGACGACGGGGCGCTGCTCGCCGAGCTCTATACCGCCGGCGGTCAGGGCACCCAGATCACCGCGCACGCGCTGGCGCGCATCCGCCAGGCGCGGCCGAAGGATCTGGCCGCCATCGTCGAGCTGATCCGACCGCTGGAAGATGAGGGCGTGCTGGTAAGACGCGGCCGGGACCGGCTGGAAGCCGAGATGACGCAGTTCTTCGTGGCGGAACTCGACGGCATCGTGGTCGGCTGCGCGGCCCTGTACCCCTTCGACAACGCCGCCAGTGCCGAGCTGGCCTGCGTCGCCACCCATGCGGCCTACCGTCAGCAAGGCTACCGCATCGGGCAGCGGCTGCTCAGCCATGCTGAAACGCTGGCGCAGCAGCAGGGGCTCACGCAGCTGTTCGTGCTCACGACCCAGGCGCAGGACTGGTTCACCGAACGGGGCTTTGAAAGAATGAACCCCACCTGCCTGCCGGAATCCAAGCAGGCGCTGTACAACTATCAACGCAACTCGACAGTTCTCGCCAAGACACTGTCGCCGACCGAGCAAGACGCATGAGCGACGACAAGCGCCCCTATTCTTCTTTAATCGTTGACGGTGTTGAGCAGGCGCCGAGCCGCGCAATGCTGTATCCCGTGGGCTTCAAAGAAGCAGACTTCGCCAAGCCGCAGATCGGCATTGCGTCGACCTGGAGCATGGTCACGCCCTGCAACATGCACATCAATGAGCTGGCCGACGCCGCCGCCATGGGCGCCGACGAAGCCGGTGCCAAAAGCGTGCTGTTCAACACCATTACCGTGAGCGACGGCATCAGCATGGGTACACCGGGCATGCGCTACTCGCTGGTCAGCCGCGAGGTGATCGCCGACTCCATCGAAACCGTGGTGGGTGCCCAGGGCTTCGACGGCTTCGTCGCGATCGGCGGCTGCGACAAGAACATGCCGGCCTGCGCCATGGCGATCGCGCGCATGGATCGGCCCGCCGTGTTCGTCTACGGCGGCACCATCCAGCCGGGCAAGGAACGGCGCGACATCATCAGCGTCTTCGAAGCAGTCGGCGCCCACGCGGCGGGCCGCATCGATCTGAAAGAACTGAAAGACGTCGAGAGCACGGCGATCCCCGGCCCCGGCTCCTGCGGCGGCATGTACACGGCCAACACCATGGCCAGCGCGATCGAGGCGCTGGGCCTGTCGCTGCCGAACAGCTCGGCGCAGGACGCCATCAGCCAGGCCAAGCGCGACGACAGCTACCGCGCCGGCGCCGCCGTCGCCAACCTGATCGAGCTCGGCATCAAACCGAGCGACATCCTGAGTAAAGAAGCCTTCGAGAACGCCATCACCGTGTGCATCGCGCTGGAGGGCTCGACCAATGCGGTGCTGCACCTGCTGGCCATTGCCCACGCCGCGAAGATCCCGCTCACGCTCGACGACTTCACCCGCATCGGCCAGCGCGTGCCCGTGCTTGCAGACATGCGTCCGGCCGGCCAGTACGCCATGAGCGAGCTGATCCAGATCGGCGGCATCCAGCCGCTCATGAAGACGCTGCTCAACGAAGGGCTGCTGCACGGCGACTGCCTGACGGTCACCGGCAAGACTCTGGCCGAGAACCTGGCCGTCGTGGGCCCCTACCCGGAGGATCAGGAGATCATCCGGCCGATGTCGAACCCGATCAAAAAGGACAGCCACCTGGTGATCCTGGAAGGCAACCTGGCGCCGGACGGCGCGGTCGCCAAGATCACCGGCAACGAAGGCCTGACCTTTACCGGCACCGCCAAGTGCTACCACGGTGAGGAAGCGGCCATGGCCGCGATCATGGACGGCAGCGTCGGCGCCGGGGACGTCGTCATCGTGCGCTACGAGGGCCCGCGCGGCGGACCGGGCATGCGCGAAATGCTGTCCCCCACCAGCGCCATCATGGGCCGCGGGCTCTCCGACCAGGTGGCCATGATCACCGACGGACGCTTCAGCGGCGGCAGTCACGGGTTCGTGATCGGTCACGTCACCCCGGAAGCCTTCGATGGGGGCCCCATCGCGCTGGTCGAAGACGGCGACCAGATCACCGTGGACGCCGAAGCCAGAGCCATCACCCTGCACGTGGACGATGCAACCCTCATGCAGCGCAAAGCGAGCTGGCAGCAGCCAGAACCCTATGCAGAGCGTGGCACGCTCGCCAAATACGCCAGGCTCGTGGCAACGGCCAGCGAAGGCGCGGTCACCGACGCCTTCTAACGCGGCCATCAAGCCCAGCGGAGGCGGCAGTCAGGCGCAAGACTGATGGCGAAAGGGGTGCCCATCCGGGCACCCGAATGATCAGCCAGCTACCTGCCCAAGACCGCCGCTCTGCGCCACTTGCTGACCCCTTTCGGCACTTGCGGCCGGGCACCGTCAACGCCTTGACGCACTTGCTGCGAACCAACGCCCAGAAACTGAAAACGTCCTGTAAAACGGGTACATAAGCCAAACAACGGCAAACTTCTAAGGCGTAGAATGCGCCGCATCCAGAGTTAAGTAGTAGTGGTCCTGGAGCACCTGATGAACACCCTCAAGCACCTGTCTGCGCAGACCGCGGCCCTCGTGGCCAGCCTGGTCTTCGCCGTCTCCGCCAACGCCGGCCTGCTCACCTTCGATATGAGCGTCACGAACACGGGATACCGGGTTACGGGCACCGAATCGGCCGGCGACCTATTGACCGCGCACGCGCTTGGCAGCGCCGTCTGCACCGAGAGCGTCGACGGCTTCGTCCGCATGGGCCCTCGGCAGACCTGCGGCGTATTCCGCCGCAACTACTCCATGCTGTTGCACACCGAGTTCCAGCTGGGCGACGGCGGCAACTACCGCTTTCAGACCGGCGCCGACTGGGGCCGCGGCGGCGGCATCATCCTGACCGACCGCAGCAGCGGCGACATGACGGTCATGGACCTGACCAGCGAAGACATCTGGTGGGGCCGCCGCTGGTCCAACCGGGACGTGTTCATCACCGAACTCGACCTGGATCCAGGCGCCTACGCGTTGTCCTGGATCGGGTTCGAGAACTGCTGCGCCGGCGAAACCACCGTGCGCTACAGCTACAACGGCAGCGCGTTCAAGAACTTTACGAAGGACAACTTCGCAAGCCACGTCGCCGCCGTGCCGGAGCCGGGCACCATCACCCTCCTGGGTCTCGGCCTCGCCGGATTCGCGGTCCTGCGCAAGCGTCGTAGCAGCTTCCAGGCCATGCGCGCCCAGCAGAAAGCGGTCAGCGATGCCAAGCGCGGAGTCGAGCAGCTGAAGGCGGCGGCCTGAGGCCCGCGTCTGAAAACAGCGACTGAGGCCAGCGAAGAGAGGCCAGCGAAAAGAGGCCGGGTGCAGCATCAAAGAGCGCGCGCCCGGTCACGTCACCCATCCTCAACCACCGCTGGCCACCACACCTCACGGCGGTTCGTCTCCGGAACCGCCGTCCAGCGCGAAAGGCGCCATCCGTTCCAACGGGCTGACCACGGCATTCCCCCCACGCCCGAGCAGATGGGTATAGATCTGCGTCGTACGCACATCCGCATGACCCAGTTGCTCCTGCACCGTCCGAATGTCAGCGCCCGACGCAAGCAGGTGCGTGGCAAAGCAATGCCGGAAGGTATGGCAGCTCGCCTTCTTCGCGATGCCCGCCTTGCGCACCGCTGAGCGCACTGCCCGCTGCACCGTATTCTCGTGGTAGTGATGGCGCCGCATGACCGGGGGTGACTCACGCGGATCCTCAGCCAACCGAGGCGCCGGAAAACACCAGTGCCAGGCCCAGTCCCGCGGCGCCGATGGATACTTGCGCGCCAGAGCACCCGGCACGTAGACACCGGCGACACCGGCAGCGCGATCTCGCTCGTAGACGGTACGCACAGTCGCCAGATGACCTTGCAGCGGCCGTTCGAGCGTCCGCGCAAGCGTCACCACC
>JBCDGJ010000238.1:0-6515 GCA_038757945.1 Pseudomonadota bacterium
CCGGCTGCATCTCCTCGTCCGCAAGCGGGGTAATGCGGGGTTGCCTCAGTCTCATGGGGGCTCCTTGGGTCAGCTCTGGCGGGTCACTTCATCATACGCCGCGGCCGATTAGCGCGACCACCAGCAGGCACAACCCTGCCGCTGCAACCATGGCCGCCGGAATGCCAGCCGCAGCCGCGAGCAGTGCCAGCAGAAAGCCCAGGGTGACCTCGCCCAGATTCTCCGAGAAGGTCAGCAAGGACTGCACCGTGGCGCGGACCTCATCGGTGGCGTGCTCGTTGGCCCAGAGCTCGCTGACGGTCCGCACCGGCACCATGCCGGCACCGGTCGCGAGCAGCACGGCGATCGCCGCGCTGCCAAAGGTTGGCGCCAGCGCAAACCCGAGCAGTGCCAGAGCGGTCAGCAACACCGCCGCGCGGTAGGCGCTGGCGTAGCGCCGGGTGCGCTGCAGGTAGCGCTGCACGCCTTCCAGCGCAGCCAAACTCAGGAACAGCGCCAGCACCGCGATGACCGTGAACCAGACCACGGGGGCTGCGGCATCCGGGGCCCCGAGGGTCAGGAGCTGTTTGCCCTGCAATCGCACGAAGGCCTCATCGGCGCCGTTCACCAGCAGTGTCCCCAGCAGAACGAAGACGAGCACCCGCTCCCGGCGCACGGTCTGCAGTCCCTCGCCGAAGGTCCGCTGCGCGGTTGCCAGCACCCGACCGGGGGCTGCGCGCTGAAAGCGGGTCTCGGGGAAGGCCAGTAGCACCGCCAGTCCCAACAGCCACATCCCGATGCCCGCGACAATCATCGCCGTGGCCAGCGATGACGCCCAGGCCAGCGCGCCGAGGCCAAGAAGGCCCAGGACCGCGCCCGCCTGCCCCCACTGCGCTGCTCGGATCAGCGCACGGCGGGCCCGCGCGGGGGCGTTCAGCTCATCGGTCAGCCAGGCTACATCGGCGCCAGAAGAGAACGTCCAGGAGAGGCCCCAGATCATCTGCGTCACCATGAGCGCTGGGAACGACAGAACCAGGGCCGTGCTGACCATGCCCAGTCCCATGAGCGCATGCGCGATGAGCAACGATCCCTTGCGGCTGATCGCGTCGGCGAACACACCGGCGGGTACCTCCGCCAGGAGCACGGTCAGTCCCTGAGCGGTACCCAGCATGACCAGCTCGAAGGGCGACAACCCGGCCTCCAGCACCAGATAAAGGCTGGTCACCAGCCACCAGCCACGGTGGAGAAGGGAGCGCAGAAAGCTCCAGAGCGCGTAGCGCGCGGCAATCGGGAATACAGAAGGCATGGGGCCTCCGAACAGACAGGGGCAAACGCCGGGGAAGCCGGCGGCGCCGGGAGAACCGGCGGTGAGAGAGCGCTCGCAGAAGTCAGTTCAGACGCATGGCAAAACGATAGCGCAGGCGTTGCCAGCCACGCCAGTGCCTCACGGCTCAGGTTGACCGGGCGGGCCCGAGAGCCAGTCGCTGATCACGCGCTGCAGACGCGACTGATCGATCGGCTTGGCCAGATAGGCATCAAAGCCCTGCTGCAGAAAGCGGTCGCTGTCACCGGCGATCGCGTGCGCGGTCAGCGCAACGATCGGCAGCCTGTCAGTCCCGGAACGCTGCTCCCGCTCACGCACCGCGGCTGTTGCCGCACTGCCGTCCATCACCGGCATGGAGACATCCATCAGCACCAGGTCAAACCCGGTGCGGGCCGTCGCATCGAGCGCTTCCTGCCCGTTAGCGACCTGCTCGACCTGCAGCCCGAGCCGCTCCAGCATCTTGCAGGCAACGACCCGGTTGACCGGATTGTCATCGGCGACCAGGATCCGGCGGCCCTGGTACAGCGACCGGGACGCGAGTGTGGCCACGTCGCCAATCGCGCCAGCGCCTGTGGCCGATGAGGCGATCGGTGCTTCGGCGACCGGCAACGGCAGGTGCACGGCAAAGCAGGAACCCTCTCCAAACACCGACGAGACCTCGATCCGGCCGCCCATCGCCACCACCAGCGAGTTGCTGATCGACAGCCCCAAGCCGGTACCCCCGTACCGCCGAGTGGTCGAGGACTCGGCCTGGGTGAACTGGTCGAAGATGTGATCCAGCTTGTCCGCCGGGATCCCGACGCCGCTGTCCCGCACACGGATCTGCAGTGCCCAGCGATCGGACATCGGTTCGCCGGTGACCGTGACCTGAACGCGCCCTTCATCGGTGAACTTCAGGGCGTTACCGATCAGATTGATGAGCACCTGTCGCAACCGCGTATCGTCCACCAGGAACCACTGCGGGAGCGCCGGATCGTAGCTCACAGAAAACTGCAGCCCGTCCGCGCCAGGAGTGCTCCCCATGAGCTGGCCCACATCTTGTACCAGCTGCTGCAGATCGCTTGGCTGTGGATCGAGGGTCAGTTTGCCCGACTCGATCTTGGACAGATCCAGGACATCGTTCAGGATGGTCAGGAGCGACTCACCGGAGCTGATGATGGTCTGGACGTAGGCGCGTTGCTCGTCATCGAGGCGATCCGTCGCCAGAAGCTGCGCCATCCCCAGCACCCCGTTCATGGGTGTTCGGATCTCATGGCTCATGGTTGCAAGAAAGCTCGACTTGGCCGCCGCTGCCTCGTCGGAGCGTGCTTTTTCGCGCAGCAGCTGCTGCTCCGTATCTTTCAGTTCGCGAATGCGGGCTTCGAGAGACTGGTTAAGCGTCTCGTTCTCCGCCACCTGGCCCTGGAGGGATTGCGCAAGATCATGGTTCTCCAGGGAGTAGCCGAGCGACTGCCGGTAATGCGCGCTAAAGCGCGCGGCGCACAGCAGAATGAACAGCGACCAGATCAGGAACAACGCCGCGGTGACCAGCAGGCTGCGCTCGCCAGCAGCACCAAGCCATAGAAATGCGCCGAGAGGAAAGAGCAGCAGCGGCACGGAAAACAGCGCAAAGGCGCGCATGAGGTAGCTGCTGGAGAGCACGCTACCGGTTTGCAGCCCGCCGGCGATGAGCACAATCACGGGCAACTGCTGCGGGGTCGCGACCAGCGCGAAAGCGGCGCAGCCAATGCCCCAGTAGCAGCCGTTCACGGCCAGGGACACCTCGAGCCAGCGGGTCCAGGCAATCAGATCAACGGTCTGCCCAGCGAGATGCTGATAGCGCCGGGATGCAAACTCCCGCAACCCCATGAACAGGATCCCGAAGATCGTCCACCCCAGGAGCCAGCGGTGATCCGCGTTGGTCCAGAACGCCAGCCACAGCATGGCGATGCAGAACGCATTGGACAGCCAGGCCGTCCGCGTCTGCCCATACATCAGATCCAGACACATACGCTGGATCCGATCTTGCCGGGTCGCAGGGGGTTGAACAGCCATGGGTCGGTTATCGGCAACGCTGGAGCGCGCTTGAGCGGTCGGGTCTGAAGCCCCTCGGATCAGTCCCGCAGTGGTATCGACGCCACAAAACGCGCCCCTTGGCGCCACCCCGAATCCAGTCTCAAGTAACCGTTGTGCGCCAGGGCAACCAGATGCGCCAGGTACAGCCCGAGACCCGTGCCACCGGTTTCCCGCGCCCGTGACGCATCGCTGCGAAAAAAGGGTTCGCCCAGAGCTTCTGCCTGTCGATCGTCCAGGCCCGGGCCATGATCCTGCACGCAGATCTCGACCCGACGCTCCGTCTGGTGAGCACTGATCTGCACCGGACCCCGAGACTGATCGCCGTAGCGCAGCGCATTCGACACCAGATTCTTGAGCAGCAAGGTCAGGCGCGTGGGATCAGCCCGCAGCGTAACTTCCTCATTCAGTTGAACTTCAATCTGCGCTCGGTCCCGCACGAAGTAGTTGGCGAGCATCGCCTCGATCAACCCCCGGAGGTCCACATCTGACAGTGCGAGCGCACGGTGTCGATCATTGAGGCGCTCCGCTTCCAGCAACGCGTCGATGATCGTCTCCATTTCGCGAATATCCGCCTGAAGCTCTGTGGCTTGTGCTTCCGGTTCATGGAGCGCGACCGCGAGTTTGATCCTGGACAACGGCGTGCGCAGCTCGTGGCTGAGACCCAGAAGCAGCGCTCGCTTGGCGTCCAGCATGCGCTGCACCTGGTCGGCCATGGCATTGATCTCGCCTGCGAGATCACCGAGTTCGTCCCGCCGCACTGCCGCAATGCGATGTTCAAGCTGCCCGGATCCGATGAGTGCAGCGCCACGCCGAATCGTCGTCAGCGGCGCAAACAGCCACCGCACCGCGAGGTAAGCGAGCAACACCAGGGCCAGCCCGATGGCGATGATGATCGGGGTCAACTGCCGATCATCAACCGGCTGGCTCAGTGCGGGTGAGGTCACGACGATGGCGTACGGCGGGTTGTCCACACGCAGATAGTTGCGGCCGGCAAAGCGGGCGAAGGAGACGTCTTCAAGATCGCGCAGCCACAGTCTCACATCTTCTGCCAGCGCATCGCCCGCCCCGAACGCCAGCTGGTCAAGGGGTGGAAAGTCCGGATGCGATGCCCAATCCAGTTCCGGTCCTGCGAGGCGGATATCAACCGGCACCTGCCCGACAATGGCCTGCGCCCGATCCACCGCCGGCGGAAAGCCGATATCCTGTCGCACGTAGCTCACATGCAGCGACAGATGCCCACTGACCAGGGCACGTAGCTGGTCCGTCGCAAACACCCAACGGACCGCCACAACGGCGCCGTAGGCAAAAAGCGCACCCAGCACCAGGAAGATCACGAGCAGCCGCAGGGACAGAGATCGCGCAGGCGAGCGTCTCATGAGCGGTCGGGTTCGCCAGCGAACAGATAGCCATAGCCCCAGGCCGTCTGGATGATCCGTGCGGGTTTTTCTGTGTCGCCCAGCTTCTGCCTCAAGCGACTGACCATAATGTCGACCGAGCGCGTGAGGATCGTTGCATCGATGCCCTTGAGCTCGTTGAGAATCTCGTCGCGGGACATCTTCTGGCCCGGATGCTTCGCAAGGAACAAGAGCAGTTCAAACTCCATGGAGGTGAGCTGCACTTCACTGCCAGCCGCGAAGACACGCCGTTTAACGGGGTCGATTTGCAGTTGTTGAAACCGGAGCACGGAAGACTCGGCTGTTTCTGCTTCCGCACGTGAGCGCCGCAGAATCGTATGAATCCGGGCAACCAGCTCCCGTGGCTCGAAGGGCTTGATGATGTAGTCATCGGCGCCGAGTTCGAGACCGGACACCCGGTCGATCACATCGTCTCTGGCGGTGAGCATGATGATCGGCAGCTCGCTGGAGCGGCGGAGCTCGCGGCAAATCTCAAAGCCATCCTTGCCGGGCAACATCACATCGAGCAGCAGCAATTCCGGCTGCTCGCGCTCAATCATCGGCAAGCCAATCTCGGCATCCGGTGCCCAGAGCAGCTCGATGCCAAAGCGCTCAAAGTAGCTCCGCAGCAGCGAGGAGTGTCGCTCGTCGTCGTCGATGATCAGTACCCGACTCATGCCAACAGCATAACGACGCGCAAGGCCAAAGGAAGGGCACGACGCGCGCCTTTCACGCGCATTTGCCGCACAGATACAACTGGAGACATTTCGATACCGATCTGAGATCTCATGAGCCACAGCCGGGCGCAGGGTGATGGTGTCCCCAATCGGAGCATCCGCCATGAGTTTTCCCGCCACCGGCACCGCGCCACCTCCCACTGTCACTGCCCAGCCGGGCGTCCCGACCACGATTCAGGTATTGAGCAACGCCGTCGCCTTCAAGGCGGTCTGGGTCAGCGCGATCGTCGGCGGGGCCAACCTCAACCCCTGGCTGGGTGTATGGGCGGGCGCGGCAGCGTTGGCCCTGCATCTGTGGCAGGCGCCAGCGAAGGGGTCAGCCTTGCGGCTGGTGCTGCTGGCCGCGCTCATCGGGTTCAGCAGCGACAGCCTGTTCGCGGCGACCGGCTTGCTGCAATACAGCTCCGGCCAACCGGTCGCCTGGCTTGGACCGGTCTGGATTCTGGCGCTGTGGGTCGCCTTCGGCACCACCCTGAATGTGGCCTTCCGCTGGCTGCAGGGGCGCTGGGCCCTCGCCGTGCTCCTGGGCGCTATCTGTGGCCCGCTGTCCTACCTGACCGGATCACAGATGGGGGCCGTCAGCTTTGCGAATCAGACGCTGGCATTGGCTTGCGTCAGCGCCGCCTGGGCGGCCTTGCTGCCCGCCCTTCTCGTCCTCGCCGCACGCTTCAGCACGGTCCCCGTCGCTGCTCGGACGGAGGTGCACCATGCCTGATCTGAACAGCCTGATGGTCACCGTCGCTACGCTGAGCCTGTTTGCCCTGCTGGGATGGCTGCTGAGCCTGCGCCTGCGCAACGTCAGCATCGTCGATGTGATGTGGTCGCTGATGTTTCTTCTGGCCGCCGGTAGCTTTGCTATGACTCTTGAACAGCCCGGGTCTCGCCTATGGCTGGTGCTTACGCTGGTCTCAGTGTGGGCACTACGATTGGCCGGCTATATCGCGTGGCGTAACTGGGGCGCTGGCGAGGACTACCGCTATCAGCGTATCCGCGCCAACAACGAGCCCGGGTTCGAGTTCAAAAGCC
>JBCDGJ010000239.1:0-6455 GCA_038757945.1 Pseudomonadota bacterium
CGCGAGCTCTGGGAACAGAAGGTCAGTGAGCTAAACTGATCTGACACTCGCACCGCCGCCTGACCGATAACTGTCAGATCAGATCGCGACCATCACAGATACGCTAACACGCGCAGCCCTCAGCTACGGGCCCAAAGCGCGTCCAAACCTTCTCATGCAGTAGCGGCGGCGCATCCTTCGCCTGAATTCGTTCGCAGGTACCACCCCGGTTCATGGATCAACCGTTGCACACGGATCGAGTCGAAGAACCACCGTGCTTGCGGTCGCCTGCAAGGGGTACATGCCCATAGCGCCGGAAATCTGGGCCGCTTTGTACTTCTCGACTTTCATGCCGTGTATCTCGTCGACCGTCTCCCGGTCCTCATGCAGCACCGGCACTACGCAGTCGAGCTGTCCGTTGCGCAGCATGGATAGACGCTGACCGTCCAGCCTGTTCGCGATCGCTTTCTCGCGCTTCATTCCAACCCAAGCTCCATCGTCCCGATCGACGATCCAGAGGCGCAGGTCGACGAGCTCATCGCCAGGGCCCTTTGCGAACAGCGAGATGACTTCTTCAGCTTCGCCCATGATCGAGTAGAGCGCGGGAAAAAGGGCGGCCGGGCACACCACGACCAGCAGCCAACCCCAGGGCCGTAACTTGCCGATCCAGAGCAGCGCGAGGCCGAGCGCCACGGCACCCAGTCCGCCGAAAAGTGCGCCCCCTTGCGGTATGGCATAGGGCCCGGCATGCAGGAGTCTCACACCAAAGACGGCTAGGCCCACTGCAACCAGCAGAGTGCCTATTGCCAGGCAGGGAATGGAACGGGTTTTTTCCATGACGGTCGGTGCAGGCCTTCGTTAATATTAGAACTTACGGTACAATAAACGCACTGCCGCCTCAACTTGGGCCCTGCTTCAGACCATGACGACCGCCTCGGAACCGAAGCGCAAACGGGGCCGCCCCCCGCGGGCACAACAGGTCGGCAAGTCTTCGATCATCACCGCAGCACTGAAGGAGTTCGCCCGCTGCGGGTATCGTGGATCCAGCATCGACGCCATTGCGCGATCAGCGGGCGTTGCCAAAGCTCTGGTCTACTATCACTTCGGCTCCAAGGAAGCTTTGTGGAGAGCGTCGGTATCAGAGGCCTTTGACACGCTCAAGGATGAGGCGTCACGCTTCTCGGGAGACCTCGAGCACGGGGACAGAGCTGTCGCCATCGAGCGATTTGCTGGTTCGATCGTGAAGTTCTCCTCGAAGAACCCCTGGCTGGTCAGGATTGCGCTGGATGAAACCCGTCAAGGAGGCGAGCGCGCGCAGTGGCTCAAGCGTAACTACCTGCTGCCCTTGCAGCGGATGCTTGTCCCCATCATCGACCGGATCTTCGGTACCGGCCAGGCTCCCCGGCACTTCGCTGCTCACCTGATTCCTACGGTCTTCGGCGCAATCAACTTCGCATTCATCGACGATGATGTCATTGCTGAGGCTCACCGGGTCGATGTGCACTCTGAGGTCTATATCGCTCAGCAGGCTGAACTCATTGCGGTCATCCTTCGTGCAATGATCGATCAGTATGCGGGGGAAGCCTGACCCTGAGATCGAAGCTGGCGCTTCTCCAGCACGCGTCTCTTAGGGGTTTCCCGCGGTTCCGAGTCGATTCCGATGCTGATCAGTTCACGCTATCGTGGACGGCGATCTCGGAGGCTGATGCTATCGACGCAACACCGTCGTAGCTGCCATCGTTTCCCCAGGATTTTCGGAGGCTGAATTGGCAGGTCATATTGGATTGATCGGTGGGATCGGGCCCGCTGCTACGGACTATTACTATCGGCAGGTCATCTCGTCCTTCGCAGCAACTGGAGTTCCCCTCGACCTCACCATGGTGCATGCGGACACACCGACGCTGCTCAATAATCAGAGGTTGGGCAACACCGGCGACCAGGTGCAGGTTTTTTGCCGCCTGGCCAACCGGCTGCGTGCTGCAGGCGCAGAGCTGGCTGTGGTGACCTCCATCGCCGGACACTTCTGTATCGAAGACTTTAAAGACGCTTCGCCGCTGCCGGTAGTTGATCTGATTGAGAGCGTGGACCAGGCAGCGGTAGCCAGAAAGCTGCGCCGGATCGGCATTCTAGGAACGGAGGTCGTCATGCGCAGCCAGTTTTATGGCGGGCTGAGCAGGGCAGAGGCCCTGGCACCCCCGGACACGCTGATTGGCGATGTACACGAAGCGTACGTCACTATGGCAGCCAGCGGCTTCGTAACCGACGAGCAACGCCGGGTCTTTGATGCGGCGTGCGAATGGTTTCTGAAAACTGCCGGTGTAGATGCCGTCATGCTCGGGGGTACGGATCTGGCGATGGTGTATTCCGCTGAGACCAGTGATTTCCCCATTCTGGATTGCGCCGCAATCCATGCTGATACTGTGGTTTCCGCAGCTTTATCGATCAGCAACTAACGCTGGACCGCTGAGGGCAGGGCCGGCCGAGGACCCGCAAACAATCAGGGTCATGTCAGCCGTCTCAGCCGAAGCGTGCGGCGGCGTCGCCACGAGGGTCAAACGACAAGACAGAACGCGAAGAAGCCCGTGCAGCTGTAACGCGCAAGGCTCGCCTGCTTCTGTCGTTCGTGAGCTGTCCCGGTTCCGGTGGTGGTAGCGCTTTTGGTCTGTCGTGTGGGCGCTACAGATAACCCGTTACGAGTTGCTCGGCCGAGACGTTGCTTGTGTTTTGGCTGATCCGGTCTGTTGCTTCGCCACTGTCTGTAGCGTACGCTACGCAAATATGTAGCAACTGCTACGTAACCTGGGTGGTCGGGCAGGCCTTTCAGCACGGCCCGTCCGACCGTTGTCTAAGCTGCGTCCCCGGAGGTGCACAATGCGCGAAGAATCACCTGAACAGATCGCCCGGAATTTCTTCTCGGCCATGGAGCAGATGGACTTCGACCGAGGGCTACAGTTCGTTGCCGACGATGTTGAGTACATCAATAGCCCTGATACCAGGGTCACGGGTCACCAGGGGGTTCGGGCAGTGCTTGAGCCGTTCTTTGAGCCGATTGCAGAGAACGAGTTCATCATCGAACGGGTCGCTTCCGCCGGTGAGATCGTTTTTGTGCAACGGTTGGATCGCCACCGGATTGCGCAGAGCTGGTTCGAGCTGCCGGTTGCAGCGGTGCTCGAGATCAAGAGTGGCAGAATTGTTTACTTGCGTGAGTACTTTGATCTGGGGACCGTACAGTCCGCGATGACAGCGTTGCTCGAGGGCGCTCCATAGTGCTTTTTGCAGACAACTCGCTAGTGCTTTCCACCCGCCGCAACTTCCTGGTGCCCAGTCTGTAGTGCCGCCGTGCTCTGGTCCCTCAACGGTGATGGAGCTGCGAGCGTTGGGCTGGACCCGCTGATCAGCGGGCCGCGATCTTTTTCGTTCCCTGGCTGACCCGTCCGCGACAAGGTTTTGACGTCCCCTGCGTTCCTTGGCGAAGATGCAGAGCAATACCATGCAAGGAAAGCCGATGGCCAACACAGAAACCAGTGCGCCAGTGTTTGTTTCGCTGGATGAAGCTGCTGCAATGAAGACGGGAACGCGGGTGACGTTCATCCCGGGCATTCCCGCCTTGTACGCAGAGGCGCTGAAGAACATCTGCTTCGTGAAAGGCATAGCGCTCATTCGTGCGCTGCACCCCATGATGGGCGTGGACAAGGAGACCGGGGAAGACCGGCAAGCGAGGCTTTACGAACTCACCAGCCAATCCAGCATCCCGACGATGTTTCACGATGAAGAGCGGCCACGGAACGTCTGGATCGAGCAGCTGGGGTTGGCAGAACGCATCGGTGCCGTGGGTAGCCCGAAGCTGATACCCGACGACTTCGAGCAACGTGCAGAAGTCATGGGACTGTGCGAGATTGTGCTTGGCGAAGACGGGATGGTCTGGAACATGCGAATCCTGAGCGATAGCCCCCTGGCCCAGAAGTACGGCTACAGCGAGGCGGCCAGCGCAGCCGCGCCGGTAAAAGTGGCAGAGGTGCTCAGGCTCGTTGATGGCCGTCTTGCCGCTCAGGAGCGGCGGGGTTCCCGCTATCTGGTTGGTGAAGCCGTGACCGCAGCGGACGTTTACTGGGCGACGATGAGTATGAGCGTGCTGGTCCCGCCGCCGGAGATCATGCCGCTGACCCGGCAAAACAAGGGCATGCTCAAGTACTTTGGCATGAACGGGCAGATTCCGGTGATTGCCGAGGCGCTCACCGACCGGATTGAGCAACACCAACGCTACATCCTGAGCACCTACTGCGAGACGCCGGCGGTACTGGGTGGTGATCTGCTGTAGAACGGTGGTGCGCAGTCGGGGTTTCTGCCGTCGCAGCCCAGCAGGAGCTTGCCCAGCGACGCCCGCTACCGCATCCTGGCCTGTACCTCTTCTCCTCTGGCCATCACTAGGCTAGGTTGCTGTGACAGCGAAAGACGAAGAACCAATCCATGCGACTACATCTCTCCACCTGGCAGGAGGTCGAAGCCTACCTCCAGTCCAGCACGGCGATTCTCATTCCCATCGGCTCAACGGAACAGCATGGCCCGACCGGGTTGATCGGTACGGATGCCCTGTGTCCTGAGATTATCGGGGGGTTGGCAGAAGAAAGCGGCCTGTTGATGGCGCCAACCTTCAGCATCGGGGTGGCGCAGCACCACATGGAGTTTCCAGGGTCGATGACGCTGCGGCCGTCGACGTTCATCGCGACGATGGTGGATTGGGTCGATTCGCTGGCGAAGCACGGTTTCACCCACTTCTACTGGCTGAACGGCCACGGGGGCAACGTCGCTACCATCAATGCAGGCTTTGCCGAGATTTATGCGAGCCGTTCGCTGGATACGGGCAACGGTAGACCCCCGGTCCGGTGCAAGCTGCGCAACTGGTGGGAGGGTAAGGAAACTTACGCCAAGTGTAAGGCCCTGTACGGCAAGGCCCATGGGGCACACGCCACTCCGTCCGAGGTTGCGGTAACGCAGTATGCTTACCCAGAGCACATCAAGGCGGCACCGCTGGAGCCGGAGATTGCGCCGAACGGAGGCTTTACCGACGCGAAAGACTATCGGCGCTGCTTTCCGGACGGGCGGATCGGTTCGAATCCGGCGCTCGCGACGCCGGCAGATGGAGAGCTCCTCGCGACGCTTGCAGCGAAGGAAGTGACGGAGGACTTCGAACGTTTCGCGGCAGAGCGTTGACAGCTGCAGCAAGTACCGTGGATTTCAGCAAGTCCTGTCAGAAAGCGCTCGCGCGAGGTCGGCACGGACAGCGAGCGCTCATCCAGTTCATAGCCTCCGAACTGCTGAGCAGCACTCGGTGCCGGGGATGCCATCTGACTGAGTCCTGCGGTGGAGGCGCGCGATGAGTCGTTGTAAGTTGACGACTCGACCTGAAGGGATTCTCAGCAATGCAGCGTAGCCCGACAACCGCCTTAGCAGGACTCTGGCAGTTCCTTTTTCTTCTTACTGCAGGAACGCTGGCTTCAGCTGCGGTTGCTGAGGCCCCAGTGTCCGTTGAGCTGGAAACCAGCCAGGGCGTGATCGTACTGGAGCTCTATGCGGATAAGGCGCCGGTAACGGTGGCGAACTTCCTCCGCTACGTCGATGCGGGCCATTATGCCGGGGGCAGCTTCTACCGCACCGTCAGCTATGAGAATGATCGTGGCAGCCCGAAGATCGAGGTTATCCAGGGTGGGCTGAGCGGCACTGCGCCCTTTGATCCGATTCTCCACGAGGACACGGAAACCACCGCGCTCAGCCACCTGGACGGCACGATCTCCATGGCGCGTGGCGACGTCGGCACGGCCGACTCGGAGTTTTTCATCGTCCTTGGCGACCAACCGGCGTTGGACAAGGGCGCAAGCAGAAATCCCGACAAGCAGGGGTTCGCGGCTTTCGGAAGAGTGACGAGCGGGATGGACGTTGTGCGAATGATTCATCGCTTGCCGTCCAACGCACCTTCGGACAGTGAATACACCAAAGGGCAGATTATGGAGGAGCCGGCAAAGATCCTGGCCGCCCGGCGTATTGCCGATCCATAGGTCTGACCCTGCTTGAGGCTATCGACGGTGGGCGCCCACTGGGCTATCGCATCTGACCGGGGAGTGAAGGCATGATTCTGATCACCGGCACCATAGTGCTCGAGAGTGAGGCTGAACTGAGTGCGGTGCGGGAAGCATTAGCCCGCCGGGCTGCGCGGAGCAGGGGCGACGACGGCTGCATCGACTACCAGTTCAGCGTGAGCCTGGAAAACCCTCGGGAGGTCAGATTGGTGGAGGCCTGGGCGAGCGAAGAGCAGCTCCAGGCACATCTCGCGGTGCCCGATCCGGAGTTCAGCTCAATTCTCGGGCGCGGCAGGATCGAGACGGCGCTGGTCGAGGCCCACGAGGTAACGGCCACCCGGGAGATGATGCGGCGTTGAGGCAGGGCCCCTGCAACACCGTTCAAGGTCTTACCTACAGCCC
>JBCDGJ010000240.1:0-6413 GCA_038757945.1 Pseudomonadota bacterium
ATCTACCGCCGCGACGCAGCCACCATTGAGTCCCGAAGTACCTGCATTGTAGTTACACTCGCCGCTGGTCCAGTCCTCGCCCGCGCGACCGGCCGGCGCAGAGGTCGGATACCCGCCGATGCCGATGTCGTTCAGCGTCGGGCCGACGTCCATGTTGTAATCCTGCTGCGCCAGGTAGTCCGTCTCCTGGTAGGCACCGAGCAGGCCAACGGAGAAGTTCTCGAACTCGTAGGTGAAGCCACCAGCCCAGATTTCTTCTTCGTTTTCGAAGATCGGCTCGAAGTCCGTATGCATGTCGCGGAAATCGATGTTGGTCGGTCGCGGGAAGTCGTAGTTTACGATCGACCCGGGAGCGCCATTGCCGGGGTCACCAAGCGGCAACGCGCCGAAGAATCCACCAAACAGGCCGCCGGTTGTTGAGCCCAGGTGTGGTGCTTCGAAACCGAAGCCGTTTGGCAGGCAACCCTGCGTCGGCAGGGGGTTCTGCTCACACACCTGGTTGGTAATGCGTGCACGATCGTCGTCTTCGTCGAACTGGCTGTACATGAGCCAGGCGCGGGCGTTATCGGTGATCTCCCAGGATGCCGTGATACGGGCCGACCAGAGATCCCGGCCATCAACGTCATCGTTGATGCCCACCAGTCGGTTTCCGCTGGCGTCGGTCTGCCCGAAGGCGACGTTGTCGATGTAGCCATCACGCTGCAGCTGCATGCCGGCAACTCGAACGGCGAAGTTGTCGCCGAAGGGCATATTGAACATGCCTTTGACGCGCTGGTGGTTGTAGTCGCCAAGCTCAACGTCGACAAAACCTTTCATGCCCTCATATTCGGGCATGTTGGCGACCATGTTGATGGCACCACCGGTAGCGTTCCGGCCGAACAGCGTCCCCTGCGGTCCGCGCAGCACTTCGACCCGCTGAACGTCAAAATACTCCACCGCGTTCAGGTTGCTGTTGATCGGGATTTCGTTGATGTGCGTCGAAACGCCAGCCTCACCGGAGGACGAAATCACCAGGCGCCCGATACCGCGGATCGAGAAGCTCGAACCGCCAAAGTTCGTGGAGGTGAAGCTGACGTTCGGCGCATTCATCTGCAGGTCGGTCGCTGCGATGATCTGCCGGTCTTCGAGCATCTCGCCGCTCAGCGCAGTAACAGCGATCGGAACGTCCTGAATACTCTCGGCCGAACGCTGTGCGGTAACGATGACTTCCTCGATCGCGCCGTCTTCCGCAGCGATCACCGGTTGCGTCGTAATCGCCGCAAACACAGCCAGCGCCAGCTTGGAGAGCCCGCGATGCGTGCTCCTGGAATCCGCTTCCGGTGGTGACAAGAGATTCCCGTCGGCCGCTGAACGTGCGGCTGAGGAAACGGGTGCGAGGCGCGAGCCCCGGACTGCGGCCACCGCAGTCAGGCGTCTTAGCAACATAGTTTTCCCCTCATTGCCCGACAACCGCAGACGAGTCGTCAACCGGCGCCGGAATGCTTCCCAAACATCAGCAGGGTTCGCAGCCGAAAGGCAAAGTGGCCTGTCTTCCTACACAGCGCGTACTCCCCAGTTTGGTACGTTCTGTCTGCTTCTCGACCTGTACCAAAAGGTTCAGGTGTCGACGCTTTGTCGGACTCAAGGTTGCCTCTAAGGCTCCAACAGCCGCTGCTTCCCGACAGCGGCTGCTGCAATACGACCGTTCGGTGACTGTGCTCCCCAAGGCATGCTCTCCCAAGCAATGCATCCCGGCAGATTGCTTCCGTTTGCGGCGACGCGCTGATCAATCGATCTTGATCAGGCTCCCCACGCGGATCGCACCACAGCGCCATTACAACGGCACGTACAGGTCGAACTCTCCATCCCGCCTCGTTTATAGGACGCCACGCTAGGGAAGTCAAACTGATGTGAGACAACGCAGGCAGGAAAAGGAATGGCCCAGCAAGCAACGCCGCAGGCGCCGCGCTTCAACCGTCGAAGCGCCGGAACTTGTGCGCCAGCCGGAGTACGGAGCGCTCGTCGGTGTAGCGGTGCAGCTCATCAAGCGGTACCCAGGCCAACGCGTGGCTTTCTTCGCTGACCGTGAAGCCTCTATCGGTATCGGCCCTGAACAGAAACCGCAGGTCGTGGTGCTCGTGGGCCGGCTCCACACCGCGAGCTGGAATCATATGCACATCGATGTCGAAGACCTGCGGCATCAGCAGTTCGAGCGCAAGCCCTGACTCTTCTTCCCCCTCGCGACGCGCAACAGCGGCGGTGTCGCCATCGCCATCGCTGTGCCCGCCAAGCTGCAGCCAGCGACCGAGCTTCTTGTGATGGGTGAGCAACGCATGGGTTGCGCTGCGATTGACGATCCACGCCGAGCCGGTGATGTGGCCGGGATAACAGGTCCGCTCGAAGCAGTCCGCATGGGCGGTTACCAGCGCGCTGATGCGCTCCGCAACCGGCTGTTCCTCGGGGTAGCGCTCGAGGTAGCTGTCGAGCGCGCTCAGCAGACGCTGTCGATGATCGGCCACGGAGTGATCGTGCTCGCCGTTCAGCGTGGCAGTGCAAACAGCTCGGCGAGCTGCTCGGTCATGGCGCCACCCAGCTGTTCGGCGTCGGTGATGGTCACTGCGCGGCTGTAGTGGTGGGTCACGTCGTGACCGATGCCGATCGCGCAGAGCTCCACCGGGGAGCGGTTCTCGATCATGTCGATCGCATACTTCAGATGCTGCTCCAGATAGTTCGACGGGTTCACCAGCAGCGTCGAGTTATCCACCGGCAGGCCGTCCGAAATGACCATGAGCACCTTGCGCTGCTCCGGTCTTGAGACGATGCGGTTGTGCGCCCAGATCAGCGCTTCGCCGTCGATGTTCTCCTTCAGCAGCTCCTCGCGCATCATCAGTCCGAGGTTGCGCTTGCTGCGTGTCCAGGGGTCGTCCGCGGCTTTGTAAATGATATGTCGCAGGTCGTTCAAACGCCCCGGGTTCGGCGGTTTGCCCGCCGCAATCCAGGCTTCCCGCGACTGGCCACCACGCCAGGCCCGGGTAGTGAAGCCGAGAATCTCGACCCGCACGGAGCAGCGTTCCAACGTGCGCCCGAGGATGTCGGCGCACATGGCGGCGATGGTGATCGAGCGCCCGCGCATGGAACCGGAGCTGTCAATGAGGAGCGTGACCACCGTATCGCGGAAGTTCATCTCCTTTTCCTGCTTGAACGCGAGCGGATTCATCGGATCCACCACCACCTGCGCGAGGCGGGCGGCATCAAGCTGCCCCTCTTCCAGATCGAACTCCCAGGTGCGGTTCTGCTTCGCCATCAGCCGTCGCTGCAGCCGGTTCGCGAGCTTGGACGTGGTGTGCTGCAACGGTACGAGCTGCTGATCCAGCAGCGCGCGCAGGCGTAACAGCTCGTCTGTGTCGGCAAGCTCCTCGGCGCGCACGATCTCATCGAAGGTTTCGGTATACGCCGCGTAGTTGAAGTCGACCCGAATGCGGCCGCTGTCATCCTGCAGATCCGGCGGCATGTCGTCGGGCTCGGCATCCGCACCGGCTTCATCGAGGTCGACGTCCGCTTCCATCTCGACCATGGTGGACTCGCCTTCCATGTTCTCGTCGGTCATGGCGTTGTCGTCGAGCATGACGTCTTCGGGATTCGACTCGGACTCAGACTCCGCCGACTCATCGACGGTCTCCGGCTCGCTCTCTGCCGAATCGCCCTGCGGTGGCTCATCGAGCTCAGCCTCGAGGCCAAGGTCGGTGATGATGGCGCGACACACCTCGGCAAACTGTGCCTGATCGCGGATGTGCTCACGCAGGTTGTCGATATCCTGCCCGGCGTTGTCTTCGATATAGCTGCGCCAGAACTGAACGACGTTCTCCGCCGCCGGCGGCAGCGGTCGATCGGTCAGCCGGCTGCGCACGAGCAGGCCGACGGCGACGGACAGCGGCGCGTCAGCTTCGGAGGTGATCGTATCGAAGGCCGCCTGTCGGCACTGCTGCTCGAGGTGCGAGTCCAGATTGCGTGCTACGCCTTCCATGCGCAGCGAGCCAATGGATGCCAGACGCGCATCTTCGATCCACTGGAACATCTCCTGCGCCACACCGCCGACCGGGCGCGTTTGCGCGTAGGCGTCGGGATCGTGGTAGCGCAGCCGCAGCGCAAACTCATCGCCGACACCGCGCATGGCGTTGATCTCGTCTTCGCTTGCACCCACCGACGGCAGCGGTACGCGGATCCGGTTGCCGCGCACCGAGGGGCTGCCCTGCCCGAAGGTCACCTCGACCTCATCGTCACCGGCAATCGCCCGGATTGTGGCCGTGGTGGCTCGCTTGAAGGGCTCCAGCGGGTGGTCGCGGCTCTCGTCGCTCACTATTCGGCTTCCAGCGACGGCGTCAGGCGGACTTCAGCGCGATGCCTGCCGTGGCATCGCCCAGATCATCGCCCATGCAGCGCTGGTAGTACTCGGCAACGATGGCCCGCTCCAGCTCGTCGCACTTGTTCAGGAAGGTGAGTCGGAAAGCAAAACCGACATCACCGAAAATTTCGGCGTTCTGCGCCCAGGTCAACACCGTTCGCGGTGACATGACGACGGACACATCGCCATTGATGAAACCGCGGCGGGTGAGCTCCGCAACGCTGACCATGTTGGCCACCAGCCGCTGGCCCTCAGGCGTGGCGCTGAAGAACGGTGACTTGCCGAGCACGATCTCGGCTTCTTCCTCGGGCTCGAGGTAGTTCAGGGTCGTAACGATGCTCCAGCGGTCCATCTGCCCCTGGTTGATCTGCTGGGTACCGTGATACAGACCGGTGCTGTCACCCAGCCCGATGGTGTTGGTGGTGGCGAACAGGCGGAAGAACGGGTGCGGCGCGATGACCTTGTTCTGGTCCAGCAGCGTCAGTTTGCCCTCCACCTCCAGCACCCGCTGGATCACGAACATGACGTCCGGGCGTCCGGCATCGTACTCGTCGAACACCAGCGCTACCGGGCGCTGCAGTGCCCAGGGCAGCAGTCCCTCTTTGAACTCCGTGATCTGTTTGCCGTCCTTGAGCACGATCGCATCTTTGCCGACGAGATCGATGCGGCTGATATGGCTGTCGAGGTTGATCCGGATGCAGGGCCAGTTGAGCCGCGCAGCAACCTGCTCGATGTGCGTGGACTTACCGGTACCGTGGTAGCCCTGCACCATTACCCGACGGTTGTGCGCAAAGCCGGCAAGAATGGCAAGGGTGGTTGCCCGATCAAACCGGTAATCGGAATCGATATCCGGCACGTACTCGCTCCGGTCAGAGAACGCGGGCACCTCCAGATCCTGATCGATCCCGAACACTGAACGTACGTCAACAGTCGTGTTCGGCTCCAGATCGACCGACAAACCCTCGCTGAGCTCCATTCCCACCTCGATTCAAAGTTAATCCACTATTGTAAAGTTACCCTGCGCGATAAGAAACGCGCGCCAATCGGGTCAATCGTTGCGCCGAGGGACCACGGCGCCGCACGAGCAGCCCGGAACAGAGCAGCCCGGAACAGAGCAGCGCGCTAAACGCACAGCACATTCGGTAGTGACGGAGCAATGACGACGATCAACCTCTACCTGGTACGCCATGGGCGTGCGGCGGCCGGTTTCGACAGCCACCACGATCCGGATCTCGACGACCTGGGCCGGGAGCAGGCCGAGGCCGTCGCCGGGCTGCTCGCTGACCGCCTCGATCCGCTACCGGTGGTCAGCTCCCCAATTGCCCGGGCCCGGCAGACGGCGCTGCCGCTCAGCCGGCGCTGGCAGCAAGCGCTCATCATCGAGCCCGCCATCTCCGAGATCCCATCGCCGACACCGGATCTCGCCGAGCGCGCGGCCTGGCTCGGCCAGGCTATGCAAGGTCACTGGACGGCGCTGCCGGACCGGCAGCGAGAATTCCGCGAGACGCTGATCGAGCGGCTCTTGAGCGCTGAGCAGGATCAGGTCCTGTTCAGCCACTTCGTCGCGATCAATCTGGCGGTCGGGGCCGCAATGGACGACCCCCGGATGGTGATCTTCCGACCCGACAACACGTCCATTACCCACCTCCGCGTGCGCACGCGCACCCTTGAGGTCGTTACGCTCGGCGACGAAGCCGATACGCGGGTGAACTGAGCGACTGTTGGCGATTTTCGCCACAAACGCTGGTCGATAACGCGAACCGACCGACCGCTCAGCGGTTCGCACCGCCTGCCCCAACTCCCGCCGGCAATCCCGCCGAAGGTCCCAACCCCCTGCTTTTGCAGTGTTTTTTGCGTTATCCCCGGTCTCCCGGACCGCGCCAGAGCTCGACCCTCAGAGCTGGCACGAATTCTGGAAGGGTTCAATTAACCAGGTGTATAGCTCCTTTCCTAGCTTTTTTCCGATGGGGCTTGTGTAGGGCTTTTCTAGCTGAAACCGCCAGTTGACGAGGGTTTGCTCCAGCTTTGTTTG
>JBCDGJ010000241.1:0-6413 GCA_038757945.1 Pseudomonadota bacterium
CGATCGACTGATCGTCTGACATCCGCTTGCAGATTTCATTCAGTAGCTCGAAATCCTGGGACAACGAAATGGGGAAGCCGGGGTCCTCGTAGGCGACGGCTGGTAGCCCGACACTGCTGAGAATCCGGAGCGCGTCAACCTGCCTGATACCGATCGCGTGGAACTGGCCCAGGATCCCGCCGATCGTGCGCTGGGCAGAGCCGAGGTCAACCGAAGCAACGACTTTGGCAGTCGGACTTTTATCTGAGCGCGCCATGCTGGCCGAAGTTATCAAAAGTCTGGCTCGATCTGAAATCGTCCTGCCACACCCACTCCCCTAGGCTGAGTGCACTCGATCGTGAGGCCTTGCCGTGGAACCAACGACACCAACACACGAACACTTCAACGTTGTCCTCGTCGGAGCCGGCATATCCGGCCTTGGCGTCGCACACCATCTCCAGCAGCAGTGTCCGGCTAAGCGGTTTGTGATTCTCGAAAGCAAGGACAGTCACGGCGGGACCTGGCATACGCACCGGTATCCGGGTATCCGCTCTGACAGCGACCTCTACACTTTCGGGTACGCATTTAAACCGTGGACAGGCCCACCCATCGCAGAAGGGCATCAGATTTTCGATTATCTGAACGAGGTCATTGAAGAAGACGAACTCGCGGCGAAAATCAGGTACCGACACAAGGTTACGGGCGCCCACTGGTCGAGTGAAGAGGCACGCTGGAACCTCGACGTCCTGGATCAATCGTCCAACGCCGTGCAGCAGATCAGCTGCGATTTCTTCATCTGGACCGGCGGCTACTACGATCACGACCGGCCCTACACACCGGACTGGCCGGGACTTGCCGACTATCAGGGCGATATTGTCCACCCGCAGCACTGGCCGGAAGATCTACGCCTGAAGGACCGGAAGGTCGTCGTCATCGGCTCCGGCGCCACCGCAGCAACGCTGATTCCCAACATCGCTGACGAGTGTGCCCACGTCACCATGCTGCAGCGTTCTCCGACCTACTTCTGGACCGGGGAAAACCGCAATGAGCTCGCGGATCGCCTGAGGAAGCTGAACGTCCCCGAGCCGTGGATCCATGAAATCGTCCGACGCGACCTGCTCGAGTCGCAACGGGAGATTCAGCAGGCCTCAGCAGAGTATCCGGCCTACATGAAGGAAGAACTGCTCAAGGTGGTTCGCAGCCACATCGGCGACGAGCTCACCCAGGAACATTTCACGCCCAGCTACAGACCCTGGCAGCAACGGCTGGCCTACGTTCCGGATGCTGATCTGTTCAGAGCAATTACCGATGGCAAGGCCAGCGTCGTGACGGACCATATAGATCGGTTCGTACCATCGGGCATAGAGCTTAAGTCCGGCAAAGTCCTCACCGCAGATCTGATCATCACGGCAACCGGTTTCAACGTACGGTCGGTTGGTGGAATCGAGCTGACCATCGATGGGCGCCTCGTAACGCCGGCGGATGCATACACCTATCGGGGGGTGATGCTGTCCGACTTCCCCAACTTCGCCTTCATGTTCGGCTATCTGAGAACAAGCTGGACCATGCGCGTCGACCTCGTTGCCGGCTATTTGTGCCGCCTGCTGAAGCACATGGACGAGCGCCAGGCAAGAGTGGTTACCCCGAAGCTGCGACCGCAGGATCAGCAGATGGAAAAGCGCCGCTGGATCGCCGAAGCGGAATTCAATCCCGGGTACATGAACCGCGCTATCGAACAGCTGCCGAACAGCGGTGAACACGAGCCCTGGGTCTTTTCTCCTGACTACTACCAGGAGAAGGAAGAGATTCCACGGTTCGACCTTGACGAAGACGCGTTGGTTTACGGGTGTTGAGCGGCATGGATGTAACTGGAAAAACGATTCTAATCACCGGCGCAGCCTCCGGGATTGGTGAGGCACTTGCCCTCGAGTGTGCCAGGCGGGGTGCTTCAGTCGCCCTCGCCGACATTGATCTGGCGGGCGCTGAACAGACGCAAGCCGGTTGTCTTGCCGCTGGCACCGCAGACGTGAGCATAACTGCGCATCAGCTGGACGTCGCCAACCTGGCGCAATGGCGGTCGCTCAAGGATCTGCTCCTGAAACACCACGGCGCGATTGACGGGATCATCAACAACGCCGGCGTTACCTTCACCGGAACCGTTGAGCATACTCCCTACGAACAGCTGGACCGCGTCATGGCCATTAACTTCATGGGCATGGTGTACGGTACGAAAGAGTTTCTGTCGCACCTCAAAGGTCGACCCGAGGCCGTCATCGCCAACGTCTCCAGCGTGTTCGGGCTGTACCCGATGCGCAACCAGTCCGCCTACTGCGCATCCAAGTTCGCGATACGCGGGTTTACAGAAGTGCTTGCGCAGGAACTCAAAGGCACATCGATCGCCGTGTCGACCATTCATCCGGGACATATCGGCACGGACATCGTTAAGAACGCCCTCCATCAGACGGACACGTCCAAGTCCCCGCTGTCGCGGGCGCAGCAGGAAGCCTGGGCAGACGGGTTCAAGGCCCTCGGGATGAATCCCGCACAGGCCGCGGTGGACATTCTTGCCGGCTTGAAGAAGAAAAAGCGGAAAATCGTCGTCGGGCGCGACGCGAAGCGTGGCGACCGGCTGAGCCGCCTGTTTCCCGGCTGGTTCATAGATTCCGCCAACCGTGCAGCTCCCTGACCCATGACGATCCTGACCGACGAAATCACGCGGCAGACCCGAAACGCGGTGATCGGCAACATCCTTGGCCATGCAGGCATCACTTACTGGGTAAAGCAGGACCTGACGGCGATATCCCCTTATGGCGCAGAGGGCTACTACGCCGACTTTCTTGTTACCGGCTTTCTGTTCTGCTCGATACTTGCCTGCATCTACGTCTTTCTGTTCAGAAGCCGGACTAGACAGAGTGGGTTTGCCGACGCTTCGCTCGAGCGACCACGCTGGGTACCGGCCAACCCCTGGATGCCCATCCTGATTGCTGGACTGGCAGGACTGGCCAGCGTTCTGTTACCGCTGCTGATTTTTGTTGTCATCGCCGGCGCCCAGGCGTTATCGCCGATGGCAGTAGCCGTCAGCAAAGGCCTCTGGGCCGGCGCGAGCGCCGCGATAGTCGTACCCTTGTCGATCCGCTACGGCGTCGCGTCCGTGCAGCAGCAGTCCGATTGGGCTTGAGCGCAGAGGCAGGTTCGAGCGCCCCTGCAGGACGACCGCCGTGCCGAGCCGGCCGCACCTATTGCTCAAGAACGCGCAACGTCCGAGACAGGAATAGATGGTCTATCCGATCGCTCTGGTAGCGGATTTCGTACTCTCCTGGGGTTTCAGGTGCCGCTAAGGTAACGGTCGGGCCGGAGCTGGTGTACTGATACACGGTATACGCTCCGACCGGAGCCCCGGGAGCAACAATCGTAATGTAGTCACGGTCGCCGTTTGGGCCCTCCCAGCGGACCTGAAAGGCACTGCCAGCTGCCACCTCAGCGGGAGCATCGAGCGTGACATCCGGACTCGTCACGTCAATCCCAAGGCTCGCGAAGATGCCCGGCTCACGGTCGCTCTGATACCGAATCTCGTAGCTACCCGGCGCAACGGGCGCATGCAGGCGCACCGGAGAGCCCTTCAGGGTGTAGTCATAGCTGGTGTACTGCCCCGCCGGTGTCCCTTCGGCAACAACGGTCAGGTAATCCCGATCGCCGTTCGGTCCTTGCCACTGGACCTCAAAGGGACTGCCGCCGCGGATGGTTGCTGGTGCTTCCAACAGTATCTCTGCAGGCTTAACGAGCACCGGACGGCGCGCGAAAACACCCGGTTCTCTATCGCTCTGATAGCGAAGTTCGTACGATCCCGCTTCGATCGACGCATGCAGCGTCAGCGGTGAGCCATTTTCGGTGTACTGGTAGCTACCAAAGGCGCCTGCCGCGGCGTCGGCTTTGACGATCGTGACATAATCACGAGCACCGTCAGGCCCTGTCCAGTCAACCGCGAAAGGCCGCCCCGCTTCAATTTCCGTAGGCGCACCCAGTGCTATTTCAGCCGCGGTCACGACAATAGCGCGCCTGCCACCAATCCCGACGATACGATCACTCTGATAGCGCAGCTCATGGGGCCCGACGGTCGTCGGTGCATGGAGCTTGACCGGATTGCCAGAGGAGACATAGGCATAACTGCCGAAAGTGCCCGGCTCCGCGCCAGGAGCAACAATGGTGATGTAGTCCTTGTCTCCGGGCTCAGCCTTCCAGGAAACGTCAAACGGCGAACCTGCCGGCACTTCATCCGGCGCCCGAAGCTGTGCTTCGCCCATCGGATCGCGCTCGACGACATCGTCTACGGCCCGCTCCAGCGCAGCGCCAAGATCGCGTGCGCTGGTCGCGTTTTCGAACGTTCCAATGCCCGTGAAGCTTGCTATCGCTTCTTCGCTCAGATCGAACCCGATGATCCGAAGATCCACTTCGCAGCCCGCTTGAGACAGCGCTGCGGCGCTCGAACGAACATCGCCGCCACACACCTCTTTGCCGTCAGTCACAAGTACGATCAGGCATCGGCTACCGTCCCTGGGAAAGTCTCGGCCAGCCTGTTCCAAGGAATACGCGATGGGAGTACTGCCTTTCGCACGCGTCGCCCGGATCGCGTCTCTCAGCGCACCCCGGTCCAGACCCTGCATCGGCACGACGAGTTTTGAATCCAAACAGGAGCCATCCTCATCGCTCCCGAGCGCCGAACCGTAGACCCGTAAACCAACGTTCAGCCCCGTGTCCGGCAAGGCACCGACGAATTCTTGCAGGACGTCCTTGGCGGCGACGATCCGATACCGCCCATCGTCGACCTTGTTGTACATCGAACCAGAAGCATCAAGAATGAGCTGAACGTAAGTCTCGGAGCGAGCGCTCGAACACAGCAGCAGGGCAACGAGTGCCAGATAGAACCGAGCCATTTCTCCCCCGTCGATGAACAGTAAAGCCTGCCGGAGATAGTCGCCGAATTTGCGTCCGCTGGCGAGCGCTGCAGCTCCCGTCTGTAGCTACGCTACTCGAGCGCCGTGTGCTGTGCGGTTGCAAATTCGTTCAGCTTCAGATCAGCGCGAATCTGCTGGCCGATCTTTGACGTGGTGTCGTCGTAGGGGATGCCGATGGAATCGGCAATACGAACCATGCGCTGAAAGTTGGCCGCCACTCCGGCCGCATCAACCAGCACCGCTGACCCGGCGGCATCGACCAGGCGTTGACGCGCCAGAGGCAGCGCGGACCGGTCCCGTCTGGCTACAGCTTCTGCAAACTGCATCAGCTCCGCCCCGAACTCGATGCCCTGATCTGCGCTTTCGCTGTTTCCGACAATACCCTGAATGTCGACGTCTGCATCATGGTTCTGCGCGCTCACACGGAGCATCGTGGCATGCGCATTCGTTCAGTAGAAACACTCGTTGACCGAAGAGACGCGACCCGCAACCAGTTCCATCTGCAATCGGTCGATGACCCGGCTGTCATCCTTGAAGTACCCCGGCATCTGCTCTGGCGCCAGATACTGGACAGCAGCAATCTCGCGCCACTCACGGAACGCGTCGGGCACCAGCGTCAGTGCCCGAGCAACGTTGGGAGCAAACCCGGACGGCCAGAGATCAGATTCGTTGCCAATGGCGCCACCAGGCGGAATGGTCGGCACGAAGCCTATGTCTTCGCTGAGTACCTTCGGCTGGTACTTACTCGGCAGGCCTGGCTGCGCGTCAGGCAATGGCTCCAGCGGGAGATCCAACGCTCGGTGACACTCATCAATACTAAGCACAGTGACCGAAACGCCAACCAGTTCGACATAGGCTGCCTTGCTCAGCTCGTTGGCATCGTTGTCCGTCACGTACGATTGCGTGATCCGGGTCTGGTCCGTCACTATCCGATGGACTGCATCAACGGCACGTTCCGGCAACCCACCACTCTGCTCATGCTCACCAGGGTAGGTGTACGGGGAAAGAGCCTGTTTTCTGGCCCTGCAGTGATCGCAGATCAGGGCATTGCGGGTTTCCTGTGCAATCGCAAGGCGCTGTTCGCCGGTCCACCAGGTTCCAGGCGCGGAGAGTTTCTGCCAGTACGCCCGGTACGCCGCACCCATATCTTCGCGAACGGCGATGGGGGCAGTCTGATAGTCGAAGCAGTCCATTGGTACTCCCTCGGGTTGCTGTTGCAAAAAGACACGTGCGGCCGCGCGAGAATAGACGGATGTCTCGAGTCGTGGCTGGTAGCGAACGCGAGGAACCTTACCAATCCTTGAACGATCGTTCAGTATTCTCTTAACTGAGCAGCTTTTGCATCAGCTTGCTCTTCCGTAGCCCGTTTTCTTCCTCTTCCGCCTCTCCCGCCCCTTACCCCTCCCCATCCCCCTCCCCATCCCCCTCCCCATCCCCTTCCCCTTACCCTTCCCATTCCTTTTCGCCGCAATCACCCCATAG
>JBCDGJ010000242.1:0-6395 GCA_038757945.1 Pseudomonadota bacterium
CCAGGCGAACTGCAAGACTTTTACGATGACGATGGTCAGTGCAGCAAAAGACATCAGAGCCAGCACCGTAACAACGGGGCCGCCAATCTCGAGCAGGCCCTGTGCCTGCGTCACCCATGAGGGGTCCACAATAGCTTCGGCGGCCATCTCGCCGGCGGTTTGCGCGGTGTCCGTCCCATCAACTGACGTCACCGCGTCTGTAACCCCCGTGCTTTCCGACGTTTCGCCTGGGACCACCTGCTTGTCGGGAGCGTCCGATGTCTCCCCAATGGATCCAGTGCTGTTCATCGTTTCTGTCGTTTGGGGCGATGAAGAGGGGGCTTCAGGCGTATCGCTTAGACTCTCAGCCGCAGTGTTCTCCATGGAGTATTCCTTCTGTACTCGCTGATTACTCGGTTCCGAGCCCGTTCAGGCCCGCTGCTACTTATAAGACGGTTGAGCCACCGAAAGTATCAGTGAGATAGTCTGATCTTACGAGACGCCGGTTACCGATTCTCAAGTGGACGGGCCGCTATGGTCCGCGTCTTGTGGGGAATTAGCTGCAAAGGGAAAAGGGAACACGGGCAGCGTAACCGTGCCACCCAAAGTCGACGAGATTTCCTGCTCTTCATAGTCGTACCGCAAGCCTCCGCGGACAGAAAACGCCTGGGATTATTGGCGTTCGTACTCAAACGATTGCGACGTTTGTGCGTTCTGCCGTGTTGGCAAGGTCGCTGGCTGAGGCGGGTGAACCGTCACGATCAACGAAAATCGCAGCGTCGCTTTCCAAATAGCTCGCAGTGATCGACAACGAGCATCGATCACTCAAGGTGTCCAGAATTCGTTGGATGGCTGGTTGCCCATTAGATTCAGGCTCTATCCAGTGGAATCGTGAATTTCGTTGTACGTTGCACCCATTTGAACCGCCGACTCCTGCACGAAGCACGGATCGTTGGAGAAAATGTCTGTGGCGCCCGCAAGCAATGCAGCACCGCAGTTGGTGGATTGACCCCCTCGAAGCACCTCCACTTCATTAGCATCGAACAAGTTCGTCAGTGCAGTGTTGATCAGGACCGTCGGTTGGCGCACACCATACATTTCAACGTCGGCACTTACATTAGAGGACGCATGAAGCTCAAGAAGCGCAGTCTAGCGACGAAAAAAATGACCCCGAAGTCGAAGAGCGGGCCCCCACCCGCTCAGACCACCTCAGTTCTAGGGATCTACGATTCGAATGGTTCCCGCCTCGTTTCGATCGACTCTTACCGGATAGACTTCTACGAGCGTCTCCAAAATGGTGTCGATATCCCGCGCGTCGAAAGAGCCACGGACCGAATAATTCGAGATTCTGTCGACGTCACCGGCGATGATCACGCGCGTGTCGGTGTAGCGATTCGCGTCTGTAACCAACTCTGACAGTCGCGCTCCGTTGTAGGACAGCCGGCCCTGCCGCCAGGCGCCGACCGCAGAGAGATTGATCGTCTGCACATCCAGCAGCCCCGTAGCTGCAGTAGCGGCGATTTGCTGCCCTTGAGATAGCTCACTGCGTGCGCCGAAGGGCAGCGCAATATCGAAGACCGTAAACGGATAGCTCACCTCAACCTCGCCTTCGGCGACAGCGACCCGCACACCATCGTCTTGCAGATTGACGTCGAATTCCGTCCCGCGTACCCGCACATCCAGATGACCCGCCGACACGTGGAAAGGTCGATCTGCATCTTTAGCTACCTCGAGAAACACAGCACCGGAGGTAAGCCGCACATGGCGTTCCCTCGGTGAAAAGCGCATCTGCACGCTACTTGCCGCGCCCAAGGTCAACCGCGTGCCATCATCGAGCGTTAGTACCCGAGTCTCCCCAACACCCGTCTGGTGTTGGGCGCGCACGACCGACCCGACGTCCGTGATGATTGGCGTAAACATGAACCCGACAAAGAGCAGCACGGCTAGCGCCAGCACAGCAGTGTGGGCGCGCAAACCCTCCGGTCTAAAGTATCGCGTCAGTCGCTCACTCCAAGCGATCTGGCTGCTGCTCTGCATCGGCGCCTTTGGAACAGTGATGTCGCCCTCAAGCTCATCGACCGAAAGAGTTCCCAAGGCTTGATAGAACGTATTCGCATAGTCATACATGTCACGATGCCGGGGGTCAGCGGCATACCACCGTTCAAACGCACGCCGCTCGGTGGCGCTGACCTGCGCGCTTTCGATGTGAACCAGCCAGTCACTGGCCACACGGAGAATGTCATCACGCTCACGCTTTTGTTCAGGGGTCATGGCTTGACGCCTCAGTGTGATCCAGGAACGCGACGCTAAGATTTGCAAGGCCCCGGGCTACGTGCATGGCCGCGCTCTGGCGACTGATCCCAAGGCGACGCCCGACTTCCGCAACCGGGAGACCTTCCACCCGATGCAGCACCACCGCTTGTCGTCTGTTTTCCGGCATGCTTCGTAACAGCTCGTTGAGCAGTTTAAGTTGCTCTCTTGCCAGTATGATGCGCTCGGGTGTCAATTCATCATACTGCTGCGGAAAAAAAATCTGCTCCACTTCAAATTCATAGCGGGTGCGGACATGCTGAGAGCGCTTGGCAGTGAGAACGATGTTTCGGGCGATACGCCAAAGGTATGCCTTCAGATTGCTGATCGACTTGAGATCACCGCGTTCAATCAACTGCTGAAAGGCCTGCTGCGCGACGTCCTCAGGGTCTGGTGGACCGTTCCCGAATCGACCGCGAATACCCTCCGTCAGGTTGACCAGATAGCGTTCGAACAGCTCTGCAATTCTGGAGTCTGGTGGGGATGCCGCCGCAACGCGGGCGGAATCACCGCTCAACGGGGCTTGATCTGCAGGCAACTGCTCTGGGACGGAATCACGCACGTGTGCAAGGGCAAAGGATCAAGTAGGCCATGCATCGAGTATCGCAAACAATTCCCATTTGCAAAAGGCGGGTAATGGGATCAGCGGCCCGAGGGCTTGGAGAACATGCTGAGGATATGAGGAACAACCGCCCGAAACCTGGCGATCCGAAAGGAGTGCGGTGGTGATTGTGCTGTGGGATAGCCTGATGGGCTGATCGTGTGGGGGTCGCGGGGGTTGAAAAAGGCGCCGATCGAGGGTGTGGAGCATTTCTAAATCCGGTCGCAAGAGCCCGTCCGGCGATGTTCGCTGCAACAACCTGTCCTGTTTTGGTGTGTCAGGGTATTCGCTGGGCGGCGCGACCACGCGCAGAAGCCACTCGGCTTGATGTCGAGCAAGCCGCACATCATGGCAACCGGGCGGTCATGGCAATGCTCCGCCACGCACCGGTACTTCACTTCCCCTCTTTTGCGAAGTCCGCGCGGCTTCGAAGAAACCTATCGCGCACCGTTTAGTTTATCGCGTTCTTTCTTGACCTGGGCCAGTTCCCGGCGCAGCCGCATGAGTTCTTCCTCCCGCGCCACACCTTGTCCACCGAACGCTTTCGCGCCATGTTGCTCGAGCTCGCGTTTCCGGCGCCCACGCAGGGTGTCACGGATGCCCGGATCTCGGGCAACTCCTGAGATCGTCTGGCCTGGCAGGCTCACCGGCTCTACCGCTTCCCGCAAGAACTCCGACGAGAACTGCCGTCACGTCTTCGTCGTCATGAGCACATCCTTCCAGGGCCATTATGACCCCTATGTCAGGTGCTCACTGTTTCGGAGGCAAACCAGCTCTTTGCTATAGCTCCTCCCTGAGCGCCCACTTTCACCCAGCTTTTTCAGGGTATTAACGCCTGGCTAATGGTTTTCAATCTAACCTTCAGGCCGCAAGCCGCGCACTTCATGAAAAGCCCGAAGGCAAATTCAAATCGAATTAACGCCCAACGACGAACCAGAAACCACGAGGAGCTGCAGCATTAGAGAATGGGTACTATGCAGCAGAGCGAGCAAAATTTACGCGACGAGTTCAGCGCCGTTGTCACTTGATGTATCGCTGCACCATTGCTGAGTGTCTGGGGGATATTGTCGTTCCTGCCACTCATTAACGCGATGCGCGCCTGGGGCGATCCGCTTGCGGTCTTCATACACCTTGCGCTCTTTGGCAGCGGCGCGGGCGCGGTCCTCGCTGGCTTCCTGGTTTACCAGCGGCTCCGACTTCCAAAAGCCAAACCAGAACCGCTCCGGAACCATCCCGGACGCTTGCAGCGAGTCAAGCTTGTGTCCGGCTACGCGTTCGTGTGGCTAACCACCTTCTCGTTGGATACGTTTTGAACGTTCACCCAGCAGGCGCACCAGCGCCAGTCCAGGTGCGCCGCTCGAGCCATACACCGCTGCTGGAGCGGCTGGTCGCCGGGCTGCGCAGGCTAGAGAAGACTTACCGCTGGCCCGCCAGACGCAGAAGCTCGTCCGGCAACGCTTCGGGCAACGCTCACTGCGCGGGCTCTGCACGGCCATCGATCACGCTTGATTTCGCGGGCAGCGACCAGACGCTGTTGGGAGTGCCGTTCTCGGCCCGGCGCTGCACAGCCAAGCCGAGCTGCAGAAAAACCGGCGCGCCTAGCAGGGCGAGCAGACTCACGCAGAACAGAGGCCATTCGCCCTGCAGCAAGCTCTGCCAGATCGGCATACCGAGAAACACCGTATCGAATATCGGAATCAACGCGGTCAGCGCCGCGCAGGCGAACAGGAGATCTCTCGCACCGAGCGCCACTGGTCGAAGAAAGCACCAGGCGACCGCGGCAGTAAATACGCCGTAGTAGACCCACTCAGTGATGTCGCCGCGGTTGGACCAATCCATCAGCGCTCGGCTCGCCAGGAAAGCAGCAGAGATACCGGCCATGCAGCCGATACAGACGCCACTGTTCAGGCGCGCCAGCAGAATCGTGTTGCCGGGCTGCTCCGCACGCCGCCGCTTACGTCTGGTTTCTATCCAGAGCAGGTTGCCGCTGTAGAACAGAAACGCGCCCGCCAGCCCGAAGATGAAGTAGATCCACTTCAGGAAGTAGCCACCGTAGCTGACGAAATGCAGGGCGATCAGACTGTTGTAGAAGGTTGCACCGATGCCGGACGTATCCGGGTGCCTCACGCCCAGCACTTCGCCGGTGCTGGCGTTCAGCGTGATGCCAACGTTGGTCAGGAGTGTGTCTGAATTTGCGCCGCCAAAGATCTGCACCATGGCGTTGCTGTCACCGTAGTGGGTAAAGCGAATCTGGCTGGGGGAAAATCCGGGCGCTTCGGCCTGCGAGATGGCCAGCAACTCACCCACAGGGAGCATGCCCGCAGTCTCTCCGGTAGGTTTAAGCGGCTGCACCAGACCCAGTTCCGGTCCCAGGATTTCAAGCAGGTTGTCGTCGAACACCAGCAGCTGGAAGGGTGCAATGAGAAAGACAGAGAGACACAACAGAACGCTGCTCCAGGCAAACATCATGTGCCAGGGAAAGGAAACAACGCCAACGGCGTTGTGAGAATCCAGCCAGAAGCGCTTTTTGTTTTTGCCTGTCCGCAAACTGAACAGATCCTTAAAGAAATTTGGTAAGAAGATGAGCAGCCCCGTCACCAACGCAAGGCCGTAGATTAAAGAAACGATTCCCAGGGCGTAGATACCGATGGCGTCGGGTAGCCCGGCCGTATAGTGCAGGTGGTAAATGAAGCCCGCGAGCCTGGCATTGTCTGCTTCCGTGTTCAGCCCCCCGGGCTCTGCTAAACGAAACTCGTGACGTTCGAAGCTATCGTCTTCGAGGCGCTCGAACCATCGAACAACATGTTCGGGATGCTCTGCCGTGGCGGGGTACAGACGAAGGTTGTCGGCCATGCCCGGTTGCGCATCGAGAGCGAGCGTCAGCAGCCGTTCGGCGTCCTCGATGGGCTGTGGTTCCACCACCGCAGAGTCATGGTAGGAGTCATAGACCTCCAACTCGTGGAAGAACACGGTCATGGCACCCGCGTAGAACGCGATGAACAGCGCCATGCCAGCAGCGAGTCCGGTCCAGGAGTGCACATCCAGAAATGTTTTGACGGTACTTGCCTTCATACGTTTGACAGTCCCAAGGTTTTCAACAGTGCGATCAGTCCGAAGCCCACCGCTGCGATCATGACGAGGCCGAGTGCCGCCCGTCGAGGCTCGCCGACGAGATAGCCGTAGCACGCCAGCCCCAGCCAGACAGGAAAGATCATCAGTAGTACCAGGGGCAGCTGGCTGTTGGTCAGGGGCGTTACTGCGACGATCAAACCGAGCAGGGCGACGCCCGCGGGGATCGACAGCAACAGCGCAATGAGCGACCTAACCAGCATAACGGCGCCGAGCCAGATCAAGCCAGGGCAGAAGGCTACAGAGCAGCATGTAGCCGGTCAGTGCCGTGAATAGTCCGGGCCAGAATCCCCAGAGCAGGTCGCTGCCATAGATGGCTCCAAGCAAACACAGCATGCTGGCCGTGAACACCAACTTCCGTCGCAGACCGGCTGCG
>JBCDGJ010000243.1:0-6372 GCA_038757945.1 Pseudomonadota bacterium
GCGCCGTCGCCCGCACTGGAGATCAGCGGCGACCCGGCGCTGCTGAACCGCTTCGAAGCCCTGCTGCGCGCTTATCGGCCCCGCCTCGACGACCTGCTGCCGGAGGGCCTGACGCCCGGCACGGCAACCGCCAACAGCGGCCCGGAACAGCTGCTGGGCCTGATCGAGGAGGGTGTCGATTCCGCGCGCCGTGCGGTCGTCGGCCTGACCCGTCAGGGGCGCAGCGCAATTGACGAGCTGGCACAGAGCGAGCTCATGACGGACGCCGACCAGTCCCGGCTCGAGCGCGAGCTGGACGAGCTGCGGATGAGCATCGATCGCCTCAAGGCGCGCCTGGCACTGGCCGGCACGGCCAGCGCCGAGGCGCACGGAAGCCCGACCAGCAGCAGCGAATGAGAACCGCAGCCGCCTTTGCTCCAGAGGTAGCGGTACAGACCCGCGCACGTCCGAGCCGTATCTGGACAATCATGCGGGCCGCCGCCCGTTACCGGCTCGACGACCTCATCCTGCCGCATTCCCGCTCCATCGGTCTGCGGCTGCTGCTGACGCCGCTGCGCCTGCTGCCCGAGCGGCCGGAGCCGGTTGGTGACCGGCTGCGGCTCGCCATCGAGGAGCTGGGACCCGTATTCATTAAGTTCGGGCAGATGCTGTCGACCCGCCATGACCTCCTGACCCCGGCGCTTGCCCACCAGCTGCAGGCGCTGCAGGATCAGGTCACGCCATTCGACAGCCTAGCGGCGCGGCGTATCGTGGAGGCCGAGCTCGGCCGGACCATCGACGACGCCTTCGTCAGCTTCGAAACGGCACCGATGGCCTCTGCCTCTGTTGCCCAGGTTCACGGCGCGCAGCTTGAAACGCCAAACGGTGCCGTCGAAGACGTCATCGTGAAGATCGTCCGGCCGAACCTCGAACCGGTGATCGCCGAGGACATCGCGATCCTGCGCAGCATCGCGCGCCTCGTCGAACGCCATCTGGAGATCGCGCAGCGGTTGCATCCAACGGAAATCGTCGACGACTACGAGCGCACGATTTTTGCGGAGCTGGATCTGCGCATCGAGGCCGCCAACACGCAGCGGCTGCGACTCGACTTCGCCAACTCAGACCTGCTGTACGTTCCGAGGATCTACACCGACTACTGCACGGCCAACGTCATGGTCGCCGAGCGCATCTACGGCGTGCCGATCTCCGACATCGCCGAGCTGAAGCGCCGCAAGACCAACCTGCCGCTGCTTGCCGCGCGCGGGGTAGAAACCTTTTTCACTCAGGTTTTCGAAACGAACTTTTTTCACGCCGACATGCACCCCGGCAACATTTTCGTCGACCTGACCGACCCCGACGATCCGAGCTACATCGCCATCGATTGCGCCATCGTCGGTTCGCTGACGGAGGCGGATCAGGATTACCTGGCACGAAATCTCTTCGCGTTCTTCCGCCAGGACTACGCGGCGGTCGCGAAGCTGCACGTCGAGTCCGGCTGGGTACCGGCGGAAACGGATCCAGAGGCGTTCGAAGCGGTGATCCGCGAGCTGTGCGAACCGATTTTCGCAAAGCCCCTGTCGGAGATCGTGTTCAGCGAGTTTCTGATCGATCTGTTTCAGACCGCGAGCTCGTTCCGGATGGAGGTACAACCGCAGCTCGTGCTGCTGCAGAAGACGCTGCTCTACATCGAGGGGCTCGGACGCCAGCTGTATCCGGAGCTGGACCTCTGGACAACCGCCAAGCCGTTCATGGAACGCTGGATGGCTGAGCGGCTGAGCCCGGGACGCGCGGTGACCGCGCTTCTCGATCAGGCGCCGCAGATTCTCGAAGAGCTGCCGCAGCTCCCGGAACTCCTTGCCACATCGGGCTTTCGTCTAAAGAAGATGGACAACCAGCTCAAGCGCCACGCTCGGGAAATCGACCGCCTGACGGCAGAGACGAAGACCCTGCGCCGCCGCAGCGCGGTGCTTGGCGGGCTGCTCGGGCTCGGCCTGCTGCTGTGGGTGATGTTCTCCTGAGGCACTGTTATCGTGCCGCCATGGATATCGTAGCCCGATTGACCACCGTCCTGCGGGCCCGCCGCGCAGCCGATCCGGACTCGTCGTACGTCGCAACGCTCTACAGCAAGGGGCTGGACAAAATCCTCGAGAAAGTCGGCGAGGAAAGCATCGAGACCATCCTTGCCGCCAAAAACCTCGCCGTCGCGCAGCACGATGCCGCGGATGCGGCCGCACTGGGCAAGGTCCGACAGGATCTGCTCGGTGAGGCTGCTGACCTCTGGTTTCATACAATGGTCATGCTAGTGGCGTTGGATTGCGACCCCGCAGAGGTCCTTGCCGTTCTCGATGACCGTTTCGGACTATCCGGTCTCGACGAAAAAGCCAGCCGCGAGACCGGCTGACGGCATGCGCCGGACCTGACCAGCGCACTGTTTTCATGGGGCGTCCTCGTATAATCACGCCCTGAAGCATTCCGCCTGCCGATGCGCAGGCACGACGAGGTAACGCTCATGTTTGGATTTTCGGGTTGGGAACTCATCGTAGTTCTGCTGATCGTGCTGGTGATCTTCGGGCCGAAGCGCCTGAAAAATCTCGGCGGCGAGCTGGGCGGCGCAATCAAGGGATTCCGCAAAGCGGTCGCCGATGAAGATGGCGCTGCCGCCAAGGAGGCCAGCGCGGTGAAGGATGAGCGGGTCATCGACGGCCAGGTCGCCAATGGTGACACGGCCAAGCAGAACAGCGACTCGAAAGTCTGATCCCGTCGCATCATGTTCGATATCGGTTTTCCGGAGCTTATGCTCGTGGCAGTGGTCGTGCTGCTGGTGCTCGGCCCTGAGCGGCTGCCGGAAGCCCTGCGCACCGCGGGCCTGTGGATCGGCCGGCTGCAGCGCAGCTTCAACAGCGTAAAAACCGAGATCGAACGCGAGATCGGGATGGACGAAATCCGGCGCCAACTGCACAACGAGTCGGTCATGGCCGAGATGCGCAAACTGGAACAGGATCTGAAGTCGAACACCGATCCACGTATCAACGGCACGCTCAGCAGCACTGCTTCCGGGGACCTGGACAGCAACAACATCCTGCCGGAGGATTCGCTGAGCCTCGGCGCCGACGCCGGAACGGCCCCCGCCGGGGATGCGCAGGAGGCCCCCGCGTCGAGCGACGAGCCGTCCACGACTGAAGCAGCGGACACGGCACCCAGTGCTAGCGAGCCTGAGAGCGAAGCCGCGACGGTAGAGCGCCTGCAGCGCGATGCCTCGCTGGCTGCGGCGACGGGAACTGACATGAAGCCCGCCAACGGGCAGTCGGGGAGCGACGATGAGCAGCGTGCCTGAAGACCACGACGCCCTCGTCGACGCCGACGAACAGCCGTTTCTGGAACATCTGCTGGAACTGCGGCGGCGCATTCTGCATGGGCTGCTCGCAGTCATTCTGCTGTTCTTTCCAGTCTATTTCTTTGCCAACGAGCTCTACAGCTTCGTTGCCGCACCGCTGCTTGCGAACCTGCCCGGCGGCAGCCAGATGATCGCCACCGAGGTCGCGTCTCCCTTTCTGACACCGTTCAAGCTGTCGCTCGTTGCTGCCGTCTGCCTCGGTATGCCCTTCCTGCTACACCAGGCCTGGGCCTTTGTTGCCCCGGGGCTGTACCTGCACGAAAAGCGCTTCGCGATGCCGCTGCTCGTTTCAAGCATTCTGCTGTTCTACTTCGGCATGGTCTTCGCTTACTTCCTGGTGTTTCCGCTGGTGTTCAAGTTCTTCGCCAGCGTCACACCGGAAGGGGTATCGATGATGACGGACATCAACCGGTACCTCGATTTCGTGCTGAAGATGTTCTTTGCCTTCGGGATCTCCTTCGAGATACCCGTCGTCTGCCTGCTGCTGACCTGGAGCGGCGCCACCAACGCAGCGAACCTCGCCAAGAAACGGCCTTACGTCATCGTCGGCTGCTTCATCGTCGGCATGCTGTTGACGCCGCCGGACGTGATCTCCCAGCTGCTGCTCGCGGTACCCTGCTGGCTGCTGTTCGAAGTCGGCGTGTTCTTCTCGCGCTTTGCCGAGAAGCGCGAGACCGACGCGGAACCGGCGGTCGAAGCCGGGCCGGGTTCCGATCCCGGGGCCGACTGAACCGACCCGGGGATCCTCCGCCCATCAGCCTGAGCATCGCACCCTGAGCCCCATCGACGGCGCCATCATCGCCATGCTCCTGGCCGCCGTAACCTGGGGCGGGCACCGTCTCAGCGGTCAGATCCAGACCCGCACGGACTTTTTTCAGGCAGGCGGCACGCTGCCCTGGTGGGCCGTCTCCGCCAGCATCATTGCAACGCTGGTCAGCGCGGTCACCTTTGTCTCGGTGCCCGGCGCCGTGTTCAAAGACGGCGGCAACCTGACCTACGCGCAGGTCGTGCTGGGGCTTTCGCTGGGAAAAATTGCAATCGGGCTGCTGTTTGCGCGCCACTTCTATGACGCGCACCGCGAACGCACGGTGTACGACTACCTCGGCAACCGCCTCGGCAGGAACAGCGGCGCGCTGGCCGTCGTTCTTGGCCTGCTCCTGAACGTCATCAATGCCTCAGTCAAGCTGCTGACTGCAAGCCTGGTGCTGGAAGTCATGACTGGCTGGCAGCTGACGACCTGCGCGGCGAGCGTCATGGCGTTCAGCGTGCTCTGGGCTGGTATTGCCGGGATCAAAACCGTCATCTGGACCGATCTGCTGCTGTTCCTGCTGTTCGCCCTGGGTGCGCTGGTCATCCTCGGCTACCTGTCCCTGACCCTCGATACCAGCTGGGCGCAGCTCTACACCGGCTGGACCGAAGATACACGGCTGCGCTGGCTGGATCTGTCCGCGGACCCGACGCGCAGCTACACCTTGTGGGCCGCACTGATGGGTGCCATTGGTCTGAGCATCGCCCTCGGCGGCACCCAGGCGACCTGGCAGCGCGTCAAGGCGTGCCGCAGCGCGGCTGATGCGCAGCGCGCCTACAACTACTCGGCGCTGTTCTACACGCTGCACCTGGTGATACTCGCCGTTGGGCTCGGGTTGGCCGGGTTCTACGATCTGAATCCGCCCTCGGCGGAACAGGCAGCTGCCCTGGCCGCGAAGCCGGATCGCGTGTTGCCGTTGTTCATCCTCACGGAAATGCCGGTCGGCCTCTCCGGCCTGCTGCTGGCTGCCCTGTTCGCAGCGGCAATCTCAACGCTCGATACGTCCCTTGCGGAAGCGACGGACATCAGCGTGCGCCACGGCTACGAACCGCTCACCGGCGGCGGCGGCAGCGAAGCACGCTACCTGCTGGTGAGCCGGCTGATCCTGGTGTTCTGGGGGGTAGCGTTCACGCTGGCCGCCATCGCTGCCAGCCGCTTTGACGGGGACGGGCTGCTGGATCTCACCTTCAAGCTGCCGAACTATCTCTATGGCACCACTTTCGCGCTGATCCTGCTGGCACGGTTCCCGGCGCTGCGAGCGCATCGGACGATCGGCCTCGGCACCCTGCTCGGCGGCATCCTGAGCGCAACCGTTACGGTCTTTTTACTGCAGGACGCGGGAATCGCCTTCTTCTGGTGGTGCCCGGCTTCCGGCAGCGTCATGATACTGCTGACGATGGCCGTTCAGCTCTGGCTAACCCGGCAAGCCGATACTGTCGCCGGTGCCCGCTGATCGATGAAGGAGACCGACTATGAGCGCAACAGACAGTGACCTTGCCACGCCAGCACAGACCACGAGACGGGGTTTCAGTGGCCTGCAGGTGCTCGGCATCATCTTTGCGGTCATCCTCGTCACCGCAGCCGTCACCTACTGGTTCGTGCGCTCCTATGTCTACGCGCGGGAGTTCAAGCCGGTCGAGCTGTCTGTCAGAGAGCAGACGAAGCTCGACAGCAAGCTCGCGGCAATTGGCCTCGAACCGGAATCGGTCATGCCGAACGCCCGGCGCACGGAACCGACCGCTGCGGACTTCGACGCCGATGGCCGTCTGAAACCGGAACGTTACAGCGAAGATGGTGCGAGCCGGGACATCAAACTCAGCGAACGCGAGCTGAATGCGCTGGTTGCAAGCAATCCGGAACTGGCGCGGCGCTTTGCCGTCGACCTCTCCAACAACCTCGCCAGCGCTCGCATCGTGGTGCCCGTGGATCCGGATTTTCCGGTGCTCGGCGGCAAGACGCTGCGGGTAAACGCCGGCCTCGAGCTCAAATACGGCAACGCGCGACCGATCGTCATCCTGCGTGGCGTGTCGGTCATGGGGGTGCCGATCCCGAACGCCTGGATGGGCAATCTGAAGAACGTGGATCTGGTGGAGCAGTTCGGCGGTGATCCAGGCTTCTGGCAGGCCTTTGCCGATGGCGTCGAGTCCATCAACATCCGCGACGGCGCGTTGCAGATCAGCCTGAAGGAGTA
>JBCDGJ010000244.1:0-6356 GCA_038757945.1 Pseudomonadota bacterium
GCCTCCGGGGGCAGACCGTTCACAGACGACTGCGTGCGCTCCTGCAGCACCGCCTGCAGATCAGCGGTTTCCAGCGCTTCATAGTGGGCGTTGTTCGTGGTCGAGTAGCCGGGAGCGCCGGTACCGGACCCGATATATATGACATCATCCGAGAGGATCCCACGGAAATCCCGATCGTCGCGCACCATGCCGATGATCGTTGCGGTGTAGTCGTTCAGGGCAACGAACACGCTTTCGTCCCGGTTGGTCCAGGGCGCCGCGAAGTTACGCAGCGTCACGCTGTAGAACTCGGGTTGCTGCGTCGCGATCAGGGCAGCATCCACAGGGTTGCCGGCATCGATCGCGGCCGCCATGTTGTTCAGCGTCGTCGCGTCAGCCGGTACGCCGGTGATCCGGTCATGAATTCGTTTGGCCTGGTCGCGACTGTCTGCGCTCGCCAAACCGGCGCCGAGCAGCGCAGCTCCGCTAACCATCATGGTCAGGGCGATGCGAGCGAAGAAGCGGGTCTTGGCACTACTACTTGCCGGCAGCGTACGTCGCTGGCCGGTCCATGCCTTTACGGGCATAGGATCTGCTCCCTATCTGGTTAACCCCAGCTCGGTACTTCTCGAGTGGTGCTACTACAACCGGCGCCAATCCCTTAAGCGCCTCGATACATCCGAGGAGCAGGGTCACGGAATTGTTAACGAAAAGCTGTGATTCGTCGCACAACGTAAGCGGAATTACCGCAACTGTCCGATGTGGACGTCGTAGCTGGCGGAAGCCCGAGTGCTGTGCGCGCCGTCACGTATTGGTGTAAGGACCTTGTGGAAGAATGACGCGCATTCCCGGTCTTGTGCTGAGGTTTTTCTGTGGTAGCACGCCATGACCAGTCAAACGGTGTCCCGTTCGTGGTCACCGCGCAACAGCGCTTGTCCGCATCGCGACGTTCGCCGATGTGTACCTGCGCGCGCGCACTTGCTCTGGCGCTGCCGGCGGCGCTGCTACTGACCGCTTGTGGCGGTGGATCCGAAGGCAGTGACGGCGCCGGCATCGGCGGTGGCCAGGACCCTGATCCGGTGGTCGTCGATTTTCCGATCGCCTACGTCAAGCGGCCCACGGCCATGAACGACAACGGCGAGCTTTTGACGACGGAAGTGCGCCGAGCGACCGAGTTCTTCCCCGGGGCGGAGCTGTTCCTGCGTGACCGGGCGTCGCCGAGTGCGCCGGAGCGAGCGATCACCGCGGGCATCTTTGAGGACGATGAAGACGGCAACCCGGCCCTCTACGACGTCAAGGACCTCGATATCTCGGCCGATGGCCAGTTTGTTGTGTTTGCGCTGCGTGCTCCGGAAGACCCCGATCTGGATGACGATGAGCAGCCGACCTGGAACATCTGGCTGTTTGATGCGGCGGCCGGCAGCGTCAATCGGATCATCGAATCTGATTTGATCGCCGAAGACGGCCACGACATATCGCCACGCTTCCTGCCCGATGGCCGCATCGTGTTTTCCTCGACGCGGCAACGGTTCTCGAAGGCAGTGCTGCTGGATGAGGGCAAACCGCAGTTCTCTGCCCTTGACGAAGATCGCGATGAGCCCGCGCTGACGCTGCATGTGATGCAGCCGGATGGCTCCGAGATCACCCAGATCACCTACAACCAGAGTTCCGATCTCGATCCGATGGTCGATAAGAACGGGCAGATCGTCTACTCACGCTGGGACAATACAGACGGCGTCGATCAGTTCAGTCTCTATCGTGCCAATCCCGATGGGACCGGGAACGAACTGCTCTATGGTTACCACAGCCACGACACCGGCCCGGATGGCCAGAACGTGGAGTTCATGGAGCCGCGGGAAATGCCCGACGGCCGCACGCTGGTGATGCTGCGCTCCCGCGGCCCACAGGCGCGCCTGGGTGCGCTGCCGGTGGCGATCGATACGGACGCGTACGTTGAGCATGATCAGCCTACCTTCGATAACGCCGGGCTACTCAGCGATGCCCAGGAGATCCTCATACCCGGTGACCTGACGCTGGATGAAGATCGCCCGCCGCTTCAGGGTCGCTACGCAGCGGTCAACCCGCTCTTCGATGGCACCAATCGCCTCATTGTGTCCTGGAGCCAGTGTCTGCTGCGCGATACCACCAGTGATCCGGAAGAGCCGGTGATCGCACCCTGTACCGATGACAATCTGAGCAATCCCGACTTTGTGGAAGCGGACCCCAGCTATGGCGTTTGGATCCACGATCTCGACGAGCAGACCCAGCAGCCGATCGTGACCCCCGAGCCCGGCGAGGTGTACTCGGAAGTGGTGATACTCGACAACCGCACGTTGCCCCCGGTGATCCTCGACAAGGTTGCGGGCCTGGATCTGGATGCGGATCTGGTCGCCGAGAGCGTTGGCGTGCTGCATATTCGCAGCGTTTACGATTTCGACGGGACGGCCGCTGCTGATCTGGCCGTACTGAGCGATCCGCTGCAGACCACAGCGGATGAGCGTCCCGCGCGGTTCCTGCGCATCGTCAAGCCGGTCTCGCTGCCCGATGATGACCTGGTCGATCTGCCGGGCACGGCCTTCGGCCGGAGCCAGGCGAACGGCATGCGGGAGATTCTCGGTTACGCAGACATCGAGCCCGACGGCTCCGTCAAGGTGAAAGTCCCCGCGAATGTCGCGTTTGCGATCGAAGTGCTCGACGCCGACGGGCGCCGTATCACCGAGCGTCATGGGAACTGGCTGCAGCTTCGCCCCGGTGAGGAGATGAACTGCGCTGGCTGTCACAGCAGCGACAGCGAGTTGCCCCATGGCCGCTTTGCCGCCCAGGCGCCCAGCGCCAATGCCGGCGCGGCTGCCGATGGCTCGCCGTTCCCGAACACGGAGCCGGCGCTGTTCGCCAATCTGGGCGAGACCATGGCGGAGGTTCGCGCCCGGATCAACGGGGTCCCGGATCTGGGCGTGGACATCAGCTTTACGGATCTGTGGACCGACCCGAATGTCCGGGCCAAGGATGTCGATTTCGCCTATCTGTACTCGGATCTTCCGGCCACGGCGCCCGTCGATGGCGGCTGTGTGACCAACTGGAATGCGCTGTGCCGCATCACCGTCAACTACGAAACCCATATTCACCCGCTGTGGAGTGCCGACCGGCAGAGCTTCGACAGTGGCGGGGCGCTCATCGCCGACAACACCTGCATCAGCTGCCACGCTCCGGTGGATGCCGCAGCCATGGCCCAGGTGCCGGCGGGGCAGCTTGACCTGTCCGATGGGCCCTCGCCCGATCAGGCGGACCATTTCTTAAGCTATCGGGAGCTGTTGTTCCCCGACAACGAGCTGGAGCTCGTCGATGGCGCGCTGATCGACCGGCTGGTACCTGTCCTCGATGGGAACGGTAACCAGGTCTTCGAAACCGATGCCGATGGCAATCTGATTCTGGACGCCGACGACAACCCGATCCCGGTGCTCCAAACCGTGGGCGTGGCGCCGGCGCTGCGCGTTGCTGGCGCGCTCGCGAGCCCCGATTTTTTCAGCCGCTTTGCGCCGGGGGGCAGCCACGCCGGCTACCTGAACGGCGGTGAGCTCAAGCTCTTGTCTGAGTGGACGGACATTGGAGCCCAGTACTACAACGACCCCTTTGCGGTCCCCCAGTAAGGAAGGTGAGCGGACGAATGGAGAAGGATGCTCCTAAGGCCCCGGTAACCGGGACCCGCTGGCGAACGCTTGCGGTGCTGGTGGCGGTCTTGCTGCCGGCCGCGCCGGCGCACGCGTGGTTCGAAAGCTACGAGCCCAATGTGCTGGTCTCTGACCCGTACATCGAGCTGCGCACAGGCCCCGGCCGCGGCTACCCCATTTTCTACGTCGCGGCCCAGGGCGATGAAGTCACCATGCTCAAGCGTAAGACGCGCTGGTTCAAGGTGCGTACACCGCGCGGCAAGGAAGGCTGGGTGCACATCTCGCAGATGACGCACACGCTCAATCTGGACGGCGAGCCCATCGACTTCCGGGTGCTCGGTCTGGGTGATTTCGGCAAGCGCCGCTGGGAATTCGGCATGGGGGGTGGCGACTTTGGTGGCGCCTCGACCATCTCCGGCTACCTCGGTTTCGCGCTGACCCCGAACATCTCGCTGCAGCTCGAGGGCACGCAGATTCTGGGGAACTTCTCCGACGGGCTCATGGGCAGTGCCAACATCGTGATGTACCCCTTTCCGAGCTGGCGCGTTTCGCCCTTTGTCACCATCGGTACCGGAATCATCCATACAGAGCCTCAATCAACCATCGTGCAGGCCGAGGACCGGACTGACGAAATCGTGCACGCCGGTGTCGGCGCCAATATCTACATCAGCGATCGCTTTATCTGGCGCATGGAATACAAGCGCCACACGGTACTAACGAGTCGGGACGACAACGAAGAGATCAACCAATGGAAAACTGGATTCAGCGTCTTTTTCTAGGCCTCACCCTAGTCGGTGCAGCACTGTCAGCATCCGTCGCCGTCGCGGCCACGGACCCGGACGAGCTGGAGCTCGAGCCGCTGGCCGTGCGCGAGCCGGACCGGCGCCAGGTCGAAGTGGATCAGCTCGACACCGAAGACTTCGAGATCGGCGTCTACGGCGGGATTCTGAGTGTTCAGGATTTCGGCAGCGATGCGGTCACGGGCGTGCGACTGGCTTATCACATTACCGAGGACTTCTTTGTGGAAGGGGCCTATGCCCAGAGTACCCTCGGGCAGACCAGCTTCGAGCGGCTCAGCGGCGGGGCGCAGATCCTGACCGACGCCGAGCGCGATTTCAGTTACTACAACGTCTCCCTGGGCTGGAACATCTTCCCCGGTGAGAGCTTTCTGGGAAGCCGCTTCGCGTTCAAGGGCGGTCTCTATCTGATCGGCGGCGTCGGCAGCACGGAGTTCGGTGGCGATAACCGCTTCACGATCAACGCAGGCCTCGGCTATCGACTGATCGCCACGGACTGGCTGGCCCTGCACGTGACCGTGCGCGACCACTTCTTCGAGAGCGACCTGCTTGGCGAGAACGACACCTACCACAACCTGGAGCTGACTGGCGGCCTGACAATCTTTTTCTAGCCGTCTTCCATCCAGCAGCCTTGAGGAGTGCTGTTATGAATACGCTCAGTCACCTACGCCCCGGGACCGGCCGCCGCTGGTTTGCCGGCGCGCTGCTGCTGGCCCTGTTCGGTATGGGCGGTTGCTCGTCCGTGAAGCTCGAGCCCTGGGTCAGCCCCTATGAGCGCAACAACCTGGCCGACCCGATCATGAGTTTCAGCCGGGCTCAGGTCTCCGACGCGTACCTGCACCACGTGTATCAGGCGCGGGAAGGGGCACGCGGCGCGGAAGGCGGCAACGGAGGTGGCTGTGGCTGCAACTAAGCGACCCGCTCGCGCGCTCGGTCTGCTCCTGCTGACGCTGGCGCTCGCGCCCGGTCTCCAGGCGGCGGTACTGCCGGATGATCGCGCGGACGTGCTTTACCATGGCTACAGCGGCGGTGGGCTGGACGTCGCCGGCCCGTCTGTCCTGGTGCGCAAAGCGTACAAGGACAAGGCCTCCGTCTGGGCCAACTACTACGTGGACATGATCACCAGTGCATCCATTGACGTCGTGACCACTGCCAGCGAATACACGGAGGAGCGCAAGGAGAAGAGCGTCGGTATCGACTACCTGCACGGCAAGACCTTCATGGGTCTGTCCTATACCAACAGCGAAGAAAGCGACTACTCTGCTAACTCCGTGCGCTTCGGCATCAGCCAGGACTTTTTCGGCGATCTGACGACCCTCGGGATCAGCTATGCGCGCGGCTGGGATACCGTGCGCCGCAACGGCGATGAAGTCTTCGAGGACGAGGCTAAGCGCCAGGTTTTCCGCGTTGACCTGACCCAGGTCTTAACGCGCAACATGATCGCGAACATCAACTACGAGGCGGTGACCGACGAGGGCTTTCTGAACAACCCCTATCGGCAGGTCCGCTACCTGGACCCCACCGCAGCGCGCGGCTACAGCTATGAGCCCGAGCTCTATCCGCGCACTCGCACCAGCAGTGCCGTGGCGGCCCGCGCCATGTACTACCTGCCGTATCGGGCAGCTCTGAAGGGCGAGTTCCGGCACTTTTCCGATACCTGGGGCATTGCGGCCTGGAACACGGAGCTGGCCTACACGCACCCGATCAAGCAGGGCTGGACCTTTGATCTGAAGTACCGCTTCTATACGCAGAGCGCTGCAGACTTCTACTCGGACCTGTTCCCCCGCCAGTCGGCACAGAATTTCCTGGCCCGGGATAAGGAGATGAGCTCCTTTGCCACGCATACGGTCGGGGCCGGGGTGAGCTATGAGTTTGAGAGCCGGTTCCTGCCGTTTTTCAAGCGCGGCAACGC
>JBCDGJ010000245.1:0-6284 GCA_038757945.1 Pseudomonadota bacterium
GACCATTATCCCGGAGCTTCTCAGCGATCTTGACTCCAACGTTCGCTATGTCGGGATCAAGTGGATCGCCGACGAAGGTTTGAACCAGTATCGCGACAGACGCCGCGCAACGCTCTGTGGATCGGCATGGGGTCGCCCCGCGTCAGGCGCCCGAGCGAATCGACTCGGGCACCAGCGTCAACGAGACAAAGGCCTCCGGCGCCGCGCGCCAGCCCGCGATCTCCTTCGCGTAGGCGGGATCCGACAGATCCCAGTACCGCGGCGCCACCCGGTCGAGCAGCGCGGTCCAATCGTCGGTCTCAAAATCGGCGATGGCGACCTGCCCGTCGAAGGCCACCCAGCCCTCCGGCTCTCCCACGCGGTTCGTTACCAGCACCGAGATATTGGGGTCCTGCTGCAGCTGCTTGACCTTGGCACTGGTCCGCCCGGCGAACATCCGTACCGCGGTCCCATTCCAGTCGAACCAGACCGGCACGCCGGTCGGGCTCGGGCGCGGCCCCTGATACAGCAGCATCGCCAGCCGCGGCGTTTCCAGGAAGGCATCGATTTCGCTCTGCGAGTTGAATCGCTTGGCCATGGCTGTCCTCCAAAGATCCTGGTTACGATAGGGTCATCCCCATCCGGTGCTCCGGAGGCACGCCGAAGGCAGCCGGATCCGGCGCTCGTGTTTCGGCCAGAAGCTGAAGCCCCATGGCCCGATAAAACTCGACGGCCGGGTTGTCGGAAAGCACGTCCAGCTGCAGCTTGGCGAAGCCCTGGGCCCGAGCCTTATCGATAGCCTGCTGCAACAGGTAGTAGCCCACCCGCTTGCCACGGAACTCCGGCTTCACCGACAGCGCGTGCACGTAGTAGGTATCGTCGTGGATGACCGGGTTGAGCCAACTCGCGCGCTCCGATCGCTCTAGCACGCCGGGGATGGCGGCGGGATCGATCTGGCCTTGCTCAACGAGTGCCTGCCACACAGGGCCGAGTGCATTCTGGCGCGTCCGATACTCCGGGCCTGGCATGCCGATCTCGATGCCCATGAGCTCTTGGCCTTCCAGCGCCAGAGTGGTCGCATCCGCCGCGAACAGCGAGCCATCGTGCTTCCAGGAGCCGAGCACGATTGCATCGAACAGCGCGCGATCGGCGAAGTGATAGTCATAGGACACCGGGCCAGTGGCCCACACCAACTCCGGAATCTGCGAAGCGTAGGCATCCCGGATCTCAGGACTAGCAGCGATCATTTCCATCAGGGTGCTTCCCGTTAAGGCTGAGAGGGCCTAATATTGGTCATCGACCTATAATTGTCAACGACCTATTTTGAGCCAGCCGCAAACCCGTCATACCCCCAAAGGAGCATCCACTCGCGACCGCATCCTGGACGCCGCCAGATCAATGCTGATCGAGCGAGGTGTTGAGCGGCTGGCGTTGCGGGAGCTCGCGGACTCTCTGGAGATCAAGCTCGGGAATCTGCAGTACTACTTCAAGACCAAGGACGCGCTGGTGCTGCAGGTCATGGAGATCGAGGCCGAGCGGGATCGGACCATCATCAAGGGCCATGTGGATGGCAGAAAAGAGCCAGCGGAAACACTGCGGCTGATCGTGCGCGATCTGATCACGCGCTGGCGGGGCGATAGTGGAGTGTTGTTCTCAACACTCGGGACGCTGGCGATTCATCACGCGAGCTACCGAGCGCTATACCGCTCGATCTATGCGGATTTCTATGCGGCGTTGGAGGTGCCGATCAGGGGGTTGAATCCGGGCTTGTCGGAATCGGAGCTTGGGTTGCGGGTTCGGATGATCACAGCGTTGATCGATGGGGCGCCGATGCAGCCGCAGCTGACGAGCAAGCGGGTGTTTCTGAAGCGGGTGCAGGCGGAGGCAGAGGCGATTGCGGTGCGGAAATGAACCGCGGCAGGAAGCATCTGGATTCAATCCAATAACGAGGCCGAACGGACCAGTGAGACGAAGCTAAGCGGCCAGTCTAAAATGGCTACCAATGAGCGTCGACGAAGAACAGTCTGTCACCCCTGATCACGCCAAGTCGCTTCGCTTTGCCCTTCAGCACAATTTCAAAGATAGCCGGAGCGGTTTTCGCACTGCTTAAGCGGCGCCCATCAACACTCACAATAATGTCACCTGGCTTAAGGCCAATATTCAGGAACGCATCGTCGTAGAAACCCCAATAGATCTCGTACCCACAAAATCGCTTTCCGCACCTTGCCCGTCGAAGCTTAGTTGAAACCGGCTTGGCGGGCGCATCGTTGGGGGCACGCTCGACCGCTAGCGCCAGGTCAGCCCCATCGCTGGGTGTTCGGTCTGACGGGTGAGAGGACCTGCTGCCGACACTCTCACCATCCCCTGGCTCTTGCGCGAGGCGGGCATCCAATCCTACTTCCTCGTTCAGGATGGGCGCGATAACGTCGTCCAGATTTCGGTCGCTCTCAGCATCTGCCAAGGCCGAGCCAGGAAGTACCAGAGTAACAATGGTGAGGATTACAACGAGCAATCCAGTCGAGACCAACAGGGCGAGAGACTTCGATGCCGGCATGACTTCCCATTCGAGTGTTGCTGGGTCCAAGGCTGCGCAGAAGGCCGCACAAAAGCAACCCGCGCACAGAGCACAGCTTTTGGAGCGAGGTCAGACTACGCCCTGTCCAGCTTAATCTACTCGAACCAGAACTGTGGGCTCCAGAACGGACAGGACGAAAACCCGCCGTGACTCACCGGCGAGCACACAGCCGGATCGTCCGAAACCGTGTCTTCATCCTTCGGCTTACCCGTGAACACCCGATGGTGAACACGCCCCGCCACCGACGCGGGATACTGAAAGATCGACTGCGTGGCGTTATCCCAGCGCCCTGCAGTGCGCTCGGAGACCACCGACGGGTTGGTGAACATGTTGTCGATCCACACCAGCAGGCTGCCGCTGGGCGCGATGCCCCACACCCGCGTCTCGCGGCTCTCATTATCCGGGTGCAGATAGAGGTTGTAGACCTGCGTCTGGGAATGCCGCTTGAGATAGTTCGTCTGAATCGTACGCACCCGCTCCACCGTATCTGCGCTGGCCATATGCACCAGGTTCTCGAGCTCGACCTCTGGCAACGCCTTCAGCAGGTCGTTGACCACAATCGAGCCCATGCTGTGCCCGACCAGCGACATGGAGAAGTCCCGACCACTGCTTTCCAGGCGGTCATAGAGTTCCTGAAAGAAGATGGTCGTAAAGCCACGGGGCTGGCAGCGGGAGGGGTCGTTCATCACACCATCGCAGATGGCTGGCGTGTTGCCGAAGCCCGGGGTCGGCACCCCATCGGTGGCACGGGTAGGCGTATTTGTGAGCGACAGGGCCCGGTTGCGCATTTCATCCCAGGAGCGGGCCCCAAACTTGGCGACCACTGGGGTGCTCAGCACCTTGATCGGCGAGGTCGCATACCAGATCAGTGCCCGGCGCGAGGCCCCCAGCTTCTCAGGATTCGTCGGCAGGCGGACCATCTCCTCATAGGGGGACCCAACGAGCTCTGACCCGTCCAGCCACATGTCTTCGGGCTGCCGCCGGATGGACCTGACCGCGTGCACCGCCTCCGTGCCCCAGTTCTCCGGCGCTTCCGCCAGCATGGTCAGCAGATCGACGGGCACCTTCAGCAGGGCATTCCAGTAGCTGCCCTTTTTCTCGGAGGCAGGGTCCCACTTGCGAACCGACTCCCCGTAGCTCGACAGCAGTCCGGAGCGCCAGTTGATGAAGACCGGGTGGTAGCAGTCCTTCAGCATTGCTTTGGTGCGGTAGGCGATGCGCGAGAGCCCATCGCGGATGGTGTTCAGCCCGCCATGAATGAACACCATCACCCGCAGCGGCGCCGCTGGTCCCGCACTGCAGCGTGCGTTGTCATGATCCGAGATCATCTGATCAAAGACCCGCACGGCCTGTGCCCGGGTGCGCTCGATGTGTTCCGGCACGCTGTCCTGATTGGAACGTTTGGTAGCAGCGCGAATCTCGGCCACGCTACCGCCAGCGATATCGATGAAACGCGAGTTGCTATTGAGATACAGCGAGTAGGCGCCGTAGTCGCGCGCGCCTTGCTCCGGCGCTGTGGTTCGCGAAGCCTCAATCTCCGCGGATGTAATCGTCAGCGCGGCCTGCGGTAGCAACACACAACACAGCCCCGCAGCGCGCAATCCCCAATTCCCTTTGGTCATCGCTCTCCTCCGAAAGAAACGGCTCCAACCCAGCTATCTGTCGCGAGCCATCGGATTCTCCCACACGAACTGATATCAGGAAAAAACACACAGAAAGCGTGGGAGAAAGCGGCGCACAACGACAGTCATCAGTAAAGCAAGAGCGAGACAGATCGTGGTCAGAGTCAGGGAAGTCACCGCGGAAGAACTCACGCAGATCGGGCGACTGCGCTACCAGATCTACGTGACCGAAATGAATCGGATCCAGCACTACGCCGATCACGATCAGGAAACGATCTTCGATCCGCTGGACGAATTCGCCACCGTACTGGCGGCAGAGAGCCATGGTCGCCTCATCGGCACGGTGCGAACGAACTGCTGTCGCAATGGCGATCTGGGCGACTACGCCGAGTTCTACGAGATCGATCCGACCCCCGCTCATTGGGACCGGGCAAGCATCACCACCCGGCTGATGGTCGAGCCCGCCTATCGCGGCTCACGAGCCCCACTGCTACTGGCCATGGCCGCGTTCAACTTCGGACTCCGTGAGGGCATCCGCTGGAACTACATCGACTGCAACCTGCATTTGCTCAGCTTCTTCGAGCGCCTGGGATACATGGAGCAGTTCACCAAGCGACACCCGGAGTACGGCAACGTCCATTGCATGCGGCTGGATCTACACGATCTGACACATCTAGCTGCCGTGGATTCACCGTTTCTCAGCAGTGCTCGTACCTACCTGGCAGAGCGACCTGCACAGCCGCAGACGGCGCCCGCCCCTTGGCAACCGGCCGATCTGGTACCGGTCCAGTAATCACCCACTACCCCCACCATCAGGAGACCCGATGAACGCCATCGACGACGCTTTCAATGAAATCAAGCTGAACTTCTTAAGCGCAGCGCCCCTGCAGACCCTGGCTAGCGGCGAGCTGACCCTCGCGCATTACAAGAGCGTGCTGCGGGAGATCTACTACTACTCCCGCGAAGACCCGCAGATCCAGGCCCTGGCGACCGTCTACTTCCGCGGCAAGGATCGCGAGCAGGTAAAACCGTTCCTGCGACACGCCATCAGCGAAGTCGGCCACGACGAGCTGGCGCTCAACGATCTGCGCGCGCTAGGGGAAGACGTCGACAACCTGCCCTTCCAGTCCCCGCTGCCCACCACGATGGGACTGATCGCCTACCCCTTCTACCAGATCAACTATCAGAACCCGATCGGGTATCTGGGGTATCTGTACTTCCTCGAGCACCTGCCGACATCTTCCGGCGACTCGATTGGTGGCGCGCTCGCCGCTGCAGGCATTCCTCCTGAGGCCATGACATTCCTCAATGAGCACTTCACGGTCGACTTCGGCCACAACCAGCTCATGCGAAACTACCTGCAGGAGCTAGTGAAGTCCGACGCGGACCGGGATGCAGTCATCCAGGGCATGGAGACGACGGGCGTGCTCTACTCCGCGATGCTGCAGGGCGCGATCGACAGCGCTGAAGAGGCCCGGCGGCTGCCTGACCACAGCGCGCTGGCGCGCAACGCGGCGTAGCCGGACGGGGCACGGGCGGGGATGGACACAGCAATCCAAGCGGAGGCGGATTCAGCGACGCCTGAGGTGCGAGAGCGCCGCGTGCCCTCCCCAGTCAACCTGTTGCTGTTCGGGATCCTGCGCCGGGATGGCAAGCCGCTGATCTTCACAATCGGTGGCTGCGCCATCGCGGCACTGATCGCGGTGTATCAGTTCACCGTGCTTGCCTCCTTTCTGCTCGCGGCGAATGCCGCGCCCCGCTACTTGGACGCCGACGCCTGGGTCATGGCCCGCGGCGTCCCTGCTTTCGATTTCGCGTTCCCTATCAACGCGGACTACCAGGCGAGTGTCCTCCGCTACTTTCCGGGGGCTGAGGCTCGCAGGGTCGTGTCCGGCTTCGGCGTGTGGAATGCGCCCACGGGGAACAAGGGCACCCTGGCGGTAGTGGGTGTGGACGATATCGACCTGCCCCGCCGCTCCTTCGTCTACGACCGCAGCGATACACAGTCTCTCGAGGATCCGACCCAGCCCACGCGACTGCTCCGAGAGATCGGCTACACACGCTTCGATCAAGCCCAGCAGGTAGATCGATTGGCCACCTTTCTGGGC
>JBCDGJ010000246.1:0-6252 GCA_038757945.1 Pseudomonadota bacterium
CAACGATATCTGGGCGCTGACCGGTATTCCCGTATCGCCCTTTGACAACCGCGACGACGATGTGCAGGTGACGGGCTCCGGTGGCGTCGGACTGATCGCGCGGCTCGGTCCGGAGCTGATTCGTGAGGGACGGCTCAGCGTTGGACAGCTTGTGACGATCTATTCGGGTCAGAGCGAGCTGCTGTCGCCGGATCAGGGGCTTGACCCCATGGCAGCGGACTTTCACATCCAGGGCTACGAGATCAACGACGGCAGCCACGCACAGTTTCTCGTGGTGCAGGGACCACAGCTGCACCCGAAGCTTGGGGGCATGACCATCGAGGAAGCCGGATCCTACGGCCTCACCTTCGGCACGATCCAACGTGCACTGTTCAAAACGCTGGACATCCAGCCGGGCCGCAGCCTGTTCGTGGAAGGGGCATCGACGGGCACCGGCCTCGAGTGTCTACGCAGTGCGCGCGCGTCCGGGCTCGATGTCGTTGGTATGGTGTCTTCGGCCGACCGCGCGCAGCGGGTGCGCAGCTACGGCGGCGCCCCGGTCGATCGTAAAGACCCGCGCTGGGCCCAGGCTTTCACGCCTGTGCCCGATGATGCGGCGCAGTGGGCCGAGTGGGAGGCCGCCGGTGCGCCCTTTGTCGAGGCTGCGCGCGAGGCCGCAGGACAGGACATCAGCTACGTGGTCTCACACGCCGGTGAGAGCGCCTTCGGCCGGTCCTTCCAGGTGCTGGGCGAGGGTGGTGTGCTCACGTTCTTCGGGGCGTCTTCCGGCTACCGCTTTTCCTTCATGGGGAAACCGGGAGCTTCGAGTCCGGGCGTCATGCTACCGCGTGCGGGCCTCAAGGCAGGCCGGGCGTTGCTGGTGGTCTATGGCCCGGGAGCCGACGACGGCATCGTCGATCGGGTTGCGATCGAAGCGATTGAGGTCGGCTGCGCCATGAATGCGCGGGTAGCGGTGCTGACGGACACGATCTCTCAGCGGGAATTCGTTACCTCGCTTGGCTTCGGCGCACAGTTTGCCGGCGTCGTAAGCCTTGAAGAAATTGGCCGGCGGCTCGGCGAGGACTTCGATCCGCCGGGGCCCTTTCCCGCGCTACCCGATGCGTTTACGGAATCGGCCGACTTCAAGGAGGCCGTACGGCGGTTCTCCGATCGGACCCTGAAGCCCGTTGGCTCAGCAATTGCTCCGCTGTTGCGCAGCCCGTTCGATCGACGCGGCTTGCCGGACGTGATCTTCGAGCGCCGCGGGCGCGACGCGCTCGGCCTGGCCACAGCGCTGGTCAAACCGAACGTCGGAGTTGTTGCGTATTCCGAGGATCTGTCGGGGCAGCGGCTCAGCTTTTATGCGCCGCAGGTCTGGATGCGCCAGCGACGCATCCTCATGCCGAGCGCCGAAATCCGTGGTACCCACCTGAACACCGCGCGCGAGTTTTCCGAAGTACAGGAGCGCATTGCCGCCGGTTCCATTGACGTGGTTGCGCCGGTCGCCGTGCCGCTGACCGAGTTGCCCGAAGCGCACCAGGCCATGTGGGAGAACCGGCACGCGGGCGCCACCTACGTCGCCGTGCACGCGCTGCCGCGGCCTGGACTGAAATCCAAGGACGAGCTCTATCGCGCCTGGGCGATCCGCGATGCGGAAGCCAAGGGCGTTCGTCTTGAACGAATTGATACCGGATCAGCGGGGACCCTGTTATGACCGATCAGACTCAAACGACGACCGGTGGTCGCCTCGCCGGACGCACCGTCATCATCACCGGCGCAGCCGGCAACATTGGTAGCCAGTATTCGCGGCTGGCCCTGCGTGAGGGTGCCAAGCTGGTCATGGCCGGGCGCGATGCAGCCAAGCTCGAGGCCTTTGCCCAGCAGCTGGTTGGCGAGGGCTTCGATTCCGACGCCATGCTGACGGTGACCGGTGACTGCGCCGAACCGGAAACCTGCCGTGTCATTGCGGGGCAGGCGGTGCGGCGCTTCGGCGCCATCGATACACTGGTCAACAACGCCGGGGGTCCGGGACCGCGACGCACGCTGCGGGACATACCGTTCACCGAGGCTCAGAAGCGCGCCATCGGCGATGACGAGAGCATGCTCGAGTCGACTATGAACCTGCTCGGTGGACCCTGGAACATGGCTCGGGCCGTGGTCCCGCACATGGCTGCGGGCGGCTCTATCGTGAATGTCTCGACGATCTTCAGCCGGACCCGCTATTACGGCCGCATTCCCTATGCGGTCCCGAAGTCCGGCCTGAACACGCTGTCCCTGGCGCTCGCCCGGGAGCTCGGCGGCGATCGGGGTATTCGCGTCAACACGGTGTTTCCCGGGCCCGTGGAGTCCGAGCGCATAGACACGGTGTTCGCCACCATGGACGAGCTGCAGTCGAAGCCGGCGGGGACCACCTCGAACGAGTTCCGCGGTCTCATGACGAACAAGCGGCTGACCGAGGACGGGCAGCTCGAGTACCGCTACCCGACACCCGCGGACATAGCGTCGACGCTGCTGTTTCTGTCCTGCGCTGAGTCCTCCGGCTTTTCCGGACACGCCTTCGAGGTGACCAACGGCATGCAGGTGCCGGCCCAGAGCCGCTCGAACCTCGTGTCCTGGCCCGATGAGCGCCTGGTCGATCTGACCCAGCGCGTCGTGCTGGTGCTCGGTGGCTCCGAAGTCGACGAAGCGCTGGTGTTCGCTGAGCGCAACATGCGTCGCGGCGCCAGGGTCGTCCTGGGCATGCGCACTCTGCAGGGGGTTGGACGCGCCGAGGCCCGCATTGATTCGACGGGACGGACCGGCATCCCTGTGCAGCACCTGGATCCGCTGCGCGCGGAGACGGTTGATCGCGCGTTCCAGTTCTTGAAGGATCACTATGGCCGCCTGGACGGCATCGTCGTCCTGCCGGCCATTGCAAACGGCGAGCACGGCTACTCGCTGGCCACAGCCGACGACGACGAGGTTCGGGCGTTCATCGAATCCGAGGTTGTGGCGCCCATTGCTTTTGCCGCCTCCGTCAGCCGTAACCTGGATGCCTGGCTCGGTGCGGGCAACGCGCCGCCGATCACCTTCGTCACCAATCAGGACGATGGACGCGGCAACGGCTTCAATGAGATCAAGCGGGCGTCGGTTGAGGAGCTCATCCGGATCTGGCGCTTTGAGGACCAGCAGCCCGATGCCGGCGAATGGGGGTGGAAACACGTGCCGAACCAGATCGTTCGCTATGAGAACGATGAGGCAGATAACCTGGCATTTGCGGCCGACTGGACCGCGACGCTCAACAACGGCGTTCGCAAGATGGATCCGATCAACCTGTGGGTACCGAAGAACATTCTGCGTGCCACGGGCAAAACGTCTATGCCGAGCTCCATTCAGCGCGTGTTGCCAGGACTGCACCACGGCAAGGCCGCGGTCATCACCGGCGGCAGCGCCGGCATTGGCATGCAGCTCGGGCGTTTCCTGGCGCTGGCCGGAGCCCGGGTGCTGCTGTCTGCGCGGAGCACCGAGAAGCTGTCCGCAGCCCGCGACGAGATCGTGCAGGAGCTGCGTGGCATCGGCTATCCGGATCCCGCCAACCGCGTGCAGATTCTCGGCGATATCGACGTGGGCAGCGAAGCCGCGATGCAGCAGCTCTTCGACCATGCCATTGGCCTTTACGGCGATGTGGACTTCCTCATCAACAACGCCGGTATTGCGGGCGCTGAAGAGATGGCTGTCGACATGACGCTCGAGGACTGGAATCGCACCATGGAGGCGAACCTGATCTCGAACTATTCGCTGATCCGGAAGTTCGCGCCGCGGATGAAGGCGCGGGGGCAGGGCGGCATTCTCAACGTGTCCAGCTATTTCGGCGGCGAGAAGTACCTCGCGGTGGCTTATCCCAACCGCGCGGACTACGCGGTTTCCAAGGCGGGCCAACGAGTGCTGGCCGAGATTCTCTCCCGCCATCTTGGACCAGAGATTCAGATCAACGCGGCGGCACCGGGACCTGTCGATGGTGAACGTCTGCGCGGTCAGCCGGGTGCGCCCGGGCTCTTTGATCGCCGCGGCCGTCTGATTCTGGAGAACATCCGGCTGACCCGCGTCCACACCGCCGTGCTCGGCATGCTGGATGCGGGCGAAGGGGAGCAGGCGATCCTTGAGCTTGCCCGCAATTCAATCGAAGAGCTGGCACAGCGGCCGAACCTCGCGAAGCCGCTGCGGCGCCTGTTGGTGCAAGCCGGGGAGGGCAACCCATCGGCGAACGCAACCCGCTATCTGCTGAGCGCCGAGCTGGCACCGAAGCTGATGCACCGGCTGATCGGCGGTGGGTTGATCGATCAGGGTCTGGCCGATCGGTTCCTCGATGCGTTTGTGCCTTCGCCGGCACCGTTCTTTGCTGAAGCAGAGATCAAGAACCAGGCCGAGAAGATCGGCGCCGATATCCTGGCGCGGCTGCATCTGCACAAGATGCCGACCGATGCACAGGTTGCGCTCTCTACCGTATTCAGCCTGGCAGACCCGGTGGTGAGCGGCGAGGCCTTCCACCCGTCCGGCGGGCTGAAGTTCGATCGCTCCGTGACTGAAGGCGAGATGATGCTGAAGCCCGGATCCAAGGATTTGGAGGAGCTGCGCGGTAAGACGGCGGTGCTGATCGGCGATGTGATGCGGCAGGAGCTCGCGGCGATTGCCCAGGGCTTCATCAGCCGAGGGGTGGCGAGCCTGACACTGCTGACGCGCAGCGAAGAGGCGGGTACTGAGATCCGGCACATGATCGACGCTCCGGAGTCGGTTGAGGTGATCGTCAAGACGGTCGGTGATGACCTGGAAGGGGGATTGGGCGAGGTACTCGCGGCGCAGGGCCGCTTCGACGTCGTGGTCAGCACGCCCTGCGTGCGACTGCCATTGAATGCGCTGGCTGCCGAGCCGAACGAGCCCTGGGACAATGTGTTGTCTCGCGATCAGTTCGCCGACGTCGTGCGCGAACACCTGACCCACCACTTCCGGATCGCGAAGATCGCCGCCCTCGTGCCGCAGTGCCAGATCGTGCTGGTAACGCCGGACACCTCACGGGCATCGACGCGGGAAGAGTTTGCGTTGGCGCTGTTCGTGAAAAACTCACTGCACGCGTTCACAGTCACGCTCGGTGTCGAGGGCGAGCGGCTGCCGACGGTGCCGGCGGTCAACCAGGTGCAGCTCACCCGTCGTGCACGTACGGAAGAGCCGAGCACGGAGCAGGAAGTCGAGGAAGAAATGGATCGTCTGGTTGCTGCTGTGCTGCAGTGTAGCGTGCCGGCGCCGGGACCGGCGGAAAGCCGTTACCTGTCGCGGATCTTCCGCGGGAATGCCGTCACGGTCTGAGGCTGTCGGCCTGGGTGCTTTCGTTCAGGGGTTGCCGTACGTTGTTGCGATAAAAAACGTTTCGGTCCGGCCGTCAGGCCGGGCCGCGGTGTCAGCTGCGGTCGGAATCTTGGCGCCACGGGTCTGGTGGACCGAGCGCCCGCTACTCAGCCGGTCTCGCCAGCGACGGCAGCTCCAGTCGACGTGTCTGTCGCAGCCGCCTTACGCCTGCCGAACAGACTTGACCAGAATCCAACCCAGTCTTCCGACATCTGGTACAGGCTGGGGACCAGGATCAGCGTGATGAAGGTAGCAAAAAGTACACCCCAGGCCAGAGACACCGCCATGGGAATAAACGGTGCTGTGGCTGGCGTGCGGGTCAGCATCAGCGGAATGAGACCAACGAACGTGGTGACCGACGTCAGGATGATGGGGCGGAAGCGCACGACGCAGGCTTCGTAGATCGCGTCGTCGGTCGCCGTGCCCTCGCGACGCTGCCGATTGATGTAGTCCACCAGCACCAGCGAGGCGTTCACCACAACGCCGGACAGCGCAACGATACCGAGCGCCGAGAAGAACACCAGCTGCACGCCCATGATCCAGTGGCCGAAGATGGCGCCGACCGCGCCGAAGGGGATCACGCTCATGATCACCAGCGGTTGCAGGTAGCTCTGCAGCGGAATGGCCAGCAGCATGTAGATCAGAATCAGCGACAGCACCGCACCTGCCGCCAGGCCGGTGAGCGCTTTCAGGCGCTCTTCCTGCTCACCGCCGAGGTCAAACACCAGGTCTGGATACCTTGCGCTCAGCCGCGGGACAACGGTCTCGCGGATCGAACCACTGACCTCTTCCGGTGACGCCGTGGTGCGGTCGATGTCGGCAAAAACCTCAACCGTGCGCGTCCCATCGCGGCGATCGATCTTCGAGTAGCCCCGGGCCAGCTCGAAACGGGCG
>JBCDGJ010000247.1:0-6227 GCA_038757945.1 Pseudomonadota bacterium
AGCTGCAGCCACCGCAAAGCGGCCGTTTCATCTTTCGGTACACCGTCGCCGGCGCGCAGCAGCTTTGCGAGCTGGACCATCGCTCCGGTGTTGCCGTTGTCGGCTGCGGACCAGTAGAGCCGCGCGGCCTGCTCCAGGCTCTGCTCGACACCATCGCCATTGGCGTACATCACGCCCAGGTTGAACTGAGCGTTTGGCTCACCGGCTGCCGCTGCAAACCGGAAGTGCTCCACCGCCCGCTGCAGGTCAATCGTGACGTCGCCGGTGCCGGTGACGTAGAAGTAGCCCAGCTGGCCATGGGCCATGACGTGCCCCTGGCGCGCTGCCTGTTCGTAGTAGCCGAGCGCCGCGGCTGGATCTGCTTCGGCACCTTTGCCGAACTCGAGCGCGTGTCCTACGTAGTACTGAGACGGCGCGTCGCCGAGCTCGGCACCCTTGCGGTAGTACCAGAGCGCGTGTTCGCGGTTCTGGGGAAAGGGATTGACCCCGTTCAGCGTGGTGTTCGAGCCCTGCCAGTAGGCGTTGCCGAGGAGCCGGTGAGCAATGACGTCACCCTGGCTGGCGGCCTCGTTCAGGACGTTGAGGGGCGCGGCTGGGTGGCTGTCGTCACCGATCATCACCAGCGGCGGGCGATCTTCATAGACCTCGATCAGCAGCGTGCTGTCGCGGAAGGTCGTGGTGGTGCTTGATAGCGGTCCCTGCTCGCATCCTATCAGCAGCAGGAGTGCCGTCAGCAGGGGAAGGGCGCTGAACTTGCCGCGCGAAAGGCTGGTGAAGTGGTGCATGGGCTGGGCTCCTGTTGCTGCTCCGATAGGGACTTAGGCGCAAAAACCCCTAGCACTGGTTCAGAAACTTCAGTCTTCTTCGATGGTCTCGTTGTCCAGCAGGGTGCTCGGGTCGAGGAGATCCCCAGGGGTGGTGGTGTCGGGCGACAGTGCTTCTGCATCTGCCAGCCGCTCGCCTTGTAACAGGCGCTCGCCGGGGATCTCTGCACCTGGCGGCGCCGCCGGCGGATCTGTCTCCGTCTGCGGCAGGGTGACCGTTGCGCGCAGCTGTTCAGCGCGTTCGGGGTCGGCCGGCTCGGCGGTAATGGTCCGCCGGCGTCGCTTGCCGCGGAGCGGGTCCTGCGGGTCCTGCGGGTCCCTGGCCACCGTGCTCAGCCGTGATCGGTGTAGATCGAGTGATCGCCGCCGGTGTCAGCAAAATCCGTGCTGTCCTGCGCCGCATCGTCGGCCGCATCGGCTGCGTCGTAAGCATCGTCCAGGGACGCGTCCGCACCCTCATCTGAATCCAGCTCCGCGTAATCGATGGCGTCCGCCTCGAAGGATTCGGCGGCTTCCTGCTGGAACTCCGCTTCTGACAGCACTTCGACGTCCCGGGCATTCTCGCTGAGTGCGGTGTCGAGATTGCCGCCATGCGTTTCGGCAGCATCACGCAGCTCATGCTGAGCGTCCTCGGCCCGGTCGCGTGCAGTTTCATAGTCACCGCGATCAGCCGCTTCAACCTGGTCCTCGCGCAGTTCTTCTGCTTCGGCACGATCAGTCTCCGCGAACTGTGCCTGCTGGATCTCTGCGTCCACGTCGAGCTGGTCGAGCTCATTGTTGAACTCTGCTTCGCTGATCGCCTCCCGCACCTGCGCGGTCTCGTTGTCGTTTAAACCGGCCAGCTCGACCTCGAACTCGGCTTCAACGGCCTCGGCGGTGCCCGGTTCCGGTCGCTCTGCATCGGTGTACCTTGTCTCTGCCATGGTGCGGAATCCTCCTGCGTCCTGAAAAAGTGCGGGGTCTGACTGTTAAGGCGCCAAGCGTAAGCGGATCGGGTCAAAAGCGAGAGCGGATCGGCTCAAAGGCGTCACTGGCGCGTGTCAACGGCGGCACCGGAGCGTGTCAGTCGACGTGGTAGCCGTCATCCTGTTCCTCCGCCTCGCGTTCGGCTTCCTCCTGGGCTTCGCGTTCCTCCCGTTCCCGCTCTGCTTCGGCTTCGCGTTCCCGCGCCTCCTGCAGCCGCTCCGCTTCGTCTGCGCTGGTCTGCTCGGCTTCGGCCTCGATGGCCTCGGCCCGCTGATCGGCGGCGACTTCTGCCTCGAGCCGCTCTTCTTCCTGCTGCTCCGCTGCGGCCGCCGCCTGCTCGGTGTGGACGACCTCTTCCGCAACCAGGGTCTGCTGCGCGGTTGTGTGCTGCTGCTGTGCCAGCTGTGCCGATGAGGTCAGGTCTCTGGCCGACTGCCCGCTACTGTCGCGCCCGGTTCTCGTTTCGAGGGCGCCAAGGTCCACTTCGCCGAAGGCCTGCTCGGCGGTAACAAGCGGCGTGGCAGCATCACGCTGGCCAACCTCGATCTCGAATTCGTCGTCGTTGTTCTCCGCCGTGGATCGATCTCCTTCAGTCCGCCATGAGGTCCGGCCGTTCCGGTTTTGGTGCGGCGGCTGCCTTTGGCTTAATGGTCAGAACTTCACCGCAGTCTGCATTCGGGCACCGGACGTTCACGGGTTCCCCACCGCCGAGATCGGCACGATTGACCATCATGGGCTCGCTGCAGGCCACGCAGGTCAACCTGACCTTCGCCCGGGCTTTCTCGGCCCGCAGCTTGGCACCATCGGGTTGGGCCGGTGCCGATCGTCTTGGTTTGACGCGCAGCACCTTACGGCAGGCCTTGTTGGGGCAGCGGACGTTGACCGGCTTGTCTCCCTGCAGAATACGGCTCGGAACGCGCATCGCAGTACCGCAGGCAGCACAGGTCAGCCGTTCGGTGTCCGACGGCGGCTTGCGGGCCTTGTCCTTCCGGTCCTCGCCGCTTTCTGCAGCGCGCAGGTCTTTGAGACCCGCATCCCGGGTGTAATGCGCGATGTAGCGGTGCCACTCGCGGAACTCGTCCGAGGCGCTGTAGTCGGCCAACACTTTCAAGCGGGGCGCCAGATAGGGCTCCGTCGACATGGTCCATTCGGACAACTGCAGGTACGGATCATCGGCTGCAGCTTCCTGCTCCAGCCAGGCTTCCAGGTTGAGTTTGCCGGTCACCGGGAAGGACTTCATTGCCCACTGCGTCAGCACCCGCCTCGCGCAGTCCAGGTCACCGGTCACCAGCGTTGCCGCACGGTCGGCGGTGATCTGCGAATGGCGCGCCCAGCGCATCATCGGTGCTTCGATGGCGGACTCGATGAGCTTGCCCGGGTTGAGGAACTGGAATACGCCTTCGCCAAGGATCGTGCCCTGGCCCCGTGATTGCCCCATGAGGAACTGCATTGCGGTGGACCAGTAGGCGTGCCCGGCACGGACATGACCCATTTCCCGGGCGATGAGAAACAGCAGATCCTGTGGCTTGAAGTTGATCAGGACGCTGCCGATGGAGATGAAGCTGCCGCTGTAGCCCCCGAGCGAGTACACGTCCCACATCCGTTGCCCGGAGATGTAGACCTCCGGCAGGTGCGGCAGCGACAGCAGCCGCGCCGCGCGGACCGCCATGTCGAAGATTTCCGGCATCTGCCGCTCGGACAGGCGGATGCCATTGGTTGCGGCCTCGAAGACGGGTCGCCCGTAGCGCTCGGCAATGCTGTGGGCGGCGCTCGCAATGGGGCCGCTGTTGTTGAGGACCTGCATGGCCTGCGCGTCCATCTGCCAGACGAACGCATCGAGATCGACGAAGTAGTCGTTGCCGAGCGGTCGCAGCCAGCGGCAGCTCGGGCAGTAGATGGTGTCCGGATCGAGTCGCGAGCCGTCGCCGCCGCAGTGTGTGCACCCCTGGCCGAGCATGTTCGACGCGTACACTGGTGCCGGGTCGGGGGCCGGCGGGGTGCCCACCTCATGTCCGCACTCCGTGCAGAATGCCGCGCCTGCGACCAGGCCATGGCCGCAGGCGATGCAGTACTGGCTGACGTTGTCGCTCATGATGGTTCTGCGGGTGCTCAGATGCGTTCGAGCAGTTCGGCCTTCTTGGCTTCGAACTCGGCGTCGGTGATGGCGCCGGCATCCTTCAGCTTGGCGAGCTTGCCGATCCGTTCGAAGACTTCGTCTTCAGCGGCTGCCGCCGCCGGTGCCGCGCTGCCGGGTTTCGGAGGCAGCTCCGCGGCCACGGGCTGCGGAGCAGGATCCGGGGTGGCCGGCGCGGGGGTGGGCGCGGCTGTTTCCTGAGGCTCCGGTGCGGTGCTGCGGATGTTCGTCAGCTCGGCGACGAGTGCTTTGGCAATGCTCTCGCCGGGAGACGTCTGCAGCTGCCACCAGCTCAAGCCCATGGCAATGGCGCCGAGCAACAGAATCATCGGTGCCAGGCCCCAGGAGAACCAGATCATCAGCCAGATGACGATGGAGGTGATCAGCAGCTTGCTGGTGCTGCTGCTGTCGGTTTTGGTCGTGATCGCAACCTGGCTCTGGCCCGGTGTCGTTGGGGCGATCTGTACGCTGGTGTCGACTTCGATGCCCATGCCGAGGGTCAGGCCAAAACTCTTGAAGCCGACCTTGGCAGCGAGCTGCTGGGGTGCCAGCTCATGCTGAATCTCCGTGTCTGCCAGCCCTCGAAGGTGCTTCACGGTCTGTGCGTAGACAGCGTGTGCGTCGCCGTTGACCTGCTTGGTGACCGTCTTGCCGCCGCCGGACATCATGCCGCCGATACCCGGGCTCGGCCGCGGTGGCGGTACCGGGTTGACGGGCGGTGCCGGGGTCGGTGTGGCGGTTGCCTGCAGCGGGTTGCGGCATGCAGAACAGAACTTCGCAGCGGCGGGGTTGGTTGCTCCGCACTTGCTGCAGATGGTCTCGGTCACGGCGTTCATCGTGGTGTCCTCAAGGCTCAGATTGCGGATCTCAAGCACTAAGGCGCAAAGCACACGCGTTTCGGGTCAGGGGCCTCGCTATCGTTCGCCCGCTGGCCGTGCAGCCCGTTGCCAGTGGTTACGGCTAACGAATGGTCGGGGCGCCTGACCCCTTTTCCGTACGGTCTGCGCCTTCTGTTGTAAGTCCCCTTTGTCAGTTTCAGGAGCTCCCATGAAATTCGTCCCCCTTGGCCTTCTCAGCTTCGTGCTGCTGGTGACCTTCGCTCAGTGCGCGCAGCAGGCACAGGTGAACCAGTACTACTACGACCAGATTCAGCAGGGGCAGCAGCAGAGCGAGTGGATGCAACAGCAAATGCAGCTGCAGACCCAGCAGAACGAGGCTGCAATGCAGCAGATGATGTCCGAAATGAACCAGATGAGCGGTGGGATGCCCGGGATGGGGATGCAGCCGGGGATGGGGATGCAGCCCGGCATGCAGCCGGGTATGCCGCAGGGCTACCCGCAGAACGGTTACTACCCCCGCAGCAGCTCTGAGCCGATGCCTGCCCAGGATGACGGCGGCTGGCAGTGAGCGACACGGCGCTGAGCCGATTGTGCTGCGTTCTGCGCCTAGTGTCCTGTCGCAGTAGAACCGTAACCATCCGAGGGACAGCAGAATGAAAGAGCTGAGCAAGAACCAGAAAATCGCAGCTGGTGCCGGCATCGGCGTACTCGTGCTGATGCTGTTTACCGACGTAGGTGATGAGCTTCAGCAGGACTACCAGGATATGTCCGGCAGTTGGAACCAGCAGCCGCAGAACACCGGTTGGAACCAGCAGCCGCAGAACACCGGTTGGAACCAACAGCCGCAGAACACCGGCTGGAACCAGCAGCCGCAGAACACCGGCTGGAATCAACAGCCGCAGAACACTGGCTGGAATCAGCAACCGCAGAACACCGGTTGGAACCAGCAGCCGCAGAACAACGGTTGGAATCAGCAACCGCAGAACAACGGTTGGAGCCAACAGCCCCAGGAGGCGGGTTGGGAGCAGCCGGCAAACGCGGGTGGCTGCCCTCCCGGAACCTTGCCGACCGTTGGTCCCGGCGGTAACGGTGCCTGTGCCCCCGTGCCCGGGGGTGGCCAACCCTATGCCGCAGAGGGCTATGGCCCGCAGGGTAATCCCGGCTACGGTCCACAGAACTCCGGGGGCTACGGTCCGCAGGGTCCGGGGGGCTACGGCCCGCAGGCCAGTTCTGGTTACGGACCACAGGGTCCCGGTGGCTACGGTCCCCAGGGACCCGACGGCTACGGACCGCAGGGTCCCAATGGCTACGGACCACAGGGTCCCAATGGCTATGGACCGCAGGATCCCGGCGGTTATGGACCGCAGGGACAACCGGGCCAATTCATGGTGGCAGGTACTCCGCCGATCCTTGTGGAGTGGACTTACCAGCCGTCCGGCTCGTCGCCCTCAATCATGACTTCGC
>JBCDGJ010000248.1:0-6167 GCA_038757945.1 Pseudomonadota bacterium
ACATCATCGGTGTGCCCGGCAATGATGATCTGGCCGGGAAGTTGCGCCAGTGCTGTCGCGACGGTGCGGAGCAGGCCTGCACTCGCGCTATCGACCTGGGCGTTGCCCGAGCGGAACAGTGCTCGCAGTACCAGAGTCTGGGCGCCGGGTTGCTCGGTGAGCTCGAGGCTTCCGGCCGCAAGCTCGCCCTGCAGCAGATCCCGTAGCTCCAGCGTGCGCTGTGGCGCCACATACCCTGTGCGCTCGACCAGCGGCGGCAGATTCTGCCCCAGGCTTGCCAGCTCGATCGCGACGGGATCGGAGCTGCGGTTCAGGGTCCAGAGGAACGCGGCATAGATCGCCAGAGCAATGCCAGCCCCGATTGCTGCGGCTGCCCACAGGGGCAGGGCCTTGTTCAGCGGCGAGCGGATCTCCTCAACGCCCTGCCAGCGCGGTGAAAGCTCTGCCTCAGGCACCGGTCGATGATTGCGCAGGGTCTGGTAGGCGTTGCTACGGATCAGCTCAACCTGGCTGAGACCGTCTTCGCGCACGCGGTACTGTCCCTTTAACCCCATCGCCAGACATAGGTAAAACAGCTCCAGCAGGTCCAGATTGGCGGCCGGCTGCTGCAGGATTCGCTCGAGGATCTGGAAGAACTTCTCGCCGCCCCAGGCCTCCTTATGAAACATCGTGAGCAGCGTCTGCTGAGGCCAGGTGCTCTGGCTGCCCCACGGCGTGTTCAGCACGACCTCGTCGATGAGCGTGCACAGCGCGTAGCGTGCGGTGAGCACCTGCTCGTTGGAAGCGCCAGCCTGGCGCGCGGCATTCTCGAAGGCCTGAATCTCTCGTACAACGTGCGCGAACAGTCCCTGCGGATCCTGATGGCTGGCGGTCATCGACAGATGCCCGGCCAGGGATAGCAGCGACGTGGCAGCGGCGGTCAGGGGATTGCTATCGCTGAGTTCCACGCTGGCAAGGGTGCCCACCGCAGGTGCTGCCGGCGGTACGCCTTGAGGCGCCGGTGACGGGCTGCGCGAGCGCATGCCCGGACGGGGCTTGAGCACCGTTCGATCGTTGCGCGGTTCACCGGTACCGAAGAAGGTGTCGTCGTCTGCCATGCGCCGCTACCGCCGGATCGCCCAGAATTGCATGTCCATCCCTGGCAGCTCGCTTGCCACGTAGATCGCAAAGCCACCCGAGTTCTGCATATCCGCCCAGTGGTCACCGTTGCGATCCAGCTGGAAGTAGACGTAGTCCGCGTGGTACGGGATCTGACGCGGGGCGACGGCCAGCGCATTAACGCGGATGCCCGGCACGCCGGATTCAATCAGGCGTTTGATGGTCTCAACGGCCCCGATCTTGGCCTGGGGCGGAAACTGGCCGCGGAGATCATCGCTCGGCATGTCAGCGCGCACGGCCAGCACGAAATCGGCGCTGTCCAATAGCGTTCGGTCCGCGAGCAGGCCTGCGCGGATGCCAAAGCGTGGTTCTTTCAGCGGAATCTGCACTGCCCGACGCTCGATGGTTTTGCCCAGAGACTCCCGCAGCGAGGTCAGCACCGGTTGGAAGGTCGCGGCCAGATCGTCATGGCGGTAAGCGGGAAACTCCGGTGCCCGGCGCGCCGGGTTGAAGGTCGCCAGATCGCCGGCAACCTCCAAAAGGTATGTATACAGATCCGCTGGGTGGACCCCCGGCAGGTTCATCAGATGCCCGATCACCGGCTCGTAGCGATTGACCGCCTGCAGGAGCAGAAACTCAGACACCTCGGCCGCACCGCCCTGGCCGGAGGTGGATACATGCCCGGCCAGGGCATCGCCACGCTGGTGCAGCATGCCCTTGAGCTCTTTCACGAAGCCATCGAGCTTCGGTTGCCCGGAAACGTCAAGCATGGGCGGGATGTACTCGTCACTGAGCAGTACGGAGCGATCCGCGCGAACTTCCAGCACCCAGCCAAGACCGAGACAGGCGTAGTCTTCGCGCTGCTCATGTTCGAGCATCACGCGGCTGCGTAGCTGGCCGACGCGCACGTCCACACCGCTACGGCTGTAGTCGGCGCTGTCCCGTACGCTGACCTCGTGACCGCTGAAGCGCGCCAGGCCCTCTGCCTGCGCGTCGCTTGCGTATTCCGGCTCGCCTTCCTTAGAGATCGGCACCGCCAGATGGATTCGCTGATCGCGGGTGTCCGGGTCCACGTCGAGTGCTGCGGGCACCGGATCGACGTCCGGCATATCGAACGGCGTGCCGTCTGGAAACACGCCCTTGGCCCGGGTGATCACGATCTTGCCGATTCGCAGCTGGTCGCGATCGATGACCAGTTCCGTAAAGCCCCAGGAGTAGGGCCGTAGCGCCCGTGCGCGTCCCTCGACCAGGCCCTCGAAGTAACGGTCCTGCTGCTGAAAGTGCTGGGGCAGCAGTAGCATGCCTTCGGACCAGAGCACTCGATGTTTCGATGACATATCGGTGATCAGTCCTTGACGATTTGAGCGGACACGCTCGTGTTTTCCAGGGCGATTTCCAGACGCTTGCCGCTGAAGGGGTTCAGGCGCTGACGCAGGCTGTTGCCGGGCACTTCCACGAGCGCCCGCCACTGCGCATCATCGATGCGGGTAAAGGCAGCGACGACACCGATGTACTGCGCCTTGGGATCGAAGGCCTGGTCCAGGCTCTGGCTTTCTCCGGGCCCGATGAGTACCTGCGTGTGCCGCAGCAGGTCACCCCCGAGAGACTGCGGATCGCTCGCCGTCAGGTCTCTGAAGCTCGCCTGCAGAAACGCTTCATCCTGTTGCAGGTAGTACAGATGCACGACCACCGGCTGGGAACGGTCCCGGCGATTGGGATTGAGTTCCTCTGCGGCCACCACCATGCTCTTGAGCTGTTGCGGCTTGGGCTCCTTGGCTGCGCAGCCCGCGATCAGCAAGGCCAGCAGGGTCAGCGATAGCGACGTAATCGGCCGGCTCGACATTTCAGACTCTCCCCCATCTCTAGTGTCATTCCAACGCTGGGCTAGTTTTTCTTTGCGTTGCCCAGTCGTTGCATCTGTTCTTCGTAGGCCTGCGCGAAGACATCCCCGAAGCAGCGCCGGAAGGCTTCATCCCCGGTGCCCAGCTCGTCGAACATGTCGCGGTAGAGCTCCCAGTACTTGGTCTTGTTCACGACGTCGAGCAGCTTGCCGCGCTTGAGACCCTTATCGAATTGCGTCTCGAGCTGCTCAGGATCGAAGCGCGCCAGCATGGCGTTGAATCCAACCTGCATCCCCATGAGCATGGCAATCTGGTGATTCTTGATATCTTGGATGCCCTCATTGAACGCGTCCAGCGGTGCCATATAAGCGCTTTGGTCGCCGGAAAACAGGATTCGCAGGGCGTCTTCTGACGTGATGGCGACTTTCAGAGGGTTGTTGTCAGCGGACTGCAGCGTGGTGACGGGCACCCGAAACTGGTTCTTGATATCGCTGCGCGCCCGCAGCACGTCCATGAGTCCCTGCACCAGCATGCGAATCGCCGGGCCGAGGGCGGCGATCGATGCCGGGTCGACCTGAGCGGGGTCGACCCCCATGCTGCGCAGCAGTGCGTCCAGCCCCGCGGGTGCCGGGGCCCCGCTCAGCGGGCTCGCTGGCTCGTGATCTGGCCCAACGGCGGGCGTGCTGGCTGTCGTCGCAATGGGCACCGGTGTGGGCTCGGGCACCGGTGTGGGCTCGGGCGCCGGTGCTGGGCTGGGGGCCGCCTCATTGCCCAGTAGATCATCCATCCAGTTGTCGGGAATCGCGCCGTCCGGCGCGGGCGCAACGCCCGGCTCTGGTGGCGGCGTTGTGGCGCCCATTGCGGGGTCGCTCTGCATCGCGGGTAGGTCGAAAAAGTGCTCATCGGGTGGCGCCTGGTCCGCCTGCGCCGGCCCGCCGAGCGGCGGCGCGGGCGCGGGGCTGGTGACCCCCAGTCCTTCATTGCTACCGCCGAGCAGATCCAAGGGGTCCAGCGAGGAGGCGGCGACCGAGGCGCCGACGCTGGCCGGGTCAATGCCCGCTGCGGGAGCTTGCGATTCGGTCGACACGGGTAGTACCGGCGGGGCTGGGGCCGGGACGGTGGCATCCGCAATGCCGAAGGGGTCCGCCTCTGCTTGCTGCGCTGCATCAGACGCGGCGGCATCCATCTCGATCAGCGCAACGCTGATGGTGTACTCGCCGATCGCGATCCGATCGCCGTCTTTAAGGGTGTTGGGCGAACCCTGGGGCAGACGCTGGTCGTTTAACAGCGTGCCATTGGTGCTGTGGTCGACGATGGCGTAACCGCCGGCTTGCGCGAGAATCTCGGCGTGGCTGGATGAGATCACCCGCGACGGATCGGGCAGCACCCAGTCGTTGCCGGCACCGCGTCCGATGCTGCCGCCCTGACTGAGATCAAGTTCGGCATCCGCTCCCATGAACTGGCGCTGGTGACTGGTCACCTGCAGCTTCAGCGTCACGGAGCCCTCCACGAATCAATGAGTAGCAGGCGACTATGGTCTAAATCCTCAACTCAGACAATTATCGGGCTCAGCGCCCACGGACGCTGAGATCTGGCGGCTGTGGCCAATGCGCGACATGGAGGTGAAAATTCTTGACACGAGGTTGGATTCGGCAAAGCATGGCTGTGGGAGTGCCGATCCGCTGGAACGGCGCTGGAGTGGCGTGCGAGCTGATTGTGCGAGCTAATTGTGCGAGCTAATTGTGAGAGCTGTAATGGCTTGGCTCGCTGGCGGCAGGCACTGAACCAGGCGCGGCCAAGACCTTGCGTCAACACGATAAAGGCCGGATAAGGCCGGGTTCGGGTCAAGCCGTGCTCGCGTTGAGCTGACCGGATACTGGGGGTGTCTGGGCTGTGTCGATGATAGATCTCGAGACCCTGCTGCAACCGGTCGCCGACGAGGCGCCTTGCGGCCGGGACTGTGAGTACGATCCTGTGTTTGGCGAGCTCGAGCGTGCCGCTGCCGGCAGGGCGGAACAGCGCATGGGGGACGAGATCATCCCTGCCGAGCCGCCGGACTGGCCCACGGTCACCGACCATGCGCAAGCACTGTTTACCGAGACTCGGGATTTGCGCGTCGGCATCCTGCTGGCTCGAGCTGCCATGCACAGTGAGGGGCTGCCCGCGCTGGCGGACGGTCTGACCCTCGTACGGCGGCTCACCGAGGATTTCTGGGACTCCATTTATCCTCAGCTCGATGCCGAGGATGACGATGATCCGACGCTGCGCGTCAACAGCCTGCTGGCACTGAATGATCGCGAGGGCTTCGTCGGCGACGTGCTGGCGTTGCCCGTCGTCGCGGAGCGCCAGCTTGGCCGCTTCTCGCTGCGGGATGTGAAACTGGCGAACGGAGACCTCGACCCCGCTGGGGACGAGGATCGCCCAGACGCCGCGCTGATCAATGGGGCGTTCATCGGCGCGGAACTCGACGAGCTGCAGGCCTCGGCCGACGCGGTGACACGGGCGGCGGAGGAATTTGCGGCGCTCAAGGCGTTACTGGATGACAAGGTGGGTGCTGCCGGCCCCGATCTGTCGCTGCTGGCAGGCGAGCTGAAGGCCCTGCAGGGCCTGTTCGCGGATAAGCTCGATAGTCGGGGGGTTGCTGTTGATGCGCCAGAGGGCGGCGTCGCTGAGGATGGTGCCGCCACCATCTCCGCGCCGAGCGGCGAGATTCGCAGCCGCGATGACGTCATTCGCAACCTCGATCGCATTTGTGCATATTTTCAGGAACATGAGCCGTCCAGTCCGGTGCCGCTGCTGCTGGAACGGGCCAAACGGCTGGTATCCATGAGCTTCGTCGAGATACTGGAAGACATGACGCCCAGCGGTGTCGCGGAGGCGAAAATCGTCGGCGGGATCGTGGACTCGGACTACTAACGACTAGAAGCAGCAAACAGGGGAGCACAGGCTGGCCGCTGTGTCTCCAGAATGACAGAAGCCCTGGCCAGGTTCGAAGACATTGTGTTAACCGACCACGACTGGCGTATTTTTGCACCAGATCGCGGTACCAGGGAAAGAGGAAGCCGGCATGGCAAAAGCGAGCAGTCAGAAATTCATCGCGCGTAATCGCGCGCCGCGGGTACAGATCGAGTACGACGTCGAGGTGTATGGCGCCGAGAAGAAGGTCCAGTTGCCCTTTGTCATGGGGGTCATGGCGGATCTTGCCGGCAAGCCGGAGGAAGAGCTGCC
>JBCDGJ010000249.1:0-6015 GCA_038757945.1 Pseudomonadota bacterium
GCCCCCGAGATAGGAAAACGGAGCAAAGAGACCAACGCCGAGCGCTCCGGCGAGCGGATAGTCCCGCAGCAGCGACAGGCTGTGGTTGACCGACAGCGCGACGCCGAACCACAACAGGGCGATCCACAGGGGCGCGAACGGTCGGTCATCAAAAATCATGATCCCGGACTGCACCCAGAGCGTGTCCAGCAACCAGCCGACCGGCACCAGCCAGGACGCCAATCGCAGGTCGGAGCGCCAGCCGGGCAACTTGAGAATAGAAATGAGGAGCACACCTGCGGCCAGTACCGCAAGGGGCCAGAGACCGTAGATGCCCGTGCCGATGACTGCAGCAAACCACAGAAGTTGGAACAGGACCGCGTTGGTTACCGTTGCGCGTTGCATTGCATAAAAGCGCTCGTTTTCAGGCTCTTAAGTCTTCGAGCCAGTCGGTCAATCGCCTGTCAAGCGGTACTCAAGCGCGGGATTGCGCGAGCTGATCCGTGTGTCGTCGCACAGAGCGGACCAAACCCGGCGCCGCACGTCGCGCCTCAACAACGCCGTGCACGCGCGCTGCGACCCGTTGGTTTCACGCCCGTTTGTTCGTTCAAACATCTTTAAAAGGGCCCTCGGATGAGCTGGTTCACAGCCTTACAAACCCTTCACGGGCCGGGCGCCCGGGTCACAAGCGATTCACCGATACAAACCTTTACTAGGCGCATCGCAAACAATTCTCATCATCATGAAACCGCTGCTTTACCTTGCCAGTGGCGCCGCGCTCGCCGTTGTCGCCATCGCGCTGTTCGCAACGCTGCTCGCACCGGCAGCTTCCGAAGGAAGTTATCCGGCACGCTACCTCGAAGCGCTGGAGGCTCACGCGGGCGTTCCGGTCGAAGACGCGCACTTCGACCCCTTCGTCCAGTTCGTTACCCACATGTCGACGCCGGACTGGCGCGATTACTTTGACCGCGTGTATGCCGACACCCTGCATTTCTCAGATACGCTGACGGTACTCAACAGCAATACCGTGCTGGGTGAGTACTACGGGCGCCTGCACGCAGCCGGCGCACAAACCAGCGTTCGGGTGATCAGCCGTCAGATCAGCGGCAACGACGGCTACCTGCTGTGGGAGATGCAGAGCGATTTCAAACCGCTCGGCACCCCGCGCCGCAGCCATACCATCGGTGTCACCCATCTGCGTTTCGACGCGGCAGGCCGGGTCATCCTGCATCAGGATTTCTGGGACGCCGCCCAGGGTTTCTACCAGCATCTGCCGCTGATGGGGACGGCCATCCGCAGCGTGCGTGACAGCCTGCAGCCGGAAGCCTGACATGACGCCTGGACGGCGGTTCCTGCGGCAGCCTTCACTGCTGCTACTCACGCTGCTGGCCGGGGCTGCATCCGCTGCCGGGACGGCCGACGATGGCGAGCGCATACCGGCACCCCTGAACTTTAACGTCAGCCTCAACGATCGCTCGCTCGGCAGCGTGTCCTACCGCTTCAAAGCCGTTGATGCGGGCATCGAAGTTAACGCCGAGACCCGCCTCGACTTCCGGCTGGCCTTCGTTTCGCTGTTCAAGTACCGCCACGCGGTCCGCGAAATCTGGCGTGACGGCTGCCTTTCGGAGCTCGAATCGAGCACCAACGACAACGGCGACCGATATGCGGTCGCGGCGGAACGACAGGCCGCAGGCCTGTTCGTGCGACGGACGCTGCCCGATCTCGAAGCGGGCGCAGAAGAAGCACTGCTAGAAGCCGATTGCCATGCCACCTTCGCCTACTGGGATCCCGAGCTGCTCAAGCACCAGCAGCTGTTGAATGCACAGACGGGAAAGCTCGAGCCGGTCACAGTGCGCGATCTCGGCATCGAAACCGGTGCCGGCGAAGCACAGCGGCACCTTGTGGTCGACCTGGCCTCCGCGCCGGACATTCATCTGTGGTACCGCGCCAGCGATCAGCGTTGGCAGCGCCTCGAGAATGAAGTTCCGCGTGGCACGCTGACCTATACGGTCCAGCCTGACGGCGCCGACTGATCGCCGTAAACCGACACGATGCGCACCAGCGACCTCGCCTCAGCGCGCCAGCGCTGCACGACCGGACCCTAACGAGGGCGCTGTAGCGGCAGCCGCCGGCTCAATGTCCAGCAGCTCGGCAACGGTGGGGGCCACGCTGAGCATCGAATAGGTTTCGACTGATGCTTGGGGTTCAATCCCGCGGCCGCCGGCAACCCAGATGCCGTGCATGGCGGGCAACGTCGGATCATAGCCGTGCCCGCCAAAGGTCCAGCCGAGCTTCCAGCCCGTTCGATTCACCCAGCCGGTGAAGCCGCCGGCCATCCGCAGCACCAGCGGCGGTGGTGCCGCAATGATCAGATCCCCGGTCCGCTGCGGGTGGCTGATGCCCCAGTGGTCCGGCTCCGCACCGGGCCGATAGACCTCGAGCCGTGGCTCGAGCGCGCGCAGCACCGCCGCCGCCCGCTCCACCATAGCTGGATCCTTCAGAAAAAGATGGCACAGGGTACTGCCGCTGAGCGTTGCCGGAATGCCTGCTTCAGCCAGCGCTGCAGCCGCCGGTACAAACTCCCCCGCAGGGGTCATGCCGTGATCGCTGACGACCATCAGGGTCACCTCGCCCCAACCCGGTCCCGCCTCGATGCCGTCCATCAGCCGGCCGAGCTCGACATCCTGGGCTTCGAGCGCGTCGCGCACCCGCCCGCCATCGGGGCCAAAGCGATGTCCTGCGAGGTCAGCGCCGCGCCAGTAGGCCATGATCAGGCGCGGGCGTTCTGCGTCCGGCAGCATCAGCCACTTTAGGATCTGATCGACCTTAGCCGCTTCCGGCCGCCGGGCATCAAACGGCGCCTCACGGTAGGTTGCACGCTGCCCGCGCCAGTCCCGTTCGGAGCCAACCCAGAAGTACACCGCGCTGGTGACGCGTTGCCGCTCGGCAGTGATCCACAGGGGCTCCGCTTCGAGCCAGCGGGTATCGGCATCCATGTGGTACCAACCGCGCTCCCGGTCGAAGAAGTGGTTGTCGACAATGCCATGCTGATGGGGCAACACGCCGGTCGCGAGCGAGACATGTGCGGGAAACGTGTTGGCAGGCATCACCGAACGCAGCCGTCCCTGCATCCCGAGCCGCGCCAGCGCGCTCAGATGCGGCAGCGTGGCGAGCTCCAGCGCATCGTGGCGGGTGCCGTCCCAGGACAGCAGTATGACCGTACCCCGATCGAGCGCAGCGTCTGCGGTCACACCCATGGCCTCGCCGGGCCCAAGCCGGGACCCAGCCTCGGCGCTGCTGACCAGCGGCCAGACCAATAGCAGCGCGACGGTCAGCGGCCACCACAGGTGCCAGGGGAAAATCAGTAGGAGCTCCGAGCGAACAGGCCCGGAGGATCGAGGCGAGCCAGCCTCGGCAAGTTCAGGCATGGGCATCAAGGTGACGACGGCGAAGACCCGTCGCAGCTTGCGGCGCGGCGCCCGCCAGGGCAACCGCCACGCTCAGCGAGAGCGTCAGCCGTTCAGGAGCTGCGGGCTTCGAGCGTCGATTCGCGGGCGAGCTCGAGCTGCTGATGCAGCACCTTCAGGGACTTGGCCTGCAGCTCGCGCTCGCGCTCCAGTTCCCGCACCCGGTTCTGCTCCCGCGACACGGCATCCTGCAGGCGCTCCTGCTCCGTGGCCCGCTGCCGCAACCGCTGGCTGAGCTCTTCGGCCTCGCGCTGATAGTCCTGCTGCGTTCCGACCAGCTCGAGCTGAATCCGCGCGGCGGCTAGCTCCTCTTTCTGCTGCTCGATCTGTTTGTGCAGCGAAGCGAGCAACGCATCGCTGACGTTATCTTCCAGCCCGGTGTCGGAAGGATCTGAACGCTCTGCCTCGATCAGGGCTTCACCGGCAATGAGCCCATCGGCAGCCGCAGCCTGTGCCTCGGCGAGCTGACCCTTGAGCCGCTGGATCTCCAGCTCCTTCTCCCGCAGCTTGTGGGCAAGCTGCTCGTCCTGCACCCGGGAGCCCTGTACTTCGGGCGGCTCCTCGCGCTCGCGCGTGAGCTGACGGATTTTTTCATCCCGCGCCCGGATCTGGGATTCGAGCTGTGGGACCTTGGATCTGCTGTCGGACAGGTCGCGCTGCGCCTGTTCTTCACGCTGCTGCGCCGCAAAATTCCGCAGCAGCCAGCCGGCAGCGCCACCAAGCAGCAACGCCAGGGCCAGGTAAACAAATATCTTCAGTATCAGAAAGATCATGAGGAGCGTCCCAGCACGCGAAATTCCACCCGGCGATTAGCCTGTCGTCCCGTTGCGCTCCGGTTGTCGGCGATGGGCTGCGTTTCACCGTAGCCCCGGGCGATGATGTTCTCCTGCGCAACCCCGCTGCCGGCAAGATAACGGCGCACCGCTTCGGCACGACGCTGGCTCAGCTTCAGGTTGATTGCACTGTCTCCTTCGGCATCGGTGTGGGCAGCAATCTCGACCTGCACGCCACAGTTGCGGATGACGGCCGCAAGCATGCCGAGCAGCGGCAGGCTCGCTTCGCTCAGATCTGCCCGTCCGCTCTTGAACACCACCCGCTCTTCCCGCAGGTAGCGATCGAACTCGCGCTGGCAGGTGCCCGCTTCGCCGATGACCGCAATCTCGTTGCGCACTTCCGTCACGCCATCCACCGCGGCCGCCTGCAGCTCGGCCTGCTGCTTGGCCTCGAAGTCTGGCGCAGCACCGGTCAGCACGACCCGCTGGCCCTGCGCTTCGACGCTGGTCCAGAACAACGCATCGGTGTCATCGGTTGCCGCAACGGCTGCGGTCACGCTGGTACCCAACTCGTCCTCGATGGCGCCCGCCTCAGAGAAGACGGCAATGAAAACCAGGCACAGAAACAGCGCGCCGGTTCCGGTGAGGATCTCGAAGGGGGAAAAGTCCAAATCCATTTCTGTCAACAATTCCCAGGTCCCACGCATTGTGTCGTGGCTGCGACGGCGTTAGTGCGACCGGGTTCGCAAACACGGCGTTGCATGCCCGACCGGCGCAGGCCGGGCACGGGTTCCGTCACCGGACTCGCCCGCTATAATCGCGCGGTGGCTACCGAACCTCGCGCACCCTGGACTGTCGACGTTGCCGTCATCGGCGGCGGCCCGGCAGGCTCGGCCACAGCGGCCCTGCTGGCTCAGGATGGGCGCTCCGTGGCGCTATTCGAAAAAGCATCGCACCCGCGCTTTCATATCGGCGAGTCCATGCTGCCGAACAGCCTGCCGATTCTCGAGCGTCTCGGGGTGCTCGAGGACGTTCGAGCAATCGGCTTGCGCAAGGACGGCGCCGATTTCACCTGCGAGGCGCCCGGCTACCACAGGGAGCCGCAGGCCACCCAGCTGCAGACCTTTCGCTTCGCGCGGGCCCTCGGCGACGTCCCGGACCACGCCTTCGAGGTCCGCCGCGCAGACTTCGACGCCCTACTGTTCCGTAACGCGGCGGCGGCGGGAGCAACCCTGTTCGAGGGCTGCGAAGTAGTCGATGTCGAGCACGCGTGCGCGGTACAGATCCTGACCTACCGTGGGCCCGACGCGTGTACCCGCGAGCTCACAGCCAGCTTCGTCGTCGATGCCAGCGGTCGCAGTGCCCTGCTGGCCCGGCGCAACGGCTGGATCGAGCGGAATCCACAGCACGCGAGCGCCGCAGTCTTTGCGCACTTCACCGGCGTCCCGCGACGGCCGGGCAGCGACGGCGGCAACATCAGCATCTACTGGTTCGAGCACGGCTGGATCTGGATGATCCCGCTCAACGATCCACAGCACGGCGCGGTCATGAGCATCGGCGCCGTGTGCCGGCCGGATTACCTGCGCGCGCAGCGCAGCGCGGGCGCCGATCCGGAGACGATCCTCGAGGCAGCGCTCAAGCTCTCACCGGCCGCCGCCGAGCGCACCGCGGCAGCGCAGCGGCTGACGCCCGTACACTCCGAGGGCAACTACAGCTACCGGTCCCGTCGTGCCTGCGCACCGGGCCAGCACCTCATCGGCGACGCCTACGGCTTCATCGATCCGGTGTTTTCCAGC
>JBCDGJ010000250.1:0-5927 GCA_038757945.1 Pseudomonadota bacterium
CCCGGCCGCCCGCTACAGATCCAACTGCTGTTCGGCGATGAGATCGCGCTGCTCAGCTTTGGCCGCTGCGAGTTCGGCGTGCTGCAGCCCACCCGATCGCGGGACCTGCCGGCACTGCAGAACGAGCTTCAATTGCTCCAGGCACCCTTCGCCCTGAACGCAGAGGATCAGCAAGGCGAGTGCCCCGCGCCCCTGGAGCGCTGGATCCAGGCCGGGCTCGACCTACCGCTCGATGACTGGGGTCGCGGCGACAGCAGCGCGCTGTGGACGGCGGAAACCACCACCCCGATCTTTGGAGCGCCTATCGCAAGCCTCGGCGCCCAGCGTCGACTCGAGATTCGTCGTGACCTTCAGGGCCGCTGCACCAGGGACAGCGATCGGCGCCGAAGGTCGATCGTGGGGATCCTCGCCAAGCTCACCGACTACCGGGCCTTTCGCGATGCGCGCCTGATCGACCTTGCGCGACCGGTGGCCGAGCAGTGGCTGTCGAGCCGGGCCGAGCCGATCCTGAGCGCTGACCCGCCACCGTTGATCTCCAGCAAGTCCGGCCAGGCGCTGAGCGCTGTACCGCGGACCTTCGGCTTCGCCAAGCTTTTGGAAGGCGACAACTCGTTCGATGCGCGCGCGTACGGTCAACAGGTCGTCGCCCTCAACCAGGTGCTCATGGCCCGGCGCCAGGAACAGGACTACCTGGACAACCTGCGCGGGGCGCGCTTCTTTGCGCTCCTGGAGCTGTGGCAGGCGGCGCTGGCCCGCGATGACGTGGACGACGCGAAAGCCGATGCGATTCTGCAGGAGCGTATCGGACCCGCTGCGGCGGACGCGATCAGTAAAGCCACGTCCGCTCGCGATGCCGCACGGATCGCCAACTGGATCGCCAGCACCGATGCGGGCGTCGCCTGCAGCGCGGCGACGCTCGAGGCCTGCCAGAACGCCGCAGAGCAGCTGAAGGATGGGCTCGCGGACATGGCAGACCAGTTTGCCGCCGAAGAGAGTTCTGCGTTCGAGACGCTCGACGCTCAGCCCGAAACCCTCGACACACTTGCGAAGCTTGTCGCCGCTCAAAACAACCTTGAACAACGCTATGGACGCTTGCTCACCTATGGCGAGTTCGAGGACCTGATCGACGACATCACCGAGCTGCGCCACGATCTGCAGCAGGAACAGGAAGAGGCGCTCGCGCAGCAGCTGGGCGCGGCGCGCACCACCGCTGCGCTGAACCAGATCGATGCGCGCTATTTCGCCGCAGCCGATCTTCGCGAGCGCGGTGAGCGGCACATGAAGCGCCTGGGCGAGATCTACGACGGGCAACTCGCGGGAACCCGCCCCTTTAGCGACACCGGTGCGGACGACTACCTCAACGCCCTCTACAACCGCGAGTTCACGCTGCTGGCCCGCATAGACGCGCAGCTGCTCACCGGAGCGCGCCCGATCCTCGGGTTCATGGCCCAGCAGATCAACAGCGTCAGTCAGTTGCTCGGCGCCGCTGGGGCGCCGCTACGCAGCGCAGCTGCTGAACTCAACAACCCCAGCGCCGTGACGGCTGTGGCCTTACGCTACCTCCTCGACTTTGAAGACGAGTACGAGGCTTGCCTGGGTGACAACGCCGCGACGGTCACCTTCACGGAGCAGACCAATACCGTCACCCGAACCGGTAGCGGCCTCGAGATCAGCCGCATCGAAGGCGTGCCCGTCTCGACCACCTACCGAATCAAGGCAGCGCACCTGAACCTGTTCCAGCAGGTGTTCACGCGGCCGGAGACGCCAGGTGGGGATCGCCTGTTCGAATCGCTGCTCGGTCTCGAAGCGGTCGGCGCGCTCACCGACGGCGTTGAAAGCATGATGGATCGCTACGCCTGCGATGATGCTGCGATCCAGGGCTTTGAGCAGGGACTGCTGGCCTACTATGCGGATCGCCGGAGGCGGTGGGGCCGGTAGATTCCACGCCGACAAGTGTGCTCATAGCGTGGGACCCCCTGTACAAATTTGCACCTGTCTCGCTGTCAATCAAGAGTACCGTCAATGCCAAAAGCCGGTCATTTGCGACGCTTGCGATTCTCTGCGGAACGTTAGAGCATCAAGGCGAAGCTCAGGGAGGAGAGTGTCATGCCAGGAATCATCGGGCCGATCGAGAGCTATCCACTACCCGAAGGCGGAATGGCGCCGCTCTATGTCCTTAAGTTCGACAAAGATGGCATTTGTACCACCCCCCGCTCCAGGGCACGGTTGCTCCAGGAAATTGAAGCGGGTCAGTACACCGACGTCTATTTGTTCTCCCACGGGTGGAACAACACGCCCAAGAACGCCATCAAGCACTACAAAACCTGGGTAAAAGGATTCACAGAGCTCAGGGAATCCCTCGACATCAATATCGGCCGACCCTACAGGCCGGTCCTGATCGGTGTCGTATGGCCGTCCGTTTGGATCGTGCCCTGGTGGAATCGCGGACCCAACATCGCCGCATCACCCAGCGAGGATGGCAGCGACGAATCTGCGGACGCGTACGATGCCATGCTGCGAGCGCTTGCAGCAGAGTTGCCCGCCAACCATCGGGCACAGTTTTACGCCTACGCCCAAGAAGACGCATTAGACGATCAGGCCAGCATAGACCTGCTTCAGCTTCTGCAACCCGTTTTTGGACAGGCCGATGATGAACTCAACGAGCCCTCGCCGAGCACGGACGTGCTACTCGAATCCTGGGGCGCTGTCGATGCACTCATCGCGGGCGACGCCGATGAGTTTGTGCCGATTGACTTTGATACTCCGGTCGGCACAGATACCCAGGACACGTCGACAGAGGCTGAGGCACCACAAGCTGCAGGCGGTATCGCGCGTGCTCCCCTCTCCTTGATCCGCATGGCATCCGTCTGGCAAATGAAAGATCGGGCGGGACGTGTTGGCTCCGGGGAAATCTCAGCTTTGCTACAGGCCGTTCAAAGCGCGTCGACGGCTGACACCATCCGAACGCACCTCGTCGGTCACAGTTTCGGAGCCAAGGTCATGCTCTCGGCACTCACCGCTCGACCCTTGGCAAGACCCATCGATTCGATGCTGTTACTGCAGCCGGCCATCAACCACTGGGCGTTTGCTGAGCACATTCCAGATATCGATCGGGCGGGGGGCTACCATCCAGCCCTGGACCGCGTACGACAACCGATTCTGACAACCTTCACTCGAAAGGACGCACCGCTGCACAAGTTCTTTCATCTAGCACTCCGCCGCAAGGTGGACTATGGGGAGCTGCGAATTGCCAGCCGGGACGTGAGCCCGTACGCCGCCCTTGGTGGCTACGGACCTACGGGCGCCCCACACAGCTCAGAGGTACCGATCGCAGCACCGGGCAGTGCATACCGCTTTGGTTCCGACGACGAAATCATCGCGCTAGAAGCGCATGAGGAAATCGAGGGTCACAGCGATATTAACAAGCCTGTAACCTACTGGGCGCTCTTGGAACTCGTCAGGCAAAGCTGAACCATGGCACTCTTCCTTGCTCGATATTGGTCGCTTGGCGTGCTCCGCGTACACCTTGACGATTCAAAGCTCATCCCAGAAGTGATCTGCCGAGTCATTGTGAATCGAGAAGGCCAAGCAGAGTCCGAAGTTTGGCGCGAGATCTTCAAGCTAGAAGAGTTCACTCAGCCATCGCTACCCGCCCGCTTGATTGATCGCGTCCGATCCTGGTGTGACAGCGACGCGCAGGAAGAGTCCGTGCTCTGGGTTCACCTCGTCAAGCCATACGGAGAGTTGGGCGCTGTTCCCTGGGAGCATCTTCAAAACACGCTCAAGATTCCTGTGCTGCGACTTCCGGATGTGTTGCCCAAAGAACCTCCCCCCGAGGGCCGCCTAGATATTGCCTGTTGTATCAGTGCCCCGGCTGTCAAGGAGTCCATCGACCCGGTTCAGTGGGCACTCGCTGTCAGCACCGCACTCGAAGCCATGTATCGAGAGGTGAACATCCACTTCTTCGTGCATGAAGATGCACAGGAGAACGTGCGCGATGCTCTGTCGGGAAAAAGCTGGCCCCACACCTGGCACGTCCCGCAATGGCCGGGAGAATCACAGGATCACATCTTCGACAGCAATCCGTGGATTGACTGGTTGACCCGAGCTTCCAAAACCCAGAACTTCGACCTTATTCACTTCGTCTGCCACGGCTTTCGTTCGCAAAGAACCGGGCGGAGCATGCTCTCGCTTGCGGGTTCCCCAGCGGAAGGAGGAGACAGCCACGCTTCCCACCTGAACAGCACAAAGACGCTCAGGCTACTCGATACCGTCGGTGCTTATGGCGCCGTATTCAGCTCCCCACAAGGGAACTACTCCGTGGAAGGCATGCGGATGGTCGCCGACGCAGTCGGGGTTCGACGCTCAGGACCAGTCATGATGCATGACACTAATCTGGCAACAGACTACGCACTCGGACTTGGTTACGAACTGATCCTGGGTAAGCACGAGCGGCCGCTGGAGCCGAATAGCGGGCTCCTGTTTTACGTGCAGCCAGAGATCGTGCTGCAAGGCAACAGCTACGCACCACCGAGAGAGGACCTCGGGGCAGCATTCCCGGAACGCGAAGAAGCAACGATACGCGCTGCGGGCATTGAGAAGAACGAAACAGATCCAGCATGGGAGGCGGTCCTGGCGCGTTTCGCAAATGAAAAGCAATTCGAGCTCGACCAACTCATGAAGATGGTCAGCTCTAAAAACGCTGACAGCAACCGATCCGCCTACGCGCGCGGCATCGAGTCGGCGCTTTCAGACATTCGGGAACTCTTAAAGGAGCGTCACGGAAACGCGGGCAGCGGAAACAACAACCTCATGAGCGAATAGGCAGCCGTGGAAGGCGTACAGTTTCAAATCAATGGCGAAAGCAACCAAGACAATGCGGTAGACAGCGCTACTGTCCGCGTCACGCGACGCCTCCCCGGCACCGGAGGCACCCTAAACAGCGTGCGGATCAGCGTCGAACCCATCGCGATCGCCGGGACTCATCCATCCCTGGAAAAGGGGAGGGAACTCTTCCAGCGTTTGGCTGATCACGACACGCTCGAGAGGGCGCTGTTGTCTCTATCGACCGGCATCAATGATGCTCAGCCGCTGTATTTGAATATCTCCGACGAGACCGGCACCGCGTCTCGGCTACCCTGGGAAACGCTTTTTTTTGAGGATGACTTCCTCGCGCTACGCACCCAACGCTCAATTGCGCGGGTGACCGATAGCCGGGAAAAGAGCCTGATACATCCGACGCTCAGTTCGAGCATTCGCATTATGTCGGTGATCTCCATGATGGGCTCGCCCGGCGAAGATGAGTGGCGCGCGGTCCAGGACGCCATTACGGCAACCCGAGCGGACCAGCTCGCTAATCGCCCAGGACTGCAGCCAGAGCATCTGTTACTGGTCGGAGAACAGGATCTTTACCAGACGGCGCAGAGCGAATCAGCGCAAGATGCCTCGCTTCAGGCAGAGATGATCCCAAGAAACAGCGCAGCGCTGATCGACAGAATCAAGGCGTACGAGCCACACATTCTTCACCTGTACTGTCATGGTGATAGCAGGCCTCGATTGCTGTTCGGCACCAACGTCGATTGGCTGCAAGGAACAAGCAGTGAAGGTTCCCTCAGGCTGCGAGCAGATGAAGTCGCTCAGGCCGCACGCGATGCGGGCACCTGGGTCGTCGTGCTCAATGCGTGCTTGAGCGGTGCGGCAGCGGATGATGGCCCTTCGGCGGTTGAGGAGCTAGTCGCCAATGGCGTTCCGGTAGCGGTTGGACACCGCGTCTACATCCAACCGAGCTTCGCGACACAGCTCACGGAAGCGCTGTATCCGGATCTGTTCGCGTTGCTGGCCGACACTATTGAACGAGGCCGGAGTGACGGCAGCACGCAGGAGATCGAATGGGCACAGTTACTCTGGCGAGCCCGTCGAAACAGCGC
>JBCDGJ010000251.1:0-5904 GCA_038757945.1 Pseudomonadota bacterium
ATAACGAGAGCCCTCAGCATAACGAGAGCCCTCAGCGCAAAGAGAGCCCTCAGCGCAAAGAGAGCCTTCAGCGAGAAGAAAGCCCTCTGCAGGCGCACACTCCGCACTCCAATAACGCACCGCTCCCGAAAAATGGCGCGGGGCGACGCGTCGTCGAACGGAAAGGGCGTCCTGAACCGAAGCGAGCCGGCAGGCACCCCAGAAGCGCGCAGCGGAACAAACGACCGCCCTCCGAATAGCAAAGCAGCCGGGCGATAGAGGCTTCAGCCGACCCGCTCGAGAATCGTCGCCGTACCCATGCCACCGCCCGTACACATGGCAACCAGCGCGGTGTTCTTGTCTTCCCGCACGAGCTGATCCATGGCGGTACCGATGAGCATCCCGCCGGTAGCGCCAATCGGATGCCCGAGCGCAATCGCGCCACCATCGATGTTGAGCTTTTCGTGCGCAACGTCCAGGTCTTTCATGAACTTCAACACCACGGACGCAAAGGCCTCGTTGATCTCGAAGAGATCGATATCATCGATCTGCATGCCCGCCTTGGCCAGGCAGCGCTCAGCGGCCGGTGCTGGCGCGGTAAGCATAATCAGCGGCTCGGTACCCGCCGTTGCAACAGCCCGGATCTTCACCTTCGGTTCGAGGCCGTGGGCGCGCGCGAAATCAGGGCTGACGACCAGCACTGCGCTGGCGCCATCAACGACACCGGAACTGTTGCCCGCGTGGTGAACATGGTTCAGCGGGCCGGCGTCCGGATAACGCTCGGCGACCATCTCCTGAAACGGAGCCGGAAACCCGGGGGCGTGTGCCGCCGCCATCCCCTGGAAAGAGGGCTTGAGCCCGGCAAGACTGTCGAGCGTCGTCCCGGGCCGCACGTGCTCGTCGCGGTCCAGCGCGAGGCTGCCGTCCTCGTTGTAGATCGGGACCAGCGCATCGGCAAAGTGGTTGGCTTCGATGGATCGAAGTGCACGGGCCTGGCTTTCCACCGCATAGGCATCCACCTGCTCCCGTGAGAAGCCCTCCACCGTTGCGATCAGATCCGCAGAGATTCCCTGCGGCACCTGAGGATGCATGGCCAGCAGATGCTCGTTGTTGGCATGAAAGCCGTCCGCATGCAGCGGCGCGTAGCGGGACATGAACTCGACGCCGCCACCGATCACGGCTTCCTGCTGACCGCTCATGACGCCCATCGCGGCAAAGTTCACCGCCTGCTGGCCGCTGCCGCAGAAGCGATGCAGGGTGACGCCGGTAACGCTGATGGGCCAGCCGGCATCCAGCACGCTCATCCGTGCGATATCGTGCGCGTGGTCACCGCTACCGGTGCCGCAACCGAGCACCACGTCTTCGATGACCTCGGGATCGAAGCCGACCCGGTCCTTCAGCCCGTTCAGCACCTGTGCCATACACCGCTGTGGATGCAGGTGGCTGAGGCTGCCGACGCCCGGCTTGCCGCGCCCCCGGGGTGATCTCGCGGCGTCGACGATCCAGGCTTCGCGCAGTTCTGCCATTCCAACTCTCCCGTGACTGTCCCGTAACTTGAAGTCAAAGTCTAAGGAGCGAGAATGGCAAATGCTACCGGGTCCGCCGCCGGGCTCGCAGGTCTTCGGGGAACCAGTCGCTGCGCAGCGCCAGCAGCAGACCGCTGCCGGAGCGGTCCCCGAGGGGCAGACGCGCGTCCTGGTCGGCGGTACGGTTGAAGTCTTCCGCAAGTGCCGCGAGCCTGGTTCGGAACGCCTGCACGCTATCTGGCGTCAGGGTACCCCAGCAGAACCGGAACGCGTCTTCCTGATGCAGCAGGCTGCGCTCGAGAAAGCTGCTGAGCACGCTGCGCACCATGATCTGTTCAATGGGACCGTTGCGGCGCCAGCGAAAATCCCGCGCCACCCGCAGACGGTAGCGGTTCTCCGGCTGCAGCTCGATGATGCCCAGCCGGTCGAGCCGCACGAACAGGCGCTGCAGCTCCGGCACGGTAAAATCGTATTCGCTCAGCACGTCCTCGAAGCGATAGCGGTTGAGCACGCTGATGGCGACGACCAGGCACTCGAGGTCCGCTGCCAGCTCCGCTTCCTGTTCGTCGGTCAGCTCCCGCACCCGTTCCCGCTCATCATCGACGGCACGCACCAGGTCGACAAGCTCAGCACCGGCGAGCTGGCACAGGACCTCCATTCGCTTCAACGTAAAGCTCTCTTCCGAGAACAGGCGTTTGACGCTCGCCTCGGAGAGTTCAAGGGCAACGGCAGCATCCGCGTAGGTGACGCCGCTCTGCTTGAGCAGTCGTTTCAAAGCCCGGACCAGGGCACTGGTTCCATTCATGCGCAGTTGTTCTCCGCTGCTCCACCGCGGTGCACGGCAATCATTCCGCCGCCGCCGCAGACGGTTTAGTGCGATGCCACCCGGGCGGACTGTGACTGGCGTCACTTGGCACGGCTCACCACCTTGGGACCGGCAGCCACTTGCCGTAGGGTACCGGACACCACCGATGCGCCGGAACAGGACGTACAGCGCTGATGTCGCCCCTCTCCCCCTGGATACTGCTCCAGCTGCTATCGCTGCTGATCCTCTCCGGTATCTACATCGCCAGCGGCAACAATCGCTCCGTTCCAGGCCAGGCTGCCCTGCGCCTGCTGCTGACCAGCGCCATCGTCTGGGCAGGGGCCAAACTGCTGCTGCTGCTCCTGCCCAGCGTGCGGGCCCAGCTGCTGCTGCACTTCATCGCTTTCTGCTGCGCCAGCATTGCGCCGCTCGCCTGGCTCGGCTTTGCCCTCGCCTATGGCACGCAGCGCCAGCGCCCGGCACGCTCGGTGGTCAACAGCATCGGCGTACTGTCACTGCTGTTCGTCAGCGCGGCTGCAACCAACCCCTGGCATGGCCTCATGTGGGCAGAGTTCGCCACCGTCGACGTGGCCGGTCATCCGTTGCTCACGGCGACCTTCGGTCCCCTGTACCTGCTGCACTTCGCTTACAGCACCCTGCTCATCCTCTCAGCCATTACGATCATCGCCTACGTGCTCGGCCAGACCGTGCGACCGCTGCGGCCGTTGCTGATGGCTATCGGCATCGCCGCGACCATCGGGCTGAGCGCCTCGACCGAGCTGCGGCCCTGGACCCTCCAACCCGGGCTCGACCTCGTCGCGCCGGGCTACGCGCTGGCGTTGCTGCTGCTGCAGGAGGGCATGATCCGGCCCGGCTACCTGAACAACCGCCGGATCGCACGGGATCAGATCATGGACATCCTGTCCGATGGGGTTCTGGTGCTGAACGCCGACGGCATTATTGTCGATGCGAACGCGTCGGGTCTCGCGATTGCCGGAATGACCAAGTCCGAGCTGAACCAGCGCAACATCAAAGACATCATCACGACCATTCCCTTTGATGCGATGAACGCGCGGCAACGCCGGAGCGTCGAGCTGACGCTGGACGACAAAGCCTTCGAGGTGAATGCCAACCCGCTGAACCCGGACGAACCGGGGCTCGACAAGGTGCTCGTGTTCCGGGACGTCACGCGCCGCCGCAAGCAGGAATACCAGCTTAAGCAGATGCAGCAGGAGCTCGAGCAGCTGGCACACACGGATCCGCTGACCCGGCTGTGCAATCGGCGGATTTTCATGACGCGGCTCGATGAAGAGGTAGAGCGGGTCCGGCGCCACGGCAGCGCGCTGTCGGTCATCCTGTTCGACCTGGATCACTTCAAGGCCGTCAACGACACCCACGGCCATGACACGGGTGACCGAGTGCTGAAAACCGTAGCGCAGGTGGCGGAACAACACATCCGCGTCACCGACGTGGCCGCACGGATTGGCGGTGAGGAGTTTGCGCTGCTGCTGCCCGAGACGGCACAGGAAGGCGCGATTCAGCTCGCCAACCGGCTGCGCGAAGCCATCCAGCAGGCCAACACTGTCGACAGCGGCGGCCAGACGATACAGGTCACGGCAAGCATCGGGGTTGCGACCGTCGGCCGCAGTTCGCGGGTGCTGGCTGACGTGCTGAAGCAAGCAGACGAAGCGCTGTACGACGCCAAGCACCTCGGACGGAATCGCGTGTGTATTGCCGAGGTCTGAGCAGCACCGCCGGAGACAACCCGGCTGCGCTGGGACTCAGGGACTGAGCGGCACCCGCAGCGTTACCGCCACCCCATCAGCAACCGGCTGAAGGCTCAGCAGCGGTCCACGAGCCGGGTACCACCAGCGGTAGGCAAAGTTCGCAAACAGGTTTCCCAGAGCGATGCCCACCAGGACATCGCTCGGATAATGTTTGGCGGCCTCGACCCGAGCCCATGCGGTTGCCGTAGTCAGGCCGACAACGCCAGCGCTGAGGCCAAGCTGCAGCCGCGGATCGAGATCGAACTCATTGAGGTTGTGCGCCGTCAGCGAGTACCGCGATGCAGCCTGTGCTGCATGGCCGGAGGGAAAGCTGCGATCGCCCATTCGGTCAGGGCGTTCGCGCTCGGTCAGATCTTTGAGCACGGTTGTCGCGACGCCTTCTGCGAGCATTACGCTGAGATTCAAGCCCAGGCGCTCGATGCGGCCCGACCAGTCCGGTGCCGGCGCCAGCAGCGCCGTCCCCAGCGCCGTGACCGTCGAAAGATCCCGCAGCTTATCGGAACGGTCCTGAGCTTGATCTCCAAACACGGGCCGATCAGCAATGGCATCTTCGGACCATTCATCGTCGCGATCGGCGACGGCAACCGTCGCTGCAGCCGCAAGCGGCAGCCAGACGGACGGCTCACGCGCGGACTGCGCGAGAGCCGTGCGCCAGCTGCCGGCACCCTGCGTCTGGCAACCGGTCGTCAGCAGCAGCGCAAGCGCTAGCGCGCAGGCGCGGCAGAGCATCGTGATCTGCGGCGGGTAAAGCCTGATGTGGGTTACTCCCCTGCGCTGTCCAGCGGCACCGGAGCAGCAGCATCCTCCGGCGCTACCGGCAACAGCGACTCCAGGTTCGCACGCAGCTGCAGTGCGATGTAGCTCGGCACTTCGTAGTACCCGTCGACATCGTTGCGCCGCATCGTATAGCGATCGGCCTCTGCATCGTGATACAGCGCGTAGGTCAGCTCACCGCCAGGGGTGGCAAACACGAAGATATCGTCCGGCGCCTCTGCCTCCGGTGCCGCGGTTTCCGCGACCACGCGCAGAGTCTGGAAACGCTCGAGCCAGCGTTCCACGTTGGCTGCAGCGGCGGCCTGCGTGCCACCTTCGGCAGGAGCGCTCAGCTGCCATTCGGCCGCGTCAACCGATTCACGTTCGACGCGCAGCACCTCGCGGCGCGACGCAGCAAGGACCGGCTCGCCGAGGGCCAGCAAGGCTTTGTCGAGCCAGTCCGCCGGCTTGGCCGGCAAGTCGAAATCGCCGAGCGCGATGCTGAACACGGCGTCACTCTCCGGCAGGCGGGCATGCAACCGCTTGAAGCCGGGTGACGTGCCCAGCAGGAGCGCTGTCTCACTGCCGTCGTCCAGCGTGAAGGTGAGCTTCTTGCGGAATCCGTCATCGGTCACCGCGAACCGTTCCTGCGCGACGCTGGTGGTTGCCACCGGCCAACCTGGTCCCAGCGTCGTGAGCTGATCCAGCAGGCGGTCGATCTTGTCGTCATCAGCTCGACGGTCGTCGACCAGCCAGCCGTCGGCGCTGCGGGTCAGCTCGACCGCTGACGCGTCCGCGTCGGCCTCTGCCGCCACAGCCAGCGTAATGCCGCTCACCCTGCCGGGCTCCAGCTCGAGCAGCCGCTCCGGCGCCACCTCTGGACCGCTGTTTGTAAGCAACAGCAGGCCGATCAACAGCAGCTGAACGATCATGAACGGACGCACCCGATTTGGTGTTTGGGGGAATATTGGTAGAAAACCCCAGGGGCACACAGAGTAACAAGATAAAAAAACGGGGGGCGGAGGTGGGGCCGGCGCCGCGCGCCCCCCGCGGG
>JBCDGJ010000252.1:0-5880 GCA_038757945.1 Pseudomonadota bacterium
CTCGATCCGGGTGTCGAAGTGGATGCCCGGGTTCACGCTGCTGCGCAGCAGCCGCAGCGTCCGTTCGATCGGCTCGATGATGCTCCGGCCAGCGGAGCGCGGCCGGGATTCCCGGCTGTAGACGTTCAGCTGTCGGACCAGGCTGGCGCCGCGTTCGGTGGCAGCACGGATCTGCGCGAGAAAGTGATCCCGTTTCGCAACGCTGAAGCGTCCGCGGTCGACCTGCAGCAGCTCCGCGAATCCCGAGATGCTGGTCAGAATGTTGTTGAAGTCGTGGGCCACGCCGGCGGCAATCTTGCCGACCGTTCGCAGGCGCTGCTGCTGCTGCAGTGATCGCTGCAGCGACTGGGTCTCGGTCAGATCCACGGTGCTGGCGGTCAGCGTTCGCAGCTGTGCCAGGAGTTCCTGCTGGCGGTCCTGGTTCGCCTGCTCCGCGTTGCGGGACTCTCTTAAGTAGCGGGTTCGCTGCCCGGCCAGCAGGATGATCTGGCCAATGGTGCCGAGGATGACGGCGCCGGCAAAACTTGGAAACCCGCCGGCGGTCTGGGTGTTCGTGAGCACTGCGCCCAGGGCCAGTGCGGTCGGCAGCAGCGACAGCGCGTAGAGCCTGGCAAAGGGAGCCTGTGCGCGGGCACCCAGCAGCACCATGAGCCCCAGGGCCAGCAGCACGGCGACTCCGATCCAGGACAACAGCGGGTAGAGCAGGCTGGCCGGGTAGATGGCGGTGACGAGCGGCAGCACGATGCACGGCAGCAACAGCAGGCGGCTGGCGCGGTGCAGGCCCGGGTTCCAGCTGCGGACCTCGAGCAGCTGGACGCCGAACTGGAGCTGCGCCACCAGCATGACCAGTGTAGCGATGGGCAACGCGCGCATGGCCAGCAGCGGCGACTCCGGCAGCAGGTAATAGCTCAGAAAGCCGTCGAAGGAGGCGGTCAGCGCTGCGGCGCCGAGGCAGTAAGCGCCGAAGCTCAGATGCTCCAGACGCTGCATGCCGAGCGCGACGGCCAGCGTGAACAACGCGACCAGCAGCGCAATGCCGAAGAACATGCCGTGCTGCATGTGCTTCAGCCGCATGTAGCTGACAAACTCTGGTTCGGTCAGCAGCAGCAGGGGGGTCGGACCGGAGCTGTAGGGCATACGGCTGTGGACCAGCAGCCGCATGGGCTGCTCGCTCCGCGGCACGGTGAAGTTGAAGCCAGGGTGGTCATCCGCCCGGGTTGCCAGCGGTTGCAGCAGGCCGGATCGGTAGCGCCGCAAGACCCGGTTCTCGGCGACGAAGTAAAGGTCGGCCGCACGCATCGCGCCGTCCAGAATCGCGACCCGGCGGGTTGTTGGCGGCAGCGCGATCTGAAACCAGACGGTGCGGTCGGTGAATGGCTTCAGGGGCTGCACGAAGCGGTCGCCGGGGGCGGGCTGAAACGCCGGTCTGTCAGCGAGGCGTTCGATGGCTTCGTCGATGGTCCAGAAGTCTGCCGCGGGGTCGAGGAGAAACGGGCTCGGGCCGTCGGCTGCGCCTGCCGCCGCTACCTTGAGCCACAACAGCAGAACGGTCGCGCCGAGCAGCAGCCGGCGCGCACCCACGCTTAGAGCTCCGGCTGTACGCACTCGATCTGCTGGCCGAGGTACTCCTCGAGCGGGGGCAGGTTGAAGGCGTCGTCCTCGGAGACGAAGCTGATGCTCATGCCGTCAGCACCAGCGCGCCCCGTGCGGCCGATCCGATGCACGTAGTCTTCGGGATCTTCCGGCAGGTCGTAGTTGAAGACGTGGGTGACGCCGTCGACGTGGATCCCGCGGCCGGCGACGTCGGTCGCCACGAGGTACGGGATAGAGCCATCCTTGAAGCGGTTCAGCGTCGCCAGCCGCTTGCGCTGCGGGACGTCCCCGGCGAGCGGCTCGCAGTTGATGCCCTGTGCTTTCAGCTGGCCGTGAAGCTTGTGGGTCTGGTCCCGGCGGTTGGCAAAGATCAGCGCCCGCGGTGGTTTGTGCTCCTTGATGAACTGCGCCAGCAGCTTGGCCTTCTGGTCGCCACCGACCACCCAGAAGCGCTGGTCCACGGTTTCCGTCGCGACCGTCTCCGGAGCGATGACCACGTGTTTGGGCTCCAGCGTCCAGGAGCTGGCGAGCCGCATGACGTCGTCGTTGAAGGTCGCGCTGAAGAACAGCGTCTGCCGCGTGCGCTTGTGCGGGGTCTGGTACACGATGCGGCGAACGTCGGGGATGAAGCCCATGTCGAGCATGCGATCGGCCTCATCGATGACGAGCACCTCGACGGCACGCAGGTCGATCTCGCGGCGGTTGACGAAGTCGATCAGGCGTCCCGGGGTTGCAACAAGAATGTCGACGAGCCCGCCGCGCAGCTGGTCGAGCTGCTTCTGGAAATCGATGCCGCCGACGACGCAGCGAACGACCTGGTCCATGAACACCGCGAGGCCCTTGGCGTCCTCTTCGATCTGCATGGCCAGCTCCCGGGTCGGTGCCAGCACCAGGGCGCGGGGCTGGCCGAGGCGCTGGTCGCGCTTCGGGTTTTCCCACAACCGGGTGAGGACGGAGATCAGAAACGCGGCGGTTTTGCCGGTGCCGGTCTGGGCCTGGCCCGTGACGTCGTAGTCAGCGAGGCTGAACGGCAGAACTTCTGACTGGATGGGTGTCGTGTATTCGAATCCGCACTCGGCGATCGCCTGCATCAGCGGCAGGGGCAGTGCGAAATCATGGAACCGGTCCTGATCCGGGTGCTCCGGTACTTCGAACTCGGCCAGACTCCATGCGCTCATACGAGGGCCTCAGTAGGTAAACCGGGCAGAGTATACGGATCAGAGGCGTAAAGCGGTTGTTTCTTTGAGGCCGAGCATCAGGTTCAGATTCTGCACCGCTGCGCCGGCGGCGCCCTTGCCGAGGTTGTCATAGCGGGCGGCCAGCGTCAGATGCTGATGGTCGCCGAAGACCATAAGCTCGATTCGATCGGTTTCGTTCAGTGCTTCGGGATCGAGAAAGCCGTTCTGGCGTGGATCCCCGGCGTCCAGCGGTCGAACCCCGACCAGCGGTTCAGCCGCATAGCGCACGGTCAGCAGCGCTTCGATCGCGCCCCGCGGATCGGCTGCGGCAGCCCCTGCGCCCGCGAGCTGGCTGCGGTGCAGGGGAACCTGAACCAGCATTCCCTGGTGGTAGCTGCCGACGATCGGGTTGAACACCGGCGCCGTGTTGAGGCCGCTGAAGCGCTGCATTTCCGCCAGATGCTTGTGGCCGCCATCAAGCGCATAGCTGCGCGGTGCTGCGGGTTCGCCGGTAGCCGTTTCGGCCCGATAGCGATCGATCAGCGGCCTGCCGCCGCCGGAGAAGCCGGACAGCGCGTGCAGGCACAGCGGCAGTTCCCGCTGCACCCAGCCAGCGTCGAGCAGTGGGCGCAAGAGGAGCAGGAAGCCTTGCGGATAGCAGCCCGGGTTGGCTGCCAGTACCGCGCTGCCGAGCGCCTGCCGCAGCGCTGGATCGAGCTCCGGCAAGCCGTAGGCCCACCCATCCGCCGTGCGGTTGACCGAGCTGGCGTCAAGCACCCGTCCCGCGCCGGCGAGCTTGAGCGCTTCTGGCACCGCGGCATCCGGCAGGCAGAGGACGGTGATGTCCGCGGCAGCCATGCAGCGAGCGCGGGACGCCGCGTCCTTGCGCGCTGCAGCTTCGATCTCGATGAGCTCGATCTGCGGGTGCCCGGCCAGCCGCTCGGCGATCTCGAGGCCGGTTGTGCCCGCCTGGCCGTCAATGAAGACCCGCGCGGCGGCTGCTGATATGGCGGTTTGCGCCTCGGTCACGGTCCCTGTACCTGTCCGGCAACGTCGAGCCGGCAGTCTAGGGAACCTCCGCTCGAGTCGCGACCATTTAGCCCCGGGCAGAGCCGCGACCATTTAGCCCCGGGCAGAGCCGCGACCATTTAGCCCCGGGCAGAGCCGCGGGCGCTGAGCAGCCAGGGCAGCAACGCGCGGAAGCCGCGAACGCCGAGCCACAGGGCGGCGAGCGGGAACAGAATGGTCTGCAGCACGAAGATCACGATCAGGTTGATGACTTCGACCACCGCGCGTTCGGCGTTGGTCCGCAGCGCATCCAGCCGCTGCTGCACATTGAGCGCATCAGCCTGGCGGCCGAAGTAACCGCCGATCCGATCGAGAATGCCGTCTTCGCGCTCAGCGTCGCTGGCGGCTTCCTCGATGACCTCTTCGTTGCGCTCCGCGACCGTTGCGCTCACCGATTCCAGCTCCGCCAGCGCCGCGCTCTCACGGTCGGCGAGGAACGCGGCATTAGCGAGCGCGGCCGTAACCGTGACCAGAGCGATGAGAAACCGGCCCAGCAGAGCCATCAGCGCAAGCCTGCGGAGCAGCTCCCGGCCCGGGCACTTCGGCCAGCAGTGGGCCAGCAGGCCAATCAGAACGATGGCGCTCAGCGCTCCGTTGAGGAGTGGGCTTGCGAAGATCTGGGTGAGCATCAGCTGCGTGCCGAGCGAGGCGGTGGCGATCAGCACCAGCCAGGAAAAACGCTCGATCAGATCGTTGAGCGGATCGAGGATCTCACCGGCGGTAATCGTGACGCCGACACCGACGGGCTGCACGGCGATCTCCGTCCCCTGAGCAACCGAGATGGCGCCGTTGAGAGTTCGCGCCAGCGTGTAGGTCGTGAGTGCTCGGGTCAGCAGGTCCTCTGCGCGGGTTTCCGCGTAGCGGTCCAGGCTGCCCTGCCAGGCCAGCGCCAGTAGCAGTGCAGCGCCGAGGACAAACAGCAGGCTCGACTGCCAGCGGATCCGTACCGCGGGGGGCGTCGGGTCCGGCGCCGCGGGCAGGGGGGCGCTCGGCACGGCGGATCAGCCGCTCAGGGCAGCCTGTTCGCTGAGCAACGAATCCAGCTTTTCGCGGATCGCCTCGGCGATCGAGCGCCGGTCCATCTGCGACAGGTTGTCCATCTCGCCCAGGCGCACGCGGTGCAGGTGCAGCACGGGCCAGGACTGCTCGAACTCCCGCAGGTCGCCCTTTGCCAGGATCGGCAGGAATGGGTCCTCGTCCGGGCGCTGCTGGATCACGGCGCGCATGCCCTGCACAAATGGAATCTGGCGGTTGCCGAGGCTCCGGTCCTGGTTAACGTTGGCCAGGTACAGGCCGCTTTTCTTGATCATGTCCCCGGGAATGATGTGCAGCCCGGTGGCAACAATCGAGTCGCGTTCGACGAAGTTGAAGGTGTCGTGGAAGGCGTTCGGATCCGGCAGGATGACGGCCTTGCTGCCCCAGTCCTTGGGGAAATAGATGTTGTAGTTGCTGTAGATCTGACGAACCGACGGTGAGTAGACACAGAGGGTTTCCTCGAACTGCAGCAGAAAGTCCATCGCCCGCTGCTGATGAATGAAATCGAGGTCCCAGGCTAGATCGGGATTCTCTGACCAGCTGTCCATTTGTCACATCCGTTTGTCGATCTGCTCGCACTGGCAGATCAGGTTGACGATTCGACGGTCCGTCCGGTCCTGCGCGTTCGAGCGCAGCGGCGAAGCCACGAAGCTGCACTATTCTGCGCGCTTTCCGACCCGGTTGGGCAGAGTGCCGTCGCAGATTTCCCAGATGACTGCCACTTTTGCGACGCATGGCCCAGTTGCCAGCGCTGCTGGTAAGCAGCCTGCGTTATTTTTGGCGGCCACTCGTTGCAGCAGCGAGTGCTCTCAGCAGTCGATTCTCACAGCAGCGATTGCTGGCGCCGGCCGCTCGCCGGGGCTGCTGCAGAATTCGGATCGAGGCGTCTCAGTGCAAGCGCGGAGTCAGCGGCTGGGCGCAGATCAGTGCGCGTTCCAGCGCCAGGACGTCCGCGGTTCGCGTCTGAATCACCGCTGCATCGTAGTAGTGGCCCGCCAGATCGAGA
>JBCDGJ010000253.1:0-5880 GCA_038757945.1 Pseudomonadota bacterium
GCTCACTGGGCTATCTGATCTGACCGAGGAGTGAACACATGATTTTGATCACCGGCACCATTGTGCTCGAGAGTGAGGCTGAGCTGGGTACGGTACGGGACGCGTTGGCACGCAGGGCTGCGCGGAGCCGGAGCGACGACGGCTGCATCGACTACCAGTTCAGTATCAGCCTGGACAACCCTTGCGAGGTCAGATTGGTGGAGGCCTGGGAGAGCGAGGAGCAGCTCCAGGCCCATCTCGCAGTGCCTGACCCGGAGTTCAGCTCAGTTCTCGGGCGCAGCAGGATCGAATCGGCGCTGGTCGAGGCCCACGAGGTAACGGCCACCCGGGAGATGATGCGGCGTTGAGGCAGGGCCCCTGCAACACCGTTCAAGGTCTTACCTACAGCCCTTCGACGAGATCCACGATGTTCTCAAGCAAAGCAAAGCGCTTCGGTCCAATTGGTCCTGCGCTGTCGAGCCCGAGCTTCAGCGTGGTCACGCCAACCTCCCTGTACTTGCGCAGTCGCTCCTTGACCATCTCGCGCGTGCCGAGGGCCTGAAACTCGGTCACCATGGCATCGGGCACCCGTTGCGCGGCCGCGTCGCGCTTGCCGGCAATCCACAGGGACTGGATGGCTCTGGCATCTTCTTCGTAGCCCGCTCGCTTGAAGGCATCGTTGTAGAAGTTCGTGGTCTCTGAGCCCATGCCGCCTATATTGAAGGCGACGCCCTGTTTGCGCCGCTCGATCATGGCCTCGACGTCGTCGCCAATTTCCACGCGCACCGAGACACAGAGATCGACTTCCTGCAGAGACCTTCCTGCGTCCGTCGCACCGGCTGCCAGATAGTCCATATGCGCTTCGGGATGATCCGGAGAAAAAGAAGTGCCCAACCAGCCGTTGGCTGCAGCACCGGTGAAGCGCAGGGCGTTCGGACCCAAGGTAGCGAGGTAGACGGGAATGTCCACCGGCTCATGGGCGATGCGGATGGATTTGCCTTCGCTGTCCGGCAGCGGCAGCTGAAACACTTTTCCCTCGTAGCTGACCTTCTCTCCGGCAAAGATCATCCGACAGATCTCGACCGTTTCGCGGAGGCGTGTCAGCGGCATTTTGTAGCGGACGCCGTGCAGTCCTTCCACGACCTGCGGCCCGCTGGCACCAAGGCCGAGGGCGAACCGTCCGCCGGTGAGGTCGTGCAGCGTCAGCGCGGTCATCGCGGTCATGGCCGGAGTACGCGCCGTCATCTGCATGATGCCGGTGGCGAGCGTGATGCGCTCCGTTTTGTCCGCGAGGTAAGCGAGGGGGGTGACCGCATCGCTCCACCAGGCTTCGGCGGAGAACGCCATGTCTACGCCGAGCCGATCGGCGAGCTGTACCCACTCCGTGGTCAGCTTCAGCGTGTCCGGTTGCGCACTGCCGATTTCGATGGCCAGTTTCATACCCGCTTCCTTATGAAGGTCCGTGGCCGCTGCCCGACACATGGATTCGTCGCTCCTCCAGGATGCTATGCGCAACCCAGCTGGGGAGGCAATCCCACGCTGCGTAGTTCGGCGGGCCAGCTTGAGCAGTTTGCACATTGTCCGTAGAGTCCTTGGCTCCGTTTTGACGGTTACGGATCGGAGCGCTTGCGTATGAGAATCTGCACCACGGCGAGTTACGCACAGGACTATGCGGGGCAGGCCGAACAGATTGCCGAGATGGAAAAAGCCGGCCTCGACGAAGTCTGGGTGGGAGAGGCTTATTCCTTTGATGCCGTGAGTGCGATGGGGTATCTGGCGGCCAAGACCGAGCGGGTCACCATTGCCTCCGGCATCCTGAACATCTACAGCCGAACGCCTGCGCTGATCGCGATGACGGCGGCGGGGTTGGATGCGTTATCAAAAGGCCGCTTTATGCTAGGCCTCGGTGCCTCCGGGCCGCAGGTGATCGAAGGCTTTCACGCGGTGCCCTACGACGCGCCAATGACCCGACTGCGCGAGGTGGTGGAAATCTGCCGCCAGGTCTGGAAGCGGGAGGGGAAGCTGACCCATACCGGCAAGAAGTACACCGTGCCGCTGGCCGAGAGTGAGGGTACCGGCTTGGGTAAGCCCTTGAAGCTGATTAACCATCCCTATCGCGACGAGATACCCATCGCGCTGGCAACGCTACGGGAAAAGAGCGTGGAGATGACGGCCGAGATTGCCGAAGCCTGGCTGCCGCTGTTCTATATGCCCGAGCGGGCTGACAAAGTGTGGGGCGATGCGCTCCGGCGAGGATTGGCGAAGCGTGACCCTGCGCTTCCGCCCCTTCAGGTGTATGCCGGCGGCTCAGTTGCGGTGGGTGAAGGGCTTGAGGCGTACCGTGACATGGCCCGTCCGGGCGTGGCGCTGTACGTTGGCGGGATGGGCGCGCGCAACAAGAATTTCTACAACGAAATCTTCAGAAAGTACGGCTTCGAGGAAGAAGCCAAGGTCATTCAGGATCTCTATCTGTCCGGCCGGAAGTCCGAAGCGGAAGCCGCAGTGCCAGAGGCTTTTCTCGAGGCGAGTTCCCTTGTGGGTTCAGAGGCATACATCAAGGATCGACTGCAGGTCTGGAAGGACTCCGGCGTCACACATCTGAAAGTGAGCTTTCTGGGTACGACACAGGCTGAGCGGGTGAAGAATTGCGATTCGCTCAAGAACATCATCGAAAAGATCTGAGGCCCGCACCTGTTCGGCGCATGGGCTGTGAAGATGACGGCCACGCTTCATTCGCTCAGGCGCTGGAGTAGAACCATCGCCGAAGCCGAGCAGCACCGATGGTCGGGGCTTCAGCCCTGGTGCTGGCCCAGAACGGTAGACCGGCGCTTCGGCTCAGGATGCTGACTTGATTCTTGCAACCCACTGTCGCAGCTCTGTATCGCGTTGGGGAGGGAGCAACTCCTCTGGCGTGCTACCGAGTTGAGCCGCATGCGTGCTGCTGTGGTCTGCCCGCTTAAGGTCCTGCAGCAGAGGCATGTGCTGTGCGAACATCATTGGCCGTGATGCCAGGCTCCGGGCGACATCAGCCGGCGAGTACTCGGGATGGTATTGCACGCCCCAGAAGTCGACACCGCTCTGCTCGTAGGTAAAGGCTTGATTGGCCGTGTGGGTATTGCCGGCCAGGCATACGGCACCCGAAGGTAACTCTGTGACCTGATCGCGATGAATTGCGGGCACGGCGTACGTAGCCGGGCGCCCGGCCAGCATCGGATGGTTGCGTCCTGCCGCAGTGAGCTTGATGTTCCGTGCCAGTCCGACCTCGAGCTCAGCTGCGGATCCAACGCTGCCACCCAGAACCACGGCGGCCAGCTGCATGCCATTGCAGGAACCGAAGCAAGGTAAGCCCCGGGTAAACACAGCCTCCATTGCCGCGCGCAGCGGACGAGCTTCGGGCGCGTCGGTAGACCAGTCCATGGTTGAGCCGGGAAAGGCAACGGCGTGATAACGCGCCAGCCTCGCCGCATCGAGCGGATCAACGTAGGGGTTCTCAACCTCGAACTCAATGGCAGGATCGATCTGGCGCAGCGCACGGCCGTATTCAACAGCGAGCCGGCGACCGAACCTCGCTGAGACGTCCGGGGTTTCGCTTTCGACAATCAATACACGTGTCATACGGGGGCGCGCTGTAAGGCAGTCGAGAGCCTACGACAGGCGTTCGGGAAACGTAAGCTGGCCTATTCCCATGTTTACTCACAGATTGCGTTTTCGAGTGTTCAATACGGGCTGAGCGCTTCCGTCCGGCTGGGGCCTGGAACAACGCCTGACCTTCAGGCGCTTTTGCCCCAGCTAGGCCATACGAGCCCCGGCAATGTTGAACAGCGGTGAGGGAGGGACCTTCGCTCTGCTTGCGTCCTCCATCGCTACGTACACCCTGCTGATGACGAGGTAGCCAAATGCCCAGCTCATCATGGAAACGAAGTCCTTGTTGTAGATGATATTCGTTTCGTTGTTTGCTGGTGCTGCGAAGTCCAACAAAACGGCGCTGGCGGTAAGTAGCACGACCGTAAGCGACATCATCACCATGAGGGTCTGCTTGCCCAGGCGGTGCATTTCATATATGAGAAAGAGCAGCAGGGGTACGAACATGAAGTGTGCGGCGGAGAAAGCGTAGTGCCTGGCAGGAATCAGCCAGTCGACGTACATGACGCCCGCCGCTGCCAGGCCGATGATCACCAGTAGTACGACATCGAAAGTGAGGCTCGGCCTGAAGTTGTGCGTGACGGTGGCAAAACCGGCATACAGAAGAATGTTGAAGCCCGCGATCCGAGAAAAGGCATCAAGAAACCAGATCAGGTTCCACTGCCACTCGTTCTGCGTAAAGAACCAGATGGTGACGTTTGAACCCGAACCGCACATGACCGCCCACTCTGCAGCAAGAATGTAGTTCCGCCGCCCAAAGAACGTGGCCATGCCGAACCCCATCCCGAGCGTCATGAGCACGACGGCCAACAGCAGAAACCACTCTCTTGTACCGATCGCTTCCATGGGAATGGGAGCCTCCAGATTTCAGGTTGCCTGCAGCGCAGTCGTCGGTGAGCCAAGCGGGTTACGACATGCTGAGCGGGACACTAACCGCCGACCAATAATAAGTCAATGACCTATAAATGAGTTAGCCATCGTCCCTTTCCCTGGGTTGATGGTCCTGGCGACTCCCTACTGTCCGCGGGGTCGATTCGCGGTCGCGCATGAGCGCGGTCCGGACAGTGGTCTTATGCGGGTCTGGACCGGGGGGTTCTACCGCGACGCGGTCACTCGATCAGCCATCGTAGAAGAAGGGGGCGTGCAGTCCGATCAGCGTCCGACTGCGCCTGGAGTCCGCACGTTCAATGGCCGCTGCGGAGACCTGGTTGGCCTGCCCGGTCGTCTGCAGCCGCTGGGCAATGTCTCGCCTGCCGTAGTGAACCTGCAGGAAGTAGCGGCCCTGATCGTTCGCGCCGGTCGGCATGCGGCGGTGCCAGACGTCCGAGACAAAGAGCGTGACGTCACCCGCCCTGGCGGTCAGCAGTCGGGGCGTGCGGCCCGCGAAAGTCAGGTTCGGGTTCATGATGTCTTCGTGGGGTGGGAACCGCCCTGACTTGTGGCTACCGGGTATGACGCCGGTGGGGCCGTCCTGCTCGATGCAATCCTTGAGGAACAGGTGGGCGCCGATGGCAAACACCGGGTGTGGGATGTCCTCAGGCCAGGAGACCCCTTCGGGCAGGGGCACATGAGGGCCGGCATCGATGTGCCAGGGCTGTGCCGGATCATCCGGTTTCGGGGCGTTGCGCCAGGCAGTGTTGGCGATGACGTGGCAATCGTCTCCGAGCAGCGGTTCGATCACCTCGAGAATCCGCGGGTTGCCGATTGCGGTCTGGGATGCTGCTGATCGATTGAGCATTTCATAGCGGAACTCCGCGTCCGCTTCGACGGTGCGCCTGCTCTTCGCACGACTGTCTGGGGGTAGGGTGTCGAAGACCTCGTCGATCTCGGCTCGTAAGCGATCTAACTCTGCTGGCAGGAAAACCTGCTCGATGATCGTGCAGCCCTCGGATTCGAGTTCGACAGCTTCGCGTGGCGCCGTGTCTGCAGCCATGGATGTCAGATAGCCGTGGGTGCGCTTGAGCATGGGACTCTCTACTTCGTACCTGGTCCCTATCTTCCCCTCTTTCTTGCGGTGTTTCCCGTTTTCCTGCAGTCCCAGCGAACTTTCCAGCGGAGCGGCGCGGCGCCCGCAGGCGGATTGATGTTGCTGGCTTTACCCGACCTTCGGGCAGACCGTGCAGGGGAGACGTCAGCTGCTGCCCCGGATGGGGCAGCAGCGCTGGGGCTGACCTCAGCTGCGCAGGAAGCTGATGAAGTTGTTGTGCTGGGTGTCGAAGGCGCGGCCGCGTGAGATCCAGCTGTTCTGCATGCCGAAGC
>JBCDGJ010000254.1:0-5844 GCA_038757945.1 Pseudomonadota bacterium
CGACGCGTTCTACTCCTTCGATCCCGAGCAGCTGCGCCCGCTGCTGGCAGCTGCCGGGGAGTCGCTGGAAGCCATCCTGAGCTACCAGGGCTGGGCAGAAGGCGGCAATTACAAGGTGCTGGACCGCGGATCCTGCGCCGTGGACGACGCCGGGCTGATCAGCTGCCCGATTACCGTGCAGGATGATCCGGTGCTGGCGCTGAAAACCGGTTTCAACGTGACCGACACCTTTACCCTGACCTTCGAGAACGGCCAGATCGTGAACGTGGACACCAGCTCCAACGACCAGCCGGTTTACTACCAGGCGCGGGAATGGGTCGAGAAGAACATGCCGGAAGTCATGGCCGGGCCGTGTAAGAAGCAAGGCGTCGGGCGTGCAACCCCCGGCGACTGCGCGCGCGCGATGACAGAAGGCTATCGCCGCTTTGCGGAGAGCGACGAGTACCCGCTGTAGCGCGTCGCCCGGCTACCGCAGCGGTGTTCCGCCGCGGTCCGGCGCGGGTCAGCCAAGCCCGAGCATTTTCCGCTCACCGGCAATGCACTGTGCAAAGGAGGGCCGCTCGTGCATACGCTGGATGAAGCCGGCCAGCTGCGGCCAGCGGTCGCCGTCCGTCGAAAAGCCAGCATGGGCCAGGTTCACGAACGACGTGGCCACCGCAATGTCTGCCAGCGAGAACGTATCCTCAACCAGGAACTCATGCTGGCCGATTTGCGCTTCGAGGTAGTCGAAGAAGCGCGGCATCGCATTCCGCATCGTGTCCTCTGCCTTGGTCCGGTCGGGCTCCTCGCCGCGCAGGCGCGGAAAGATCATCGGTTGGAAAATGCCACGCCCGATGGCTGCGGCGAGATCAGAATCGGCGTACTCCTCGAGCCACAGCGCCTCACCGCGCGCAATTGGGGCCGTCGGGATCAGCGACGGCTGCGGATGCATCTGATCGAGGCAGGCGCAGATCACCGAGGAATCCGGCAGGTAGCGTTTTGAGCCGTCCTCGTCGATCAGCGCCAGCACCGGCACCCGCCCGAGGGGACTGATTTCAGACCATCCCTCCGGCGGCGCGAACGGGTTGATGGCTTCGAGGTCGTAGGCAATGCCCTTCTCCGCGCAGAGCACCCGCACCTTACGAACGAAGGGAGACAGCGGCGCGCCAAGCAGCGTGTAGTTCATGGTGTGACTCCAGCAGGGAATGAAGAGGCGCCATGATACCCGGGTGCCGCCGCGATACACTGCGGCGACCGGTCCCGTTCCGGAGGACAGTTCAGCATGGCGATCCAATCCAAGAAGCCAAGATCGGCAGGCGCCGCTAAGCGGTCGGAACCGACAACGCCGGCGCGCAGGAAAACCGCAGACGACTACTACGAAGCTGCTGAACGCTGGGCCGAGGAACTCCGAACGCTGCGCAGGCTACTGCTCGAGAGCGGATTGGCCGAATCGCTCAAGTGGGGATCACCGTGCTACAGCCACAACGGCAAGAACGTCGTTGGCGTCGGCGCGTTCAAGAGCTACTTCGGCCTCTGGTTTTTCCAGGGCGCTCTACTCAGCGACGACGCTGGAGTGCTCATCAACGCTCAGCAGGGCAAGACCAAGGCCCAGCGGCAGTGGCGCATGCACTCCGCCCGGGACATCAGGCCGGCCACGGTGCGCGGCTACGTGAAGGCTGCAATCGCGAACGTCGACAGCGGCAGAGAAGTGCGCGCTGAGCGAAACAAGCCGCTCGAGCTGCCGGAGGAGCTCGCCACAGCCCTGCGTCAGACGAAGGGCGCCACCGCCGCGTTTCGCAAGCTGACCACCGGCAAGCAGCGCGAGTACGCCACCTATATCGCCGAGGCCAAGCGCGAGAACACGCGCCTTACGCGCGCTGCCAAAGCCATTCCGATGATCCTGAGTGGCGGCGGACTCAACGACCGGTACCGCTGACGGGTGCGTCGACGCACAACTGCCGGCCAGCAGCACAGCCGAACACCCGCCCGTTGACCTTGCATTCACGAAAGCGTGAGCGTACCTTGCGACCGCATGCCCCTGTGCGACGGGTCTGGAGTACAGTCCAGCGCGCTTCATCTAAGAGGCCGTTAACTCAGAGGCCATTAGCTCAGAGGCCATCAGTTCAGAACGCCTCAGTTCAGGCTTAAAGAGGACCGCCCGGTGTTGATCAGTTTCATCTCCACAATCTGAAACAAAAACGATCAGCAGCACTGGTGAATCGTTCATCGGTGTAGCGGTTCGTACCTGACCACCAGGTACGACGAAGTCCAGACCGAAACCAGCTCAGCACCGGCCCCCGGAACCCGATGGATTGCCGTGGGCATGTTCTGCAACTGCACCACCGTCGTCGCTGATCCCACTGTCTAGCACGAAAATCAGGAGCATTCCTGTGGCAGAAATCAGAGCACACGACCTGAACAAACGCTTCGGCGACTTCTGGGCCGTGCGCGGCATCTCTTTCGAAGTGGCTGCCGGTGAAACCTACGGCCTGCTCGGTCCCAACGGCGCCGGCAAGACCACGACCATGCGGATGCTGGCAGGCCTGTCGCCGCTGTCCGGAGGCAGCCTCGAGGTCGCCGGATTCGACGTCAGCCGGGACGGGCGAGCGGTGCGGCAGCTGCTCGGCGTGGTGACGCAGGCCGATGGGCTTGATACCGGGCTCAACGTGCGCCAGAACTTGAGCGTCTACGGTGAGCTCATGGGGTTGTCCCCAAAAGCATCGCAACGCCGGGCCGACGAGGTTCTCGAGTTCTTTCGCCTCCGCGATAAGGCGGACGCAGACGTCAACGATCTGTCCGGAGGTATGAAACGTCGGGTTGCGATCGCCCGCGCGCTGCTGGCAAAGCCGCGCGTGATCGTGCTGGACGAGCCCTCGACCGGTCTCGATCCAGACAGCCGCATGCACGTCTGGGAAGAGCTCGCCGCGCTCAAGCGGGAGGGCGTCACCCTCCTCATGTCCACCCACTATATGGATGAAGCCGAGATGCTCTGCGATCGCCTGGCGATGCTGTACGACGGCCGGATTCTCGACGAGGGCACGCCCGCAGAGCTGGTGGCACGTCACGCGAGCGGCCATTCCGTCGACGTGCGGGCGGCCGGTGCCAGCTCGCCGGAGATCCGCGATGCGCTGAGACGCACCGGCCTGCCTTTCCGTGAGATGGGCGCCGTCTTCCGGGTGAGCTGCGAGACCGGTCGCGAAGCGTTGATCGATGCCCTTGAGGGCGTCTCGGTCACCCATCGCGCACCAAATCTCGAAGACGTGTTCCTGAACGTTGCCGGCAGAGGATTGAGCGAATCATGAGCACCATAGGCACCGCGCACCTGACACCAGCAGCAGCAACCCGAGCGCCGATCCGCGTAAGCATGGTCTACGCGCTGTTCCGGCGTCACACCCGCGCGCTGCAGCGCATCTGGAAAGTCGCGCTGACCTGGTTCGTGGTCGAGCCCTGGATTGCGCTCATGGCGGTTGCCCTCGGTATCGGCAAGCTGGTCGGCACCGTCGACGGCACCCAGACCTACGCCGAATTCGTCGCGCCGGGCGTCGTCGTCGGCTCAGCGATGTTCCATGCCCTCGGCGACTCCGCCTGGGCCGCATTCGATCGGGTCAATCAGAACGTCTACGAGACCCAGCTGACCGCTCCAGTGACCGTCAGCGAGCTGGTGCTCGCCGAGTTCGCCTTTGCCGCCTTCCGGTCCATGCTCTCAACCCTGTCCGTTGGTGGCCTGGCAATTCTCCTGGGCTGGATACCGCTGGCCGCTCTACCCGGCCTGCTCCTGGTTTCGATCGGTGTCGGCGCTGTATTCGCAGGCATTGGCCAGCTGTTTGCGGCAACCGCACCTTCGTTCAACGCTCTGACGCTCGTCTTCACGCTTGTTGCGACACCGCTGTACTTTTTCTCCGGCACCTTCTTTCCGATCGCTGTGCTGCCGGACTGGATTCATCCGGTGGCCTGGGCAGCGCCGCTGACGCCGCTGGTCCAGCTGGGCCGGGGACTGTGCACGGGTGAGCTGACCGCACTGCACGGCTGGTGTGCGTTATACGTCTGCGTGCTGTCGCCCATGCTCTACGTCATTGCCGTTCAGGCCATGCGGCGGCGCCTGCTGAAGTGACCGCCGCCAAGGCGCACAGGCGCACAGGCGCACAGGCGCAGGATCCAGCACATCAGCGTTGAGCGACACCAGTCGATCAGGCCGGTGCCGCCTCGAACAGGGACAGCTTGAGCCGCTCTGCCAGCACGCGCAGCGCGGCAAGGCCGGCAACGCTGTTGCCCTTGGCGCCGAGTGCCGGGCCCCAGGTCGCGATCGCCATGCGGCCCGGCACGATGGCGAGAATGCCACCGCTGACACCCGACTTGGCCGGCAGCCCGACATCGACCGCAAAGCGGCCAACCTCGTCGTAAAGCCCGCAGGTACTCATGAGCGCCAGCAGCGTTCGATTGCTGTCCGGCTGGATGACCCGTTCGCCGCCAGGGTGACAACCCCCGTTGGCGAGCACCACGCCGAGCCGCGAAAGCCCCGTGGCCGTGACCCGCAAGGCGCACTGGCGAAAGTAGGTTTCCGCAGCGGAGCGAGGGTCGTCGAGATGCCCCCAGTGTTTCAGAAAGTTTGCGATCGCAAGGTTTCTGAAACCGGTGCGCAGCTCGCTCTCGGCAACTCTCTCGTCCACCTCGAAGCGCTGTTGTGGACACACGCCCTGAAGCCAGTCGCGCAGCGCCCCGATCTTCTGCGCGACGGTCCCGCCAGGCAGATGTGCAGAGACGAGGATCGCACCGGCATTGATCAATGGATTGCGGGCAACGCCGCGTTCGTTCTCCAGCAGCACGATCGAGTGGAATGCGTCGCCGCTGGGCTCCACCCCAACATGCTGGTCGAACAGCGCCGTGCCGCAGAAATCGATGACGGCAGCCAGGGCAAACACTTTGCTGACGCTCTGCAGCGTAAACACCGTATCGGCATCGCCGCGGGTCAATGGCTGCGCTGCCCCAATGGGCAGCAGCGCGATGCCAAAGGCTTCGGCATCACCATTCGCAAGCTCCGGAATGTAATCGGCGACGCGACCCAGCCCACGGGCGTTGAGTCCCGCGGCATAGGCTGCATCGAGCGCGGCGTCCAGTTCCTCGAGGTTGCTCATGGCTTTCTTCTTAAGGGTCAGCAGTCACCCGCCAGTGTCCCTCGATCCACCGCCGGACTGCCACCGCACCGCCAGTGGCCGAACCGCCAGCGTCCGGCGACCGGCCCATAGCTTTCGACGCTTGCCGTTGCACCGCCGGCGTCACCCCCTATGATGGCGCCATGAACACCCGTCACGTCGTGCTCAGCATGCTCATGCTGCTGCTCGCTGCCCCGGCGCTGGCAAACCAGGCGCTGCGGCTCGACCGCGCCGTCGTCATCGACGCCGCCGGCTTCGGTCGGCCGGTGGTTGCCGGCAGCCTGTTCATCCCCCATGGCTGGCAAACCAGCGGCGGCATCGAGTGGGGGAACCAGCACAGCTGCGTCAATGGCTACGCGATCAACTGGCAGGCCCAGGCTGCGGACGGCAGTGCCGGAATGGCCGCGCTGCCGCAGCAGCAGTGGGAATGGAACGCCACCGGCCGCGCCAGCCGTATCGGCTGCGGAGTGGCACAGGTCGGTGACGCCGAGACCTACCTGAAGGCCGTTGCCGGCCAGCTGGTTCCTGACGCGCAGGTTCTGCAGTTTCAGCACCGCCGCGATCTGGAGCAGGAGCAGGCGGCCAACGCCGGCACGACCAACGATGGGTTTCAGTACATCGAGAAGACTGTCTCCAGCGGTCAGCTGTTCCTTGCCTTCACCGATGAGCGGGGACGACGCATGCGCGGCTCCATCATCGCGACCCTGCTGATCAC
>JBCDGJ010000255.1:0-5833 GCA_038757945.1 Pseudomonadota bacterium
AACTGAGAGATTGCGCGCAAGAATCATTCACCTGGATAGTTAGGTTGCGAACTATATCACGTTGGGTTATAGTTCGTATACTAACTAAAATTACACCAGGAGGCGTCGATGAGTCCTGCTGCAGTGCCCGCCCGGGATCGTGCTGAACGTTTTGGCCTGAGATCGCCTGCCATCGGTGCCGGTATCTTTGAAGCGCGGGCCCTGCTCGAGTTTTCGAGCCTTCTGCCGGCACTACCCAGTTTGCTGGAGTTGCCGCGGGGGGACGGGCGGCCGGTCATGACTTTGCCGGGCTTCGGTGCAGACGATGCCTCCACCTGGCCCTTACGCCAGTTTCTCTCGAGCCTCGGGTACCGGCCCTTGCCCTGGGCGCTTGGCGTCAATGACGACCCGGAGGTGGCGGCGGAACGACTGCTGGAACGGCTTCAGACCACGCGGGTTGCAGACGAACCGATCACCTTCATCGGTTGGAGCCTCGGTGGCATCGTTGCCCGTCTCGTTGCGCTCCACTCGCCGTCGTCCGTCCGTGAGGTGATAACCATGGGTACTCCCGTAGAGGGCGGGCCCAAGTACACCAGCATTGGCGGTCTGTACGCTCGCGGTCGGGGCCTCAATCTCGACGAGTTCGAAGCGCGCGTTCACAGTGTTAATTCGCAGGGCATTGATGCTCCGCTGACGGTGATCTTCTCGCGGACGGACGGCGTGGTGGGGTGGCGGGCCGCGATCGATCGCTACAACCCCCAGGCGCGGCACGTCGAAGTGCGAAGCTCACACCTTGGTCTTGGTGCTAATCCTTCGGTGTATCGCATCATTGCCCGCACGCTGGCTGGGAAGAGCGTTAAGCTGGCGAGCCCGGATCTGACGGTCTAGCGTTGGCCTTGCTCTGACTGGCGCAACTGCTACTCAGACTGAACTTACGTTTGTCGAAGCGGGGCTATCTTCTGTGTTCGGCTCGGATCGTGCGTTCAGCGGGCGGCCGATCCAGCGATTTTTGTCGGCAGTGACGTAGGTAAAGGGGTTCTCTGGGTAGCCTTCACCGCATTATCGGCGACGCCTGCGAGGTCTTCCATTCGACTTACTTCACACGTGTGCCTTCACTTTCCGTGACGAGCGGGCCTGCGTGGATTCGCATCACACCCGCGATGCGTTGCGCTCGTTGAATGGGCAGTAGGGTCGACGCAGGCGGTGTCAGCCGTGCGCTCGAACCGGTGTCCAAACGCTTCCAACCCATCGATCGTCCCCGCCGGTGTCAGTGAGAATCGGGCGAAGCGGCTGGTTGCCCAGTCCTGATGCGTGAGTTCGAACGTTTCGGAGTGCCAGGGTGTCAGCCGATAGGTGCGTGCACCGGTGTCGAGGCGCAGGCCCCGCTCATCAACGACGAGCTGCAGTGGTCCACCAGTTTCAGAATCATAGTGGCCGGCGTAGGCCGACAAGGATAGGGAGGGCGGTACGTCAAGACGACCCGCTGCGATGGTGGCGCGCTTCTCGGCGCGGCGTTGGGACCGTGCTTCGTATAAGGCGAGGATTTCATCATGCCAGGCCGTGCGGTCCGGACCCTTCTCCAGGTCCATCGCGGCCCAGAGCAGCGCATGCCGGAGTTCTGCGCCACCGCGATTCGCCAGCATCACCATGGCCCGGCCCTGCTGACGATCCAGGCCAATTATGGCCGTCGCACCGTTCAGGCTGCCCGTGTGGTAGTCGATCTTTCGCCCCTGGAAGTCCTGCTGGTACCAGCCCAAGCCGTAAGAGATCCAGTTTGGCCTGGTCAGTTCAACGGAGGGGTAGTAGTCGTCGCGGTCGACCAGCTGCTGGGGAGTGAACATCTCTTCCAGTGCGGCTTCGGACAGCAGCCGCTGCCCATCGGCAGTCACCCCACCGCGTAGCAGGAACTCTACCCATAACACCATGTCGTTGATGGATGACCATGCCGAGCCTGCCGCATCGCTCACCTGGTCCTGCAACGAGTGATTCATTTCGCGCAGCGCTTCGTCGAATACGCCGTAGGGTGAGGCCTGAATCGCTCCTTGCGGAATGGCGTCGCGTGTGGCGACGGTGCGCATACCGATGGGATTCCACAGGCGCTCGTCCAGAAACTCGTGCCAGGGCTTGCCGCTCAGGCGCTGGATCACAAGGCCGGCCAGCTCATACATCGTGTTTTGATAGATCTTACGTTCCCGGAGCCCCGCGATGGGCTCGACGTGGCGCAACAGGTGCACTTGGTCTTCGATGGACAAACCCTGGTTGAAGGTCCAGAAATCGGTGGACGGCAGCCCGGTGCGGTGTGTGAGAAGGTCGCGGATGCTCACCTGCGCGGTCAATGCCGGGTCAGCAAAGTGAACATCGGGGAGATGCTCGATCAGTCGATCATCAAGATCCAGCTGGCCGTCGTCGACCAGCATCAGCACTCCGGCCGCTACCATCGCTTTGGTCGTGGAGGCATTGATGAAGAATGTGCTCGTATCGACGGCTGCACCGTCCTCCAGCCGGGTATGACCAAAGCCCTGGGCGTAGACCGCACGACCGTTCTCAAACAGCGCAAATCCAAGGCCTGGCACCTGCCAGTCAGTCATGCCCCGTTTAATGAGAGGGGTCAGTCGATGTGCCTTTGCAGGTTCGTTGGCAGCCGCACCGGCGGTAGACAACACGACCACGGTTAGCGAGCGCAGCAGCAGCGCTGTGAGGGTCAGAGTCTGGTTCATCCCTGCAGTCTAAGGCGGAGGGTGAGCGCTGAACAGCGGTGCGCTTTTCGCCTCCTCGCTTTCCGTGACATCAGTGCGCGGTGGGAGGTGCGTTGGTGAACCGACACTGGTCGAACCCGCATTCGCGACAGAGATCCCGATTGGGGTGTTCGCCGATGAAATCCGGCATTAAGCGACGGGTAGCTAGCCCGACTTGGGCCTGATGCTCTCCACATAGTGGACATACTGCTCGGGGTAGATTTCTTTCCCCGTTTTGTCCCACCACGCGGCGGCGCGCCCGCCGTAGCGATTAAAGATGCGCTCAAGTGCCAGCTTGTCGCTTGGTGCCCAGGCGGCCGTATAGCCAATCTGGAGCTGCACGTATTCGCTGAAGAGCAGGTTCCACTGCAGATTGATGTGATTGCTGATCCGGTACTCTTCTTCGGCAGTCAGCTCCTCGCCGTTGTCCGCCTTGATGATGATGGGCGCGATCTGAGAGTCACGGTTCGCAATCATAATGCTCTGAAACTGCACCCGGTTGGTCTGCATCGTTGAGGCAACGGTGGCATTGCGGGTTTGTCGAACCTGTACGGCCAGGTAGACCAGGGTGATGAGGACGACGATCGAGCTGATGAATTCGCCGATGCTGCCGAGTTCTTGAATGGTCATGGTTGGCCCGTGCGTTCAGGATTCGATGAGTTCGAAGGCGCGTTTGCCGCGAATCTTGCCGTTGACCACCAGTTCAACGTGGTGGGTTCCCAGGTACTGGGTGGGCTTTGTGATCGTATTTATGTAAATCTTATTTTCTATCAAAAACGACTCTTTGGTGGCGTCCATCTCCTTAACCGCAAACACTTTGACCGAATGATCGCCATTGGCCCTAAGGAAGTGAACGCGCAGACCGACCTTCAGTTTTTGTCGGGTTTTCGACTTGAGTGTTCCCCGCCAATGCAGTGCGTCACCGATCGCAACCGTCTCGCTGGCCGACACCCCGCTCAGCGTGAACTTCGGCTCTGCTGGATAACCGAGCAGCTCCAGTGCTTGCCTGTTGTCAGCTTTGATCAGCGTTCGGAGGGCATGGCGGGTCATCCAGTCGAGCTCGTCCTGCACCTGCGTGTTGGATCTGTGCCAGCGCTTGAGCACCTTGATCACGAGCTCGGGATCATCCCGCGACAGATCGTTCATCGTGTTGGCAACCGAACGGGTCACGTATCGGGTCCGATCTGCGTGGAGAATGGTCAGCACCTCAACGACGCTGTCGATGGGCAGTCTCACTCTTTGTGCCCAGGGCAGATAGGGCCGAATCCCTTCTGAGGCGAGTCGCCTGACGTGGTAGTTGGAATCAGTGGCACAGTCGCGAATGAAGCGCAGTGTCGACTCCGGAAAACGATTGAGAAAGGGTCGAATCGCGCTTTCGACGGTAAACCGCATCGTTGCCTGTTTCAGGAACGCAAGAGACCGGTCCAGCCGATCGTCTGTGCAGCCATTTTGTGCCACCCACTCAGCGGGTACTGACCAGATGAACTGGCCAAAATCATCGTCGGTGAGGCTGGGGTCGAGGGGCGCCGGCAGGGCGGACTCGAGGAGGTCGACGGCCGGGTCAAAGTCAGCGGGCAACTGCTCATCGAGCTGATCAACCATGTGGTTGATACGTTGCTTCAGCTCGAGATCGGGAAAGGAGGCCAGGCTCTTCCGGGTAAACTTTTCCGGGTCGAATTCCGGCCATGCTGTCGCGATCGCGTCAGCAAGCGTACTGACCGACTCAGCATTGAACAGCTGATCTGCCAGTGAAAATGAGGTGTCAGCTTTGATTGCCATCGCTGCGACTATAGCGGGTCTGTTCGTGTGCGACACACCCGTTAGCTTCTGGAGCATCTGCCGATGGCCGGCGTGACCGGCAAGCCCGTGGACTGTCTGGACCGATGCGGATCCTGTCGCGGCCCTGGTGCCGTGTGGCCGGCGTCTTCGGTCAGCCCAGCTGCTCCTCGATCTGATCGATAATGCCGATCTCCACCGCGCCCGCGACGCGGGCTAGTTGGCAGCCACCTTTGACTCGAAAAGCCGCGCCGCTGTTGCGCAGAGCCTGTTACACAGCCTGTCTCTGCGAGCCCGCGCGGGCGAAACGCCCAGCCGTCTCAGGCGGTTGATCAAAGCGGGTGTCGAGACGGTGGTTGCCTGATCGCGAGGGCCGGGTGCTTTGCGCCCAATGGCCATCGGATGAGTCGTCCTCCCGCTCATCCTGAGGGTGTCCAGCTGCAGTTCCTATCTCTGTCGTCTTGTCCTCGTGCACGAGCTACGCAGCTGTTGAACATATTAGTTTGACAGCCAATAAGTGAACGTTCAGGATGTGATATTGGTCGATGAACAAATAACGACTGGCGGCGTCGGGGTTACTGATACTTCCATCTGCGTATGCAGGTTCTGAGCAGGGGTGGAGCTACTCGCCAGATCGCTCCTGCCACGGTAGCGCGCTTCGCCAGCGGCCTTATGTGCGCTTTGAGATGAAGCAGCGGATGGGTCACGAACGGATGTTAAATCAGTGCAGGAGAAGGTTATGGCCGAGTTCGACGGCAAATGCGTGATCGTCACCGGCGGTGCGTCTGGTTTTGGGACTGCGATTGCCGAGCGGTTTGCGGACGCGGGTGCCGGGGTCGTCGTTGCGGATCTGAATCGTGCTGGTGCGGAAGCGGTAGCAGCGGAACTGCCTAACGCCATTGCCGTTGAACTCGACGTGGCGGACGAAGCCGGGAACGCGGCGCTGGCCGCCGCTGCGGTGGCGGCTTTCGGGCAGATCGACGTGGTCTGCGCGAATGCCGGCGTGCCGCATCTCACCTCGCCCATGGTGGACATGGCGACGGAAGACTTCGACTGCATGTTTGCCATCAACGTGCGCAGCGTCTTTCTTGCCGCGAAGTACTGCGTGCCGCACATGTCGGAGGGCGGCAGCCTCATCAGCACTTCCTCGATCGGCGCTAAGCGGCCGCGGCCGGGCCTGACGCCTTACAACGCGTCCAAAGGAGCTGTGAACATCCTGACGCGTGGACTGGCCGCAGAGCTTGCGCCGCGGATACGGGTGAATGCGGTTTGCCCGGTATCCGCGCCAACCGGCTTCGATAAGAACGCCGTGGGCCTTGCCGAACTGCCGGACGAAGCAAATG
>JBCDGJ010000256.1:0-5795 GCA_038757945.1 Pseudomonadota bacterium
CGATCCAGCAGCCGACAACTCAGCGGCTGGTCGGTGCGCTACCCTGGGTGACGGTACCGCTGGCAACGTTCCCGGACTGACCCGTAGAGAACGCCTCTGCCAGCTGCTCCGAGTTTGCCGACATACCGCGCACGTGGTTGGCCCAGAGGTAGTTGTTGGCCCAGAGGTAGTTATTCGACCACAGGTAGTTGTTCGACCAAAGGTAGCTGTTTGACCACAAGTAGTTGTTCGACCACAGGTAGGAGTCGGTACCGACGTAGCCGTCAGCGAGCCCGTAACCGTTGGCCCAGAGGTAGTTGTTGGACCACAGGTAGCTGTTCGCCCACTCAGCCGCACCCCAGAGCTGGGCAGTATCTTCCACCAGAATGGCTCTGCCGCTTTCCGAGCGCGCCATCTTCGGTGACAGGGCTTGACCGAAGACGACCCCCGTGTCGGCAAGCGCTGCAGAGATGTTCAGGACACCAGCACCGACATCCGTCGGATCCGCGTCGAGCTTGGTCGCGGACCGCATCAGTCGCGCTTTGACCGTTGCAGGAGTCAGCGAAAGATCCTGACTCAGCATCGCAACAGCGGCGCCGGAGACGACAGCGGCCGCCATGCTGGTACCGGACAGGTCGACAAACGCTTCGTCGCAGCCGTTGTGCTTGTCGCAATCGACAACGTTATTCGCGAGCATGCGGCCTAGCTTGCTGCGCCCACCGATCGTGGCGCGATACGCTGAACCCGGTGCAACAAGATCCGGCTTCAGGTAGTGATCCACCATGGTGGGGCCGCGAGAGGAGTAGCTTGCGACAACGTCATCCCCAAAGTCTGCGGTGCCCAGATCGTCGAGCGAACCTACGGTGATGACCTTGGGGCTGTTCCCGGGGCTCGTAACGGTGAAGTTGCCGTAACTGCCGTAGTTGCCAGAGGAAACAACAACAACCAGCCCCGCGTCCCAGAGTGCCTCGACGGCCTGCACCAACGGATCCTCCGCCGCGCTTTCGCTGATCGGCTTGCCGAGGGAGAGGTTGACGACACGAATCTCTTCTTTCGCGGCATTGTCCTGCACCCACTGCAGGCCAGCCAGGACATCTGACATGTAGCCGCGGCCGTGGCTGTCGAGCACGCGCACGCCGTGCACCTTGGCGCCCTTGGCAACCCCGCGCGCACCGGACTTGGACTTCTGCCCCTTGCCACCAATGATGCCGGCGACGTGACTGCCGTGCCCGTAGCCGTCGGCGTTGCTGCCTGCCAGGGTGTAGTCGACGACTACGTCATCAATGTGCGTCTCGTATCTGCTCCTATCGGAGGTCGAGAAGCTGATATAGGTATCGCTGGAGATGTACGGCGTCAGATCGACGGTCACGTTTTGCCACTCGTCTTCCGTCGCGCGCGGAAGCGTGTGCACAATCTCCCAGCCGGACTGCGGCGAGTACACTTCGAGCCAGGTCGTGGCAGACGTCCCGTTAGCAGCGCGCCACTTGAAGCTGACCGACGCCGACTGCGCGCCAGCCAGGGGCACGCGACGATCGTTGGCGACGAAGCGGCCGCGTGGCCGAAGCTTCAGCACCTTGTTACCGTTGTCATCAATGACGGAAATAGCACCCCTGTCGGCATCGTCGTCATCAAGGAACTCAACCCAGCTCTCGTCCCAGAGCGTTATGCCGTCGCTGCCGAAGTAGTCGCCGGTGCTGAACTTGTCCTTCACGGATTCGGCGGTGCTCAGCGGCACGAAGTTCTGCCGCCTTTTCACCTGGAGATCCGAGTGTTTCATGACTCCAGTATCGAGCACGGCAACGGTGACGTGTGACGACGGAGACGTCGTCGCGGCAACGTAGCCGCCCGGCAGGCCAATGCGCTGGTGCTTGCCGTTCACGTTCGCTGCGGCGAAGACCAGCTCATCAGCTACGGCCGTCAACCCGTGGTCAGACTCAAGCACGGCTTGGGCTGCCTCGGGCAGCCAGACGCTCGAGAACCCCGCGACGTCCTGATGCTCGCCGAGACGACCGCCGGCTTCAGTCACCGCCTTCTGCAGGGCTGCGCGCGCGGCCGGATCACGGGTGTCCACCAGGAACGGCTTGTGGACGCGGCTCGGACCGCCGTGCGCGCGCGGATTCTGCGGCACCGGCTCGGCATCCGCTTCGACCTCAGCAGCGGACGCAGCGCTGTTAACTCCAGCAGCGGAAACGCCAGTGAAGTGCTCGGTCGGAGCAGAGGCAGTCGTTGCCGCACTGCCGAGCATCTGGGCCGGGTCGCGCTCAACCAAAGGTACGGCAGCGGCGCGTTCGCCCACAACGGTGATGGGCGCTGGTGCCTGCCCCGGCAGTTCTGCGTCGTGCTGCTCGACCGCAACCTGGACGCCCAGAGTCAGGGCCGAGAGCGCCAGGGATGTCTTGATGATTTTATTGCTCAACTGCTTCATGGCGAGGTCCAACCGCATCGTTCTTGTTTTGCTTGCGGTCTGAAGAGCAATGCCGGTGCCAGCCCGACGCGCAGACGTATCAGGAATGTGAACGCCTTAAGATCAGTGACTTAGAGTTTCTTTGACAGATTTCGCCGAAACGCGCCAGAGCAATGACGCAGGGTGCAGGAAAACCCCGGCGGCGGGCACCACAATTCGCGCGGTGAACACCGCAAATCTGAATTCCGGCCCCGTTCTGTGACCCACGCCCCGTCGAGTGGACACACGACTCACCGTTTCTTACCAGGCAAAGCCTGACGCGTCGCGGCAATCGGAGCAGCGAGCAGCCTGTTGAAAAAGACTCGGCCGCTCAGAGGAATTGGCCCACGGGCTGCTAGTAGGATACGCCCATGCCGGCGCGGGCATCCGTGTTAACGCCGTAGGGCGCAATGGGATAGCGCAGGCCATTGCCCGACAAGTGCGCGAGGCCATCGATCACCTTCGGCAGGAACCGCGGCGGAATCGCCATCAGCAGCTCGTCCTCCATCACGCCCCCATAGCGGCGCTCGGCGAAGCAGGGAATCGACAGGCTCGGTTCTCCGGTCGCCAACGCCCGTCCCCAGGAGTCGGCACAGGATGATTCCCCCACACAACCCCACTCGAGCTTCTTGTAGCCCGTCCACTGCAGCCCGTTGATGAACAGGATCATCTGGGCCGGGGTGGCGTAAATCAGGCAGATATCCGGCGGGTTCAGTCGCCCGGTCGCCAGCGGGCTGACGGCCATGGCCTCGTAGCGGCCATGGGGCACGACGTCCATGGCGTGCTGATGCCGGGCGGCTTCTTCCTGATCGGCAAACCAGACGCCCGCCATCCGCGATCCGGACAGCCACTCCTCGCTGCGCGGGTGCAGGCCGATGACAGTGCTGCACTGCGCCCCTACGAGATCCTCAGCGGTAATGCCGACGGTCCAGCCGTTGCGGCTGGCCTGCCCGACGATCTGATCCGTGGTGTGAATCGCCGAAGGCCGGCGAATGCGCGGTATTGCCGCCATCTCATCGGCAGACTCGAACAGCTTCATACCAATGGGCGTGGTGCGCAGCCGCAGGTACTGGTTCAGGCCGGCGACCAGCGCCGGCCCGTCAAAGACCGTCTGATCGGTTGCTATGACTTCGCTCATGAACTCGCCCCCCTCACCGGTTCACGAGCATCATCTTAGCAGCCCCGGGAGCGCAGCTGGCCGGGCCCGGGCGCCGGCGATTGAGCGTTCCGCCGTGCCGAGCAGAAACGCCGGGATCTTCAGCAGCGTTCGAGGTAGCTGGCGATCAGCCATCACCCAGCCCCTCTTCCCCGTAGGTGGACGCAGGACCGGGACCGTCAGGGCCGAGCCGCCCCGCGCCGCCGAAGTGCCCCTGGCCCGGTACGTGATTGATCTCGACCCGTATGCCATCGGGATCCTCGAACAGCACGGAGTAGTAGCCGGGCGCAAAGTGTTCGCCCGCTTCCGGCGCGCGAACGATGTGCGCGCCGAGGCTGCAAACGTGCTCGTAGATTGCATCCACATCCTCCGGCGACCGTGCCCGCAGGCAGAAGTGATGCAGTCCGACCCGCCACTGATCGAACTGCGCGCCACGCAGCGCATCCGGCGCCGCCCGCACCAGGATCCCCGTGCGGCCGCCGATGCAGTACACGGTGTCGTCGTTGCGGATCAGGGTTCGCATGCCCATAAAGTGGCACAGGGACTCCCAGAACGGCAGGCTGCGCGCCGGCTCGTTGATGGTGATCTGGATGTGTGCCACGCCGTTGATTTCGACACTCATGAACCGTCTGCTCCGCGTGCTCTGTCGTTGTCCATCCGCACGGCGCGGAACTCACCACCAGCGATCAGCGCCACGGCTTTGCCCTTGCGCACCTCAAAGCTGAGGCTGCCGCGGTCCTGCCGATCAAAGAAGGTATGTTCGGACTCCGGCAGGTAGGTGCCCGTGTTGTCATGGAAGTCAGCGGTGACGGTCAGACCACCCTGACCGGCCTCGACGAACAGCCGGCCACGTTCGCCGAGCTGATAGGTCCCCACATAGCGGGCGAGTGCCGCCTGTCCCAGCCGGATCGGCTGTTTGATTTCCGGCTCGAAGCCCGGCCACCGATAGTGACGGGCAAGCGCCTGCAGCATCTCCCCGATCAGGCTGAAACCCGTATCCGAGTTGGTCATGATGACCGCCCCGTAGCCCTGCTCGAGCGATAAGAACATCGTCGACTGAAAACCTGCGTTGCCGCCATCATGACCGAACCGCAGCCCATCGACCTGCTTACGGACATCGGGGCCAAGCCCATGATTGTTGCGGCCGATCTTTAGCATGGCGCCGACAGTGTTCCGGTCCAGCAGCCCCGCTTCGCCGCGAGCGCTGATCCGCACAGCGAGCAGATAGCGCGCAAGTTCAGACGGGGTTGTCCAGAGCCCGGCAGCGGCCTGCTCGGGATAGATGTGAGCACCACCTGCAACACGCTCACCATCGGCCCGGTAGCCGACTGCAGCCTTAGCGTGGAACCAGGCTGGAGGTGGCTGTGCGAAGGTGCTGCGCCGCATCTCGAGCGGCGTAAGCACGAGGCGATCGAGCAGCACGGCAAAAGGCTCGCCGGTGACATCCTCAAGCAGCACCTGCAACACCGTATAGCCGCCGCCGGAGTACTGCCACGCGGAACCAGGGGCGTAGCCGACGCGCACGGCTTCGGTATTGCCCCTGCCGGAAAGCACATCGAGGACGGTTGGCACCGGACCTGCCGGATCGTAGCCGGGAAAGCCTGGTACGCTCAGCCCAGCCGTGTGATTCAGGATCCGTCGTACGGTTACCGGCGACCCTTCGGTAAGCTCGGTTGCCGGCAGCGTCCAGCGCCGCAGGTAGTCCTGCACCGGCCTATCGATATCCAGCTGCCCCGATTCCATGAGTAGCAAAGCGGCCAGCGCAGTAATCGGCTTGCTGATGGACGCCGCCTGAAAGCGCGTCCTGGTGGTCACCGGACGCCCGCCGTTGCGATCAGCGCTACCCCAGGCGCGTGCCCACGCCAGCTCGCCGCTCGTGATCACAGCGATGCTGATCGCGGGCGTGCCGTAGTGCGCCATGCGTTCCTCAAGGGACCGCGGTGCCGGCCGCTCGCCGTTGATCCACCAGACCGGCAACAGCGCTTCGGTCACGGCGTGCACGCCCTCATCAGCAGCTACGCCGGGCACCGCGCAGCACACGAGACACACGGCCAATACCCAATTCTGTAGCGCTGCTGACTCCAGCATGATTGCGATCCCGGCTCTGCTTCAGGCACCGGCAGCTGCCCAGTCCGCCGGCTGCCTAGATTCTCTCATAGACACTAAGGCGTCCGCCGCCGACCGCAGGCAGATAAATGCACCGGACACCGTGCCAGC
>JBCDGJ010000257.1:0-5766 GCA_038757945.1 Pseudomonadota bacterium
CGCTCATCGCGCTGGACGACGAGGGCGGTGGCTGGGCAGGACGTTTGCTGTGGACGCTGGACTGCCTGGGCCAACGCAACTGGCACTATCTGAACGGCGGGCTAATCGCCTGGGTCGAAGAAGGGTTGCCCACTGCCGACGGCGCACCGGTACCGCCCGCCGCAAGCAGCTGGCAGCCGACCCTGGATGAGCGCCCGCGCGCGCTGCAGCAGGACGTGGCCGCAGCGAGCGCCGGCGGTGACGCACAGATCTGGGACGCCCGCTCGGCGGAGGAATATCTGGGGCTGCGCTCCGGTGCGGCCCGAGCCGGCCACATTCCCGGCGCCCGCAATCTGGACTGGGTGCATCTCATGGATCCGGCGCGCGGCTACCGGCTGCCCGAGGATCTGAAGGTGCGCATCGAAGGCGTTGGGCTCGACCTCGAGCACCCGCTGATCGCGCACTGCCAGACCCACCACCGCTCCTCGCTCGCTTACCTGGTCGGAAGAATCCTGGGCGCCGACATCCGCGGCTACGACGGCTCCTGGGCCGAGTGGGGCAACGATCCGGACACGCCCATCGTCACCGATGCCGAGCCGGGAGGCCCGGCGAGTGGCTGATCCGTTCATTGCGCTGCAGCACCTGCTGCCGAGACATGCGCTGACGAGACTCGTCGGCCGTCTCGCGGCCAGCGAGCGCGGCTGGGTGAAAACCCCGTTCATCCGCAGCTTTGCCCGCGCCTACGGCATTTCGCTGGAAGAAGCGGAACGGGCATCGTTTGCCGACTACGAAAGCTTCAATGCGTTCTTCACCCGCGCGCTGCGCGAAGAAGTACGGCCGCTGGAAGGTGACGATCAGACGCTGGTGAGCCCGGTCGACGGCAGCGTCAGCCAGCTCGGCACCATCAGCGAGGGCACGCTGTTCCAGGCCAAGGGCAATCGCTACCGCCTCGACGAGTTGCTGGGGTGCCGCGATGGAACCGCGGCGGAGCGGATCGCACCCTACGAGGGCGGTCGCTTCGCAACCCTGTATCTGGCACCCAGCGACTACCACCGGATCCACGTGCCGAGGCTCGGCACGCTGATCCGCAGCACGGCAATCCCCGGCACGCTGTTTTCCGTCAACGGCCGCACCGAGGCCGGCATCGCCAACCTGTTCTGCCAGAATGAACGCCTGGCCCTCGAGTTCGAAACGGATCAGGGCCCGCTGGCCATGGTGCTGGTCGGCGCGCTGATCGTCGGCAGCATCGAAACCGTGTTCGGCACCCCGCCGTCACCGTACCGGGAGCTTGCGCAGAGCACACACCGGCAGACGTTCACCCGCGGCAGCGAGATCGGCCGCTTTCTGCTTGGCTCCACGGTGATCGTCTGCACCGGGCCGGCAGAACCCCCCTGGCGGCAGGAGCTCAGAGCCGGCAGCCGGGTCCTGGTGGGGCAGTCGCTCACTCAGGCACTGAAGGGTCCAGCGTAAACGGCAGTACGGCTTCGAGACGAGATGCACCCAACGCGAGCATGATCAGCCGGTCCACGCCAAGCGCAACGCCCGCACAGCGTGGCAGGCCGGCGTCGAGTGCAGACAGCAGATACGGGTCTGCCGCCGGCACGTCCACACCCGCGGATCGACGCGCGGCCTGATCCGCTGCAAAGCGCTGCCGCAGCTGTTCCGCGTCGGTGCCCTCGTCATAGCCGTTGGCAATCTCGACCCCGTCGATCACGAGCTCGAACCGCGCAGCCAGATGCGGCTGCTCAGGCCGCAGACGCGCCATGGCTGCAGTGGCCGCCGGAAAATCAACAACGAACACGCGCCCCGGGCCGAGCGCGTCCAACGCGGTGACCAGCCGCAGGTCTTCAGCAACGGCCGGATCATCCGGGAGCGGGTCGGGTGGCGGCGCCTGCGCCAACAGTGCCTGATGGCTGATCGTTACGTAGTCGGCAGGACCCAGTACCCGATCGACCAGCGCAGCCACCTCGGCTCGCAACGCCGCATCATCAAAGCCGAGGCGGTACCACTCGAGGAGCGTGAACTCCGCGGCATGCAGCCGCCCCTGCTCATCAGCCCGAAAGGCGGGGCCAAGCGCGTAGAGATCGGGCGCGCCGGCGGCCAGCGCCCGCTTCATGGCCGCCTCCGGCGAGGTCTGCAGGTAGCCGTAGCCGGGCACGGCTATGGCCTCGACGTGCGGATCCGTCACCGTGTGCCGGGCCAGCGCCGGCGGGTGAAACTCGAGCACGTCGCACTCGGCAAAGAAAGCACGAATGGCTGCAAAGATGGACGCACGTCGACGCAGCGTGTCGACGTCTGCACTCGGCGCCCAGTTGGCTCTGCTCACGGCAGCGAGCGCACGAAACCTTGCAGCAGCGGTATCAGCTGCCCGGTCAGCCCTTGCCGCCGCGGCTGACGTACTCGCCGTTACGCGTATCGATTTTCAGGATGTCGCCGATGTTGACGAACAGCGGTACCCGCACCACCGCGCCGGTGCTCATGGTCGCCGGCTTGGAACCGCCCTGGGCCGTGTCGCCTTTGATACCCGGATCAGTTTCGGTGACCTCCAGCTCGACGAAGTTGGGCGGCGTCACGGCGATGGGGTCGTCGTTCCAGAGCGTGACCTGACAGACCGTCTGCTCCAGCAGCCAGTCCTTGGCATCGCCCACGACTGCGGTGGTCGCACCGAGCTGCTCGTAGCTGCCGTCGGTTTTCATGAAGTGAAACAGCTCGCCATCGGTGTAGAGGTACTCCATATCGATATCGAGTACATCGGCCGCTTCCAGGCTGTCTCCGGACTTGAAGGTCCGCTCCCAGACCCGGCCGTTGAGCAGGTTACGAAGCTTCACGCGGTTGAAGGCCTGACCCTTGCCGGGCTTCACGAACTCGTTCTCGAGGATGCTGCAGGGGTCACCCTCGAGCATGACCTTCATGCCTGAGCGAAACTCGTTGGTGGAATAGCTGGCCATGGATGCTCCGCGCTGAAAACTGAACGGCCGGCATGATACCTGCCCGCACCGCTGCTGCCGACCTCGGCCCGCCGGCCTGTCCGCTGGCGAGCGGGCAGCGGCGGCGACCCAGGTACGAAGCCGATCGGCGGGCCGGACTCAGGTCGTCGGTAGCGACGACAGAAAACGTGCGGCCAGTCACAGCGGCCGCGACAACGATGCGGCGCTGGCAGTCGCTTCGCATATACTGCTGCCCATGAAGGACCATATGGACTCGACGCGCAATGGATAGTTCGTCGAACAGCGCTGGTGCGCTGCGCATCCGTGTACCTTCGCCACGTCTTGAAGCCCTCTCCCGATGCGAAACGACGGCCAGCAGCCTGGCTGATTGGGTTAGTGCCTTGCCTATGGCGAACACGGCCAGCGCGGCCAAGCTTGTTGACGAATGCGTGACCGAGATCGCCTGCCTGCACACGACTCCCGATGCCCGCATGGAGCTGCTCGAAGTGCTGCGGCCGGCCGTGCACTATCTGGCAACCCGCCTTGACCGGGCGGCACTGGCACCGTCGCAACAGAGCGACGACCTCGGAAACCTGGCGCAGCATCTGCAGAACTGCCTCTGCGAAGGCTACAACGCGGTGGTCCGCGACGTGCTGCAGAACCAGTCGGCCCAGCGTGGCCTGAACAAGGACCTGCTGGCGAAAGCCATCCACCGCTCGATCTCCGACTTTTCCAGGCAGCTGCTGCGCACGCTGCAGCTCTACGTCTCGGCACCGCCGGACATCTGGCTGACCATGAATCAGCTGTACCTGCTCGCCGAGCAGATGGAGATCGCCGGCACGCGCCTGCCGGATCCGGAAAACCACCACGAGCTTGCGCTGTCCGTCACCGACGTCTACATGCGCCAGCTGCTGCTGAGCTGCTGCCGGCCGAACCAGCTCCGGCACCGGCACCTGAGCCGGATCTTCAATGCGCTCGAGCAGTGGGTCTCGCGGGTATTTCTCGAAGCGCCCAACCCCGACGCTCTGTTCCGTATCGACCTGATGAGCGATCACGGACCCATCTACAGCACGCTCAATCGCCCCTGTACCGAGCCCCGCAGCATTCGCACGGACGTGCTGGTCTACGAGCTCGAAGCCTACCTGCGCGACATCGACAGCTCGATTCCGATCCCCGATTTCATCGACAACGAGCTGCTTTCGCAGCTGATCGGTGCCTGGGGCAAGATCACCGAGCGCAGCCATCGCCGGACCCCGTCCGATACCGAGCTGCTGGTCAGCGTCGGCCTGCGCAACGTGCACTTCTTCTTGAGCGGCGGCGTGGTGTTCTCAGAACAGGTGACGGACACCGACGCGCTGCTGCGGCGCGAGATCAACCCGTTCCTGGACACCCTTGATCAGTCTCCGAGCAGCCCGGGGGCTGAGCGCAGCAACGGCGATGTCTGGGAAAACGCATTCGATCTGAGAGTCCGCATCCCGCAGAACCCGAACGTTGCCAACCCGGAGAAGATCCTGCTCACCGGCCAGCTGAAAGGCGGGCCCGACGAGCGCCAGCCAGCGATTACGGAAGGGTTCGCGGAGTCGGATTCCGTCAGCCTCTACCGCTACCACCGCACACGGACGGTCGACACCAGCCCGAGCGGCTATCGCATCCGCTGGCCGGAGCGCCTGCCGCCGAACCTCAAGACCGGCGAGCTGGTCGCGGTCCGGGAAGCCAGCGACCAGCGCTGGTGTATCGCGGTCGTGCGCTGGATCCAGCAGGAAGCCGGACAGGCGACGACCACGGGGATCGAGCTGATTTCTCCGCGCGCCATTCCAATCGCCGCGCGCGTCGTGCAGAAGCGCGGTGGGCCCACGGACTATGCGCGTGCCCTGCTGCTGCCGGAGATCAAGGCGATCAGCCAGGAGGCCATGCTGATCACGCCGAAGGTCCCCTTTGCCACCGAGCAGAAAGTGCACCTGCAACGCCAGGGCATCCAGAACACCGCACAGCTCCGGAGCTGCGTGGAAGCCACCGAGAGCTTTAACCAGTTCACGTTCCGTATGTTGGATGGTTACTTGGAAAATCCAGGAGCACGCCGCACCATGAGTGATCTGGCAGGAATCGTCATTGAACCGGGTCGCTGACATGGACACGCCGGCCGAAAACCTGAACGGCACCGTTCAGGTACTCATCGCCGACAACACAGAGAACGACGCCTACGCGATAGATTCACTGTTGCGGAGCGCCGGTATTGTGACCCGCCTGCGCTATATCGACGACCTGTCCCTGGCGGCGGACCACGTGCAGAACGCGGATCTGATGCTGCTGGAGACCGGGCTCGAAGACGCTGAGCGCGCCATTCCGGCGATCCGCGAGCTCAATCCCCGGCTACCGATCATCCTGCTGCGCGGCGACGCCGAACCGGCTGCCCTGCCCTTTGCCTCCGTTGACACAGCCCTCAAGCTCGGTGCCAGCGACATGGTGCACCGCAGCCACCAGACACACCTGCTGCGCAGCTGCCAGCGCGAGCTCGAAGCACAGTGCCTGACGGCCAAGCTGGTGCAGAACAAACGCGCGCTATCGGAAGCCGAGCAACGCTGCCAGCTGCTGCTGCAATCTGCCAGCGCCGCGATCGCCTACGTGCATGAGGGTATGCACATCTACGCTAACGACGCCTACCTGAGCCTCTTCAGCTTCGCCGATGCCGACGATCTCATCGGGCTGCCGTTGATCGATCTGATCGCCGAGTCGAGCATCGAAACCCTGCGAACGGCGCTGAAGACCTTTCGCACCACCAAAAAGGGCACCAGCTTCGACATCGAAGCCACCAACGGCGAAGGCGAGGTCTTTCCCTGCTCGATCACGCTCGAAGCCGCCA